>CANJPX010000103.1 GCA_947476185.1 Bacteroidota bacterium
AAATCTCCAACGAGATTCGTGACCGTTCTCCCTTTCCTTATACATTCTATTACGGATATACCAATGGCTGGCTTGGATATCTTCCTACTGAGAAAGAGTGGGCGCATGGTGGATATGAAATCGAAACGGTTTCTCCATACACACCTGCTGTAGAAAAAGATGTAAAGGAATCTGTTATTGCATATTTGGAAGGTGAAATGAAAAGCACTAGCTCTTTTGCATCTCAAGCAATCAACCAACCTACGCTAGTTAGGCCGCAAACTGACGGGTTGCTTAGATTTACAGCCGAGAGTGGTAAAGCTATTGGGGCTGATGTTAAATACATGCCTGAGTGGAGGGCTTTTGGATGGTTTACTGCTACAAGCAGCGTAGAGTGGGAAGTGGATGTTGAAAAGTCGGGGGAATACGAAGCGATGCTTGAATGGTCCGTTTCAAACGAAGAAGCAGGAAAGGAATTTCTGATTCAAGCAAAAGATAAAAAACTGACTGGAATAGTAACCCCTAGTGGTTCATGGGAAAAATATAAAATTGCAAAAGTAGGGGTTATCAAACTGGAGGCAGGATCTCAAAAAGTTGTGTTTAAATCTAATCAACCTTTTAAAACAGGCGCTTTGTTAGATTTTCGCGAACTTAGACTTCGAAGGATGAATAGCCAGTAATCATTTCTGTATAGCATCTAATCCAAAGTTGTCATTTTATCTTCAAGGGGGTATTAAAAAAAGGTACCTGTAAAATTTTATTATGAAATCAATTCAAAAATCACTTTCAAATCGGACTGATAATTTCAGACTCGCAAACAATTTCTTTCAAATTTCAGTTTTACTTATTATTAGTTTTCTGTCAAATGAAATCATTTTTGCTCAACAGGCCAAGCCTGCTATCTCTTGGCCAAAAGGTAAACAAGTAGCAGTGAGTCTGAGTTTTGACGATGCCCGCCTTAGCCAGGTGGATGCTGGAGCAGCATTGTTGGACGAGTACGGAATAAAAGCTACATTCTATGTTGGGCCCTCAGGCTTGAAGCAGCGCCTAGAAGGCTGGAAGAAAATTGCAGCAAATGGACATGAGATAGGGAACCATTCTCTTAACCACCCTTGTACAGGCAATTTTGCTTGGTCTAGGCAAAAGGCATTAGAGAATTATACCATTGATGAGATGCGCAAAGAATTAATTGAAGCGAATAAACAAATAGAGGAATTACTTGGAGTTAAACCTGTGGTGTTTGCTTATCCCTGCGGTCAGACATTTATTGGAAGGGGAAAAAACACTAAAAGTTATGTACCAGTCATTGCGGAATTATTTTTAACCGGTAGGGGCTGGCTAGATGAAGGTCCAAACGATCCAACATTCTGTGATTTTGCTCAACTGACAGGTATGGAGATGGATGGGAAAAATTTTAATGAAATTTTATCGCTTTTGGAAAATGCGAAAAAGACAGGTGGATGGTTAGTGCTTGCTGGGCATGAAATGGGTGGCATAGGTTCCCAAACTACCCGTCTAGCCATGCTAAGAAATTTATTTGAATATGCAAAAGATCCTGCAAATGGAATTTGGATAACAACCGTTGGTACTGCAGCTAAATATATACAGGATCAAAAAAAGTAGGTAAATTCAGAAATCAAAATGAACGACTAATTTGATTTATTATTTGTGGTGCTTCGGTCTAGCGCTTGTATCAAAAAATTCCTTTTATCTCTGTATAAAACTAATAGAATCTCAAAATATACATTGGAATTACGTCACTTCCCTTGATTAATAAATCACTGACAATTGAATCAAAGAAGAAATAGCGGAGATCCTCAATTATTAGTATCGGCAAGGCAGGCTACTACACTTGTAGCTTTTATATGGTTTGCTTATTTTCTAAATTATGCGGATCGGCAAGCCGTGTTTTCAATGTTTCCCTCTTTGAAAACAGATCTTGGAATGACAGACAAGCAGCTCGGACTCACTGGTGCAATCTTCCTTTGGGTATACGCTATCGGCTGTCCTATCGCTGGACAACTTGCAGATCGTTTTTCAAAAAAACGCCTCATTTTACTTAGCCTATTTATATGGAGCCTTACCACTTTAGCTACTGGATTTGTAGGGTCAGCTATTATTATGTTGACCCTTCGTGCTATGATGGGTATTTCGGAATCAATGTTTATGCCAACAGCTATTGCACTGATCGCAAATACCCATCCAAGTTCACTTCGTTCACGAGCTATCTCTGTGCTTACTACGGCTCAAATTACTGGCACTGTTGTAGGTAGTTGGTTTGGAGGTTGGATGGCGGATCGAGGCCAATGGAGGATCGCCTTTTTTGTACTTGGAATAGTTGGCTTACTCTACGTAGTTCCGTACTTTTATTTTCTTCGAAAGGTCAATGATATTAACCCTAGTCAGACAAATAAAAATAACAGACCCTCTTTTTTAATATTAATCAAGGTGCGTACTTTTCTATTGCTCTGCTTGGTGTTTCCTGTTTTCGTATTTGGTATCTGGCTGCTATATGGCTGGTTGCCCACTTTCTTGCACGACAAGTTCGCGCTGAATCAATCAGATGCAGCATTAAATGCAACAATTTTTGTTCAGTGCACAACCGCAATTGGGATACTGGGTGGAGGTTTTCTCGCAGATGCCTTATATCGCGTCACCAAAGCTTCACGTCTTTGGCTAATGACCGCCAGTTTAATTCTTTGCGCGCCTTGCCTGTATGCTCTCGGAAATAGTGATGCATTAAATTCAACACGATTTGCAGCAGCAGGATTTGGATTATTTAGTGGTCTTTTAATGGGCAATATTTTTCCTGCTGCTTTTGATGTTGTACCTGCCGAAACAAGAGCTTCTGCCGTTGGCTTATTGAATTTTTGCGGAGCAGTAATGTCCGGTTTTGCTGCACTATTCGGCGGTCTTTTTAAGCAAACTGTCGGTATCGATCGATTACTATCATTTACAGCAATCGCTTATATATTGGCAGGGGGAGCATTATTTTTGGGGATTAAAAAATTATTTTCAACTGATTATATAAATACTTCTGCCTAGGAGTATTTTCTAATAAAAAAAGTCAAGCATTAACATTTCAATTTTATAAAAAAGCCTGTCATATAATTTATAAACAGATGCCTAAAATTCTAATAGCCGAATGTAAACAGGAGGTATCTACCTTTAATCCAAATTTAAGTGGTTACGATGATTTTGGAGTCCGGTACGGGGATGAATTGTTGCAATATCATCGAACCGTACGAAATGAAATTGGTGGTGCATTGACAGTATTTGATGCAGATAAAAATATCACCCTAGTACCAACCTATAGCGCCTTCTTTATCACATCGGGGGGCACATTAGCAAAGGGTGCCTGGGAAAAATTAAGCAAGAACTTTCTAGACAGTATTAGATCGGCTCCGCCAGTGGATGGAGTTTATTTTTGTATGCATGGAGCTATGGCAAGTGAGGAAGAATTGGATCCTGAAGGATGGTTACTCGAAGAAACTCGCAAAATTTTGGGTAAAAATATCCCCATCGTTGTATCACTTGATTTACATGCGATATTAACGGATCGAATGGTTGAACATAGCAATGCTATTGTGACTTATCATACCTATCCTCATGTAGATTTTTTTGAAACTGGAGAACGTTCTGCAAAGTTGCTGCTTCAAATTGTAGCTGGTAAGGTAAAACCCATTACAGCAAAAGTAGCAATCCCAGCATTAGTTCGTGGGGATGAACTCTTAACTGATAGTGGTCTTTTCGGGGAGAGTATTCGAATTGCACAAGAAGTTGAAAAAAGTCCGGGCGGGCTATCCGCTGGTATATTTATTGGCAATCCCTTTACTGATGTACCAGAACTTCAGACATATAGTTTGGTTGTGACGGATAACAATCTTGAGATGGCTGAGCATGCATCTATTCGGATTGCGGAAAGTTTTTGGAAGAACCATAAAAGCATGCAGGTTTCATTGGTTAGTCTTGACGAAATGGCTACGATCATCAAATCGCATACCAAGGGTACGATCGCACTGATTGATGCTGCTGATGCAACGAGTTCAGGAGCATCCGGTGATAGCAATGTTATTTTACGAAAACTGATCGAAATAGGATATACTGGTCGAACATTATTGCCTATAGTCGATGAACCTACCGTTAGAAAAGCTTTTGCTGCAGGTGTTGGCAATACAATTCAGTCATCACTTGGGGGTACGCTCGATCCTAGCCGCTTTGAGCCGCTGCAAATTACCTCAAAAGTGTTATTACTCGCAGAAAGTCGCTTTCGCAGTGAGTCGTTTGGAGAAGAGTGGAATGCTGGTCGAACAGCAGTGCTGGAAATAAATAATTTCATAATAGTGGTTGGTAGTAGGGCGGTTAATCTTTACGACAGATCCTTTTTCTATGCCCATGGACAAGATCCAAAGCGATTTGATGCTGTGGTGGTCAAATCGCCCCACTGTCAGCATCATATTTATGCAAGTTGGTGTGCACGAATGGTGAATGTAGATGCTCCAGGATCATCAAGTGCTAATTTAAAGTACCTCGGTCACAGCCGTTGTCCTCGTCCAATTTTTCCATTAGATGCGACTGTGGAGTTTATTCCTAAAGCAAAATTTTTTAATAAAAAATAGCAATTAATATGAAAATTCGAGAAATCCGATGCGCAGGTTTGTATGGAGCCACACCAGAAGGTGGTTGGAGTAATGAGCTTCGTCCTGATGATTGTGTACATACACTTATTGCTGTCCATACCGATGAAGGAGCAATTGGTCTGGGCAGTGTATTCACTAATGATGCACTTGTTCGTGCCTCACTTGCTTTACTTGAACCGTTGTATATCGGAGAGAATGCGCTAGAGCCTGAACGCGTCAGTGAGAAGTTGCATCAAAATTCATTTTGGCTTGGCCGCGGAGGTGCTATTACGCATACCATTAGCGGTATCGATATAGCACTTTGGGATTTGTTAGGTAAGGCAACTGGTCAACCAGTCGGCCGTTTGCTTGGCGGACGGTATCGTGAGCGAGTTCAACCTTATGCTTCCATTCTCATGGATGAGCCAGCTAAGCTCCATGATCATTTACTCGAAGTAAAGTCGCAGGGTTTTCGAGCATTTAAAATTGGTTGGGGCCCATTCGGAAGAAAAAGTGCAGCCACTGATGAAGCGATTGTAAAAGCAGCACGTGATGCAGTAGGTCCAGATTCTCGGTTAATGGTGGATGCTGGCGGAAGCGATGCGTTTTGGCCGAATGGTTATAAGTGGGCAATTAATACGGCGAATATGCTCAATGATTATGATATTCACTGGTTTGAGGAAGCGCTAAATCCAGACGCTTTTGATGACTATGTGAATCTGCGAAAAAATTCTCCAATACCAATTTCTGGTGGCGAGGTCCTTACACGTCGACAGTCATTTCTCCCTTGGCTTACAGCTCAGGCATTCGATATTGTGCAGCCAGATGTAACTAAGGTAGGGGGAATTAGCGAAGAGTGCCGAATCGCCGCCATGGCCAATGAATTCGGTATCCGTTTTATTCCACATGGTTGGAATACCGCAATTGGGCTCGCTGCAGATTTGCATCTCGCATCTGCCTTTCCAAGTACTGATCTCGTCGAGTATCTTACAGGGTCACCGTTTATTGACGAAATCACAGTAGGAGGTTGGAAAATGGATGAGGAGGGCATGTTGAAGATACCTACTGCCCCAGGACTAGGGTTGGAACTCGATCTTGATGCGGTAAAAAAATTCACTAAAGGGGTAAGCTTATTTTAATTTAAAAAATTTTCACCAACAGTAAAGTCAATTTCAAACGTATGAATTACATAATTAATTGTTTTCAATGAAATAACAACCAGCATTCATTTTGATAGCAATTGCGTAAATCAGTTGTTTTTTTAATATTTTTATTAAGATTTTGCAATTCATTGCAATGGATTTTTATTTATATTATTTTTTTGAAACAACTATCGCTCTGTCCTCTTTTTTTTATCTGTCAATATTATTAATTTATTTTATGAAAAAACGTACAGTACTAATTACAGGAAGCACAAGCGGAATAGGATTAGGCATTGCAGAAGTATTTGCTGAAAAAGGGTACAATATTATTTTTAATGGCTTAGAAAAAAACGGAGCTGAAATTGCTCTTGAAATTGCTGAAAAATACCAGATCCGCCATATGTTTTTTGGAACTAATATGATTGACCCTGTAGCATTAAGGGAACTGGTTCAAAACTGCGTAGTAAATTTCGGAAGTATTGATGTGCTTATCAATAATGCGGGCATACAACATGTTTCCCCTATAGAAAGTTTTCCAGAAGACAAGTGGAACGATATTATAAATATAAATCTCAACGCTGTTTTTCATCTTACAAAAGCCGCATGGCCTTATATGAAGAGCAATCGATTTGGACGAATTATTAATATCGCATCGGTTCACGGATTATATGCTTCTGAATTTAAAAGTGCTTATGTAGCAGCCAAACATGGGGTAATCGGCTTTACCAAAACCATGGCTTTGGAAGGTGCCTCATTCAATATAACTTGTAATGCAATTTGCCCGGGGTATGTAAAAACGCCTTTAGTTGAAACGCAAATATCCGACCAGGCTAAATTTCATAAGCTTTCTGAGGAGGAGGTGATTCATCAGGTTCTTTTGAAAAAACAGGCAGTGAAGGATTTTATACCTATTGAGTTAATTGCCCAAATGTCGCTAATGCTAGCATCAGATAATGCTGCTACTATCACTGGAATTGCATTGCCAATTGATGGAGGCTGGTCGGCTCAATAAAATTTAATCATTTGCCACTTTTTAATATTTCTTTATGCAGATTGTCTATATCGTTTTGCCATTATTTTTATTAATGTATATAGCGTATAAAGGTTTCAGCGTTATTTTGTTTGCCCCCTTAACAGCCTTGCTTGCAGTTCTGTTGATAAATCCAGGATGGGTGCCTGTATTTTTATCCGGAATATTTATGGAAAAATTGGCAGGGTTTATTAAGCTTTATTTCCCTGTATTTCTTTTAGGTGCTATTTTTGGAAAACTGATTGAATTGTCAGGTTTTGCAAAGTCTATCGCATTTGTAATAATAAAATTTATTGGTGAAAGCAAATCAATGCTTGTAACTGTTTTAGTGGGGGCATTGCTTACCTATGGTGGTGTATCCCTTTTCGTGGTAGTTTTTGCACTTTATCCATTTGCGTCGGAGCTTTTTAAAAGAACAAATATTCCTAAGCGACTTATTCCTGGTACTATTGCATTAGGCGCCTTTACATTTACAATGGATGCCTTGCCGGGTGCTTTGCAAATTCAGAATATTATACCCACTACCTTCTTTAATACCAATACTTGGGCTGCACCCTGGTTGGGCTTAATCGGAGGGTCATTTATTTTGTTTGTAGGTATGGTTTACTTGGAATGGAGAAGGCGAAAGGCGAAAGAAGCAGGAGAAGGGTATGGAATTGGGCATATCAATGAACCGGCAGAAATTACTTTTAATAACCTCCCGAATGCTTTTTTGGCTGTATTGCCATTGTTGCTAGTAGGTATTTTTAATAAAATATTCACTAAATTAATTATCAGTAATTGGGGTAAAAGTTTCGACTTTTCATCTATCGGCATCAGCGGATTTTCACCTATTGAAATACAGAAAGTTGCTGCTATATGGGCTGTTGAAGGCGCCCTGCTTGTAGGTATTGTTGCAGTTTTAATATTAGCCTTTAAAAGTGTAACAATAAATTTCAATACGGGTATTAATGTTTCTATTGGAGGTGCAATGCTAGCTACTTTAAATACTGCATCTGAATATGGATTTGGGGCTGTTATATCCGCTCTTCCAGGATTTAAAGCAATCAATGCAGGATTGGCTTCTGCCATTCCGGATCCTCTTATAAATGAAGCCGTGACCATTAGCACTTTATCAGGTATTACAGGGTCTGCTTCTGGAGGAATGAGCATTGCGCTAGCTTCAATGAGTGAAACGTATATCACGGCTGCTGCTAAATTTGGTATTTCGCCGGAAGTATTGCATAGAGTTGCTTCAATGGCCAGTGGGGGAATGGATACGCTTCCTCATAATGGGGCTGTAATCACATTGCTTGCTATCACTGGATTAACTCATCGACAGTCATATGTTGATATTTTTGCAATGACGCTGATCAAGACAGTGGCAGTATTTTTAATTATTGCAGTTTATTATTTTACCGGAATTGTGTAGTATGAAAATTCGTTGATTTTCAATTTTGTCATTTAAATTGTCTTGTTATAAATTAATAAATTCAAAATGGAAAAGTTAGCAATTATAGGTTGTGGAACAATGGGACATTCTATTGCTTTGTCTGCGGCTTTGGCAGGCTTGCCAGTTAAACTACATGGTATAAATTTTTTGGAAACTGAAAGGGCGCAACGGTCGATCATTGATAAGTTGAATGTTCTTTCTGAAAATGGATTATTGGATTCGGATAATTCCGAGTTGGTAAAAAATAGGATCAGCATTACACATTCAATCCCTGAGGTAGCGGAAGGGGCATCATTTATAATAGAGACTATTCCGGAAAATTTAGAAATGAAAAGGGATCTTTTTTTATATCTTGATGAGATATGTGATGTGGATGTGATTTTAGCTTCGAATACCTCTGGACTTAGCCCTTCCAAGATTGCTTCTGGCACATTGAACCCTCAAAGGATTGTAGTTACTCACTTTTGGAATCCTGCACATCTTGTCCCATTAGTGGAAGTTGTTCGGGGAATACATACAAATGATCAAACAATAAAACGTGCTTTCGATTTATTGAAATGTATGCATAAGCAACCGATCGAAGTAAAAAAGGAATCTCCTGGCTTCGTTGGAAACCGCCTGCAATTTGCACTGCTTAGGGAAGCACAATATATTTTGGAGCAAGGCATTGCATCTAAAGAAGATATCGATGCGGCAGTGACTTTCGGAATTGGCCGAAGGCTTTCTGCAACAGGGCCACTTATTTCTGCAGATATGGGAGGGCTAGATGTTTTTTCAGCTATTTCCGATTATTTATTTTGTGAACTTAGTAATGCCAAAAATGCTTCACCAGAGCTAAAAAAAATGGTTGAAGAAAATAAATTTGGAGTCAAAACTGGAGAAGGATATTATAAATGGGATAAATCATTTATTGAAAAAATGAATCAAAAAAGAGAAAAGGAGTTGATACATTTTTTTGTTCAGGACTCAAAAGTTGCCAAGCCTACACTGTAAACGGGTATATTTATATAGGATATTATTAATTTCTGACCTGTCAAACAAACCTTTTCGCCCCCCTAAGGTTATTGTATATGGCAGATTTGCTTCTTAATTTTTACCTTTTTGGGAAATTAATGATCACTACTGACGCTAAATCCCCTCCATTAACATAAATTAACATATCACAAGCCGCTTGCTTTTTGTTTTTAAAGATTGCAGAAGTAAATTTGCGCCACAAATCAATATTTTGTTTTTCTTAAGTAGGGAAACAAAAACATATGCAATTACAAAATCTATGAAGCAATTCTTAAAATCTCTTTCCGGACTGGCTATTTTTTTATTGCCATTCATTGTTTTTGGACAAATTAAAAGCAATTATACCATTAACGGCACTATCCGTGATAAACAAACAGGGGAGTCTCTTATAGGAGCAAGTGTAAGCCTAGCTGGCAAAAATGTAAAAAATACGGTGTCAAATGCCTATGGTTTTTATTCTATTACAGCCGAATCCGGCAACTATACGCTTATAGCCAGTTTTTCGGGATACCAGAGTGATACCTTTAAAATTGAGTTAAATAAAAATATGGAGCTGCTTGTTAGCCTAAGCACATTTAAATCCCAACTGCAAGAGGTTGTTATCAATTCCAGAAAAAAAAATGAGAATATTGTTAAGCCGATCATGGGAATTCAAAAGTTATCAACGAATGAAATTAAAAATATCCCTGTTTTATTTGGGGAGAAAGATGTATTGAAAACCATTCAGCTTTTACCAGGCATTAAAAGTGCAGGAGAAGGCAATAGCGGTTTTTATGTTCGTGGAGGAAGTTCAGACCAGAACCTTATTTTGCTGGATGAAGCAACTGTGTATAATGCCTCTCATCTGTTAGGGTTTTTCTCCACTTTTAATAGTGATGCTGTCAAAGATATTACTGTTTTTAAAGGAGGCATGCCTGCAGAATATGGCGGTCGCTTATCCTCTGTTATCGATATTAAAACAAATGATGGCAGCAATCAAAAATTTGGCATGAGTGGAGGGGTTGGGTTAATTTCTTCAAGGTTAAATGCAGAAGGCCCTATTGTAAAAGATAAGGGCTCATTTAATATTAGTGCACGGAGAACCTATGCAGATTTATTTTTGGCCTTAGCGAAAGATTCGGCAATTAAAAACAATAAACTATATTTTTATGATTTAAACGGGAAAGCCAATTATAAACTCAATGATAAAAATCGGTTATTTCTTTCCATCTATAATGGCAGGGATAACCTTGGTTTTGGTAGCAAT
>CANJPX010000104.1 GCA_947476185.1 Bacteroidota bacterium
CTAATCGCAATTGCGGGGTTTCTGCAAGTTCGCAAATGCAAATTAAGGTGCTGACGCGAAATTTCTAGCATTTGCGAATTTCCTTTTGTACTTTTAATAAAGTTTATCGGTAAAGACAGTTTTGCTTTTCAAATCCGCAACTGCGTCTAGCCGCAAAACGTTATGTACAAGGCGTCTTGACGTATTAGTATTTTACTATATTTGTCATGCAATTATGAAAGTTCAATTAAATACGACACACTTTCTTAACAAAAAGAATTTTTGCCTGCGCTCTTAAAAAAGAAGAAAATGGCAAGCCCACATTTAGCACATTTTCTTTGCTCGCAAAACCAAAAGCAAAGAAAAAGAGCTAAATCTGCTTACGCACAAAAAATATTTTGATTAATAATTACTTTATATTACTTTAGCATAATAAATATAGAATAATAAGAAACTTAATAATAAAATACATTTTGTGCTTTCACACTACTCCTCTGTTAGCATAGAAGATACGGCTGGAATAATACATCCCATATTTCAACGTATTTAATTTCCCCAAAAAGTAATAGTACACATTTAAAAGAAATGTGAATACAAAAGTATTAAAACGCATTCAATTTAAAAGGGTAACACAAAATAGGCTTAAAATAAATTACGACTAATTAAAATCAACTTAAAATTGCACAATTAGAACTCTAGGGTTGCAGTTGATTAATAAAACATTGCATGACTTCATTTAAATTATCTAATAGATGGAACTGTATTCATCAGTTAATTAAACAAGAAAATACAGGTGCTTTAAGAGAATTTTCAAAGCGTATTGGAATATCTAAAAGTCAATTAAATAGAGAATTAACTGACATGAAGTTAATGGGGGCTCCTATTGAATATAACGAAACAAAGAAAACATACTATTATACAGAAAAAGTGGAATTTGAGTTTGGGTTTAAAACATTAGGGAATCGAGAATTGATGAAGATAAACGGTGGAACAACAATTAATTTTTATGATAATTTATCTTGTCCCGTGAGATGGGACAGCCCTAACGTATACTTGCATTACAAATATTTTTGTGCTAGCTAAAAATATTTGTAGGAGAAGCTGAAAACCTTACAGAGTAGGCAAATTATATAATTATTAGACAATGAAATTTGAAAAAATTAACAAATTCGCTGCTATGACAAAAGCCGAATTAAGTAGTCTTTCTTCTGTAACAGGAGGATATTATATTGCAACAAATCATTATTGCAATACAACAACTTGGGCGCCAAGTGGAACGGTTGGTTCTTCTGATTCTTACAATGATAACACTTGGGAAAGTGTTTCAAATGATGACGGAGGACCTAAATAGTAAATCTATTTAGTTTTTATAAAGTAAAGGGTGTAAAATCCCTTTACTTTATTTTTTATATTATGCGATGAGAAAAAAAAAGAAAAAAGTTTTGATTATTTCCAAAAATGCCATTGAATATTCTACGGAAATAATAATGGATTGGATATTTTATTTGGGGCATGAAGTAGAGCGATTGAATGGAGATACATTTGAGAACTCCGCGAATGACATTTTTATTGATTCCGAGGCGTCATTAAAAGTGAGAATAAATAACAATACTGTTAAAAATGATTATTACTCTATATGGATAAGAAGATGGAGTGATTATAGCAATGTTTCGAATTTAATAAACAAAGCGGATCAATTAAAAACAACAATTGGATTAGGCAGAACCCTTTCAAACTGCTTACTTGAAGATACAAACGCAGTTCGTAATTCTGTTTTGCGCAATTTTAAAGGTAAAAAATATTTATCAACTCCTAGTCAGTTAAGTGTAAACAAAATAAATGTTTTACAACAAGCAAAAAAATGCGGTTTTAATATTCCTAAGTTCATATTTACAAATAGAAAAAAATACCTAGCCGAATTTATCAAGGAAAAGGAAAATGTAATTATTAAAGATTTAGAAGGCCAATTTAGCTTGTTTCAAAATGACAAAGCATATATGTCTTATGCAGAATTACTTGATGAAGATAAATTTAACCAATTGCCAGATGAATTTTGTCTTTCCTTCTTTCAGGAGTATATAGAAAAAGAATATGAAATTCGAACATTTGTATTGGAAAACAAGTTATACAGCATGGCTATATTTTCACAAAAAGACAAACAAACAAAAGTAGATTTCCGAAGATACAATTTTGACACTCCCAATAGGGCTGTTCCCTATCAATTACCTAAACATATTGAAAAAAAAGCCTTGCAACTCATGAGAATAGTTGGATTGAATACAGGGTCTATAGATATTTTAAAGTCAGAAAATGGGAACTACTATTTTTTGGAAGTAAACCCTGTTGGTCAATTTGGTATGGTTTCAGAACCATGCAATTATAATTTAGAATATGAAATTGCAAATTATTTAACAACATGAAAAAGCTTATTCATCCAGAATTATTAAAATTATTACCCTTAAAATATCATTATTTAGACGAGATTGATATAAAGGACAAGAAAAGAAGTGTTCAAACCAGAATAGCACCTAACAATCTATATAATACCACTGAAATGCTGTGTGGATATAATTACCGAAGAACCAGCAAACTAATAAATTACAATGAAAACAAATAATTATTTTATATTATTTTCAAATTGTATTCCAGTTAAGGGAGCTAGAAGATCAACAATATGTGATTTGCAGAAAGGGACTTATGTTTTTATTCCAAACACATTATTTGCATTAATACAAGATTTTGAAAAACACACAATAGGTGAGATATTAAAAAAACATAAAGGGTTAACAAAGCAAACCTTGAATGAATACATTGAATATCTGATGAGTTATGATTTGGGGCACTACACTAGTTGTCCAAATAATTTCCCCAAAATAAATAACAAAACCCTTTCGCCATATAAAATAAATGATAGTATTCTTGAACTATCAGCACACAATTACAAAAATGCTGAATATATTTTCAAATCGTTATCAAATTTAGGATGTCAAAACATTGAATTGAGATCCTATGACATTTTCTCTTTATCTAAACTTTCAAAATTATTAGACTTTCTCAAATCGTCAACAATTAGAAATGTAGAAGTGTATATAAAATATGATTCCAGCTACAACGAACATAATTACATGGAACTATGCTATAAACATCAAGTAGTTAGTAGCATTCTCATTCATAGTTGTCCTGAAGACAAATCCAGTCAAAATTCTGAACATATTTTTTACTCAACACAAAAAATCGCATCTAGTTCATGTTGTGGCCAAATATCAAAGGAGCATTTTAATGTTAATCTTAAATTCTATTTAGAAAGTTTAAATTTTAATACATGTTTAAATAAAAAAATCTCTATTACTGCTCAAGGCAATATAAAAAATTGTCCTAGTCTTGAAAAATCATTTGGAAACATTAAAACCACCTCAATAGAAGATGCTTACAAGCACGATGATTTTAAATCATTATGGAATATTTCGAAAGACAAAATAGAAGTTTGCAGGGACTGTGAGTTTCGACATATCTGTAGCGATTGTAGGGCTTATTTAAAAGACTCCTTCGAAAAACCTAAAACATGCAAGTATAACCCGTATACAATGTCATATGAAGTTTAAAACTATATTACTGCTGATTCTATTTGGATACAAAGTCACAGCACAAGAAAACGGAATAAAAGACTTAAGAAATAACTATCTTCCAAATACCTATATTAACAAAAATTGCCTTTCTATTAAAGATTCTTTGAACAGACTCAACTATACTAGACTTCTTCTAAATTCCTGGAAGTGTTTAGATGGTAATTCTGTTTTAAATAATGATTGGGCAACTCTTTGTCAAGCATTTAGTTTTGTAGGGGATAACAAGAGTGTTGTAAATACTTCTGTTAATCATATGCAAAACTCTGCTCAATTAGAAATACTTAATGACACTAATTTTGTTAATTCTGTAAAAGAGAACAAAATTGAATTTAAGTCAGCAAGCACTCTAATTCTTGAAGAATTTAAGAAAACATCAGTGATTATGTTTAATGAAGCTCATGATAGAGTGCAAACTCGGGCTTATTTTCTTTCATTATTGAAAGATCTAAAATCAGCAGGCGCTACTTTTTTAGCCATGGAAACGTTAAATGAAAATGGTAATTTAAAAAGCCTAGATGGAACAACGGGTTATTATTCAGCAGAACCTGTTTGTGGTCAAATCATTCGAGAGGCGATAAAATTAGGGTATAAATTAATTCCGTATGAAGATACACTCGGTTATAAACATACAAACAATGAGAGAGATTCGATTCAGGCCAGAAATCTCTACAATAGAATAAAAACAAAAAATGGAGTAGAAAAAACAGTTGTGTTGGCTGGTTATGGGCATATAGCCGAAGGAACATTTAATCCTGATTTTAGGTGCATGGGAATGTATTTTAAAACTATTTCGCAAATTGACCCATTAACGGTTAATCAATGTGAATTTATTGAAGAGAGTTATATGAGCACCCTATCTTCTAAAATTATTGATAAGATTTACCATCCAGATAGTGTTTTTGCAATTACAAAGGATTATATAAAAGCTGTAATTTTTAATGACCCCATATTTGATATCTACATTTACCATCCACAAACACAATATATTAATAATAGGCCAAATTGGTTATTGACTTCGAAAAAAGTCATTTCAGAAGTAATAATTCCAGATAAAATTAAACCTGTTTTAATTCAGGCTTACATGAAATGCGAAATAAAAAATGATGATGACTATTACAAAAAGGTTCCGTATGATCAAACATTTTATTCATCAGACAATAAAGCCTATTTAATATTAGAGAAAAAAAATAAATATAAAATAGTTTTCAGAAATTCTTCAAATGAAATAATAAGCACCCTTGAATATCAATCAAACTAATCTTCTATGGCTTTTATTTCTTACAAACAAACAGATAGAATGACATGTGGGGCAACTTGTTTGAGAATCATTGCAAAGCACTATGGAAAGAATTTCAGTTTAGCAGATTTAGCTAGCTTGACTAAAACAACCCGCGAAGGAAGCAGTCTCCTTAGTATAAGCGAAGCAGCGGAAAAAATTGGACTTAGAACTCTTGCAACTAAATGTTCCTTCGAAAAATTATTAGCAGATGCGCCACTTCCATGTATTGCTCATTGGAATCAGAATCACTTTGTTGTAATTCACAAAATTACAGGCAAGACTGTGACAATTGCTGATCCTGGTCATGGAATTTTAAAATACCCCACAGAAGAATTTCTAAAATATTGGAAAAGTAATTTGAATGAAGGGATTGTATTGCTTTTTGAACCAACTCCTGAGTTTTATGAAGAAGAAAACTTAAGCACCAAAAACACTCCTTCTCCCAAAAGCTTTTCTTTTCTATTCAAGTATCTTTTTCGGTATAAAAAACTTCTTGTTCAATTAATTGTTGGCTTGTTAGCAGGCAGCTTGTTGCAATTGGTTTTTCCATTCTTAACACAAAGCATAGTAGATATCGGTGTTCAAAACAATGATGTCAAGTTTATTTATCTTGTGCTTTTTGCTCAACTCATGCTGTTTTTAGGGCGGACAACTATCGAAGTAATTCGAAGTTGGATATTAATGCACATTAGTAGCCGAATAAATATTTCTTTGGTTTCTGACTTTTTTGTGAAATTAATGAAGCTACCTATCTCATTTTTTGATGTAAAAATGACTGGAGATATCATGCAACGAATAAATGACCATCATCGAATTGAAACATTTTTAACTTCTACTTCTCTTAGTGTTTTATTCTCTTTCGTGAATTTGATAGTATTTAGTTTTGTATTAGCATATTATAATTTGACAATATTCTCGGTATTTATTTTCGGAAGTATTCTGTATTTTATTTGGATATTATTTTTCCTAAAACGTAGAGCCGAATTAGATTTTAAACGATTTCAGCAACATTCTCAAAACCAAAGTAAAGTAATGGAGTTGATAACAGGGATGCAAGAAATAAAACTAAATAATGCTGAACGACAAAAACGGTGGCAATGGGAAAATATACAAGTTCGATTATTTAAAGTGAATTTACAAGGACTCGTATTAGAGCAAACTCAAAATACTGGATCTAATTTAATTAACGAATTAAAAAATATAATAATCACTTTTTTGTCAGCAAAACTAGTAATAGATGGACAAATTACTTTAGGTATGATGCTTTCCATTAGCTATATTATAGGTCAATTAAATGGCCCAATTATTCAATTAGTAAGTTTTACTCAAAGTTTGCAGGATGCAAAATTAAGTTTGGAGCGCCTATCTGAAATACACAGTAAAGAAAATGAAGAAACGGGCATAAATGAAAATGCTCCAGAAATAGAGAAAAATGCTTCAATTGCGTTAAGAAATTTATCTTTTCAATGTATTGGAATGAAGGGAGAAATGGTTTTGAATGATTTAGAATTGATAATTCCAGCAAATAAAGTAACAGCAATAGTAGGAACTAGTGGAAGTGGGAAAACTACATTGATGAAATTGTTATTGAAATTTTATGAACCTTTAAAAGGAGAAATAAAAATTGCACATCAAAACTTGAATACCATTTCACCCAAAGATTGGAGAGATAAATGTGGGGTTGTAATGCAAGAAGGCTACATTTTTTCAGACACCATAGCAAATAATATTGCTGTTGGAGTTGAAAATATTGACAAAGAAAAACTGCGACATGCCGTTTCAATTGCTAATATAAAAGAATACATAGAATCCTTGCCTTTAGGCTATAACACAAAAATTGGAATGGAAGGAGTTGGATTAAGCACAGGGCAAAAACAGCGTATTTTAATCGCTAGAGCAGTTTACAAAAATCCCGATTATTTATTTTTTGATGAAGCTACAAGCGCATTGGATGCGAATAATGAAAAAGTGATTATGAATAATCTGAATCAATTTTTTCAAGGGAAAACAGTTGTTGTCATTGCTCACCGTTTAAGCACGGTTAAAAATGCCGACCAAATAGTTGTATTGGATAAAGGTAAAATTATTGAACTAGGCAATCATTCCGAATTAACTGCATTAAGAGGTAGTTATTATGATTTAGTAAAAAATCAATTAGAGTTAGGGAATTAAATAATGGTAGAGGAAAAAGATATAGAAATCAAAACAGAAGATGTAAACGAATTGCTTTCATCAGTTCCAAAATGGATAATCCGTTGGGGGGTGACCATGATTTTTGGCATCATGGTTCTTGCTTTATCCCTATCTTATTTTATTAAATATCCCGATACTCTTTCAGCCAAAGCAACGGTAACAACTGTAAATCCTCCCGTAACACTTATTTCAAAAACAAATGGGAAAATCATCGAACTAAAAATAAAAAACAACCAAATGGTTAAAAAGAATGATATACTGATTGTAATTGAAAGCACAACCAATTACAAATCAATCTTAACAATAGATTCCATTTTGCAAAAGTTTAATAAAGATGATTCGTTAAATTACAATAAACTAAATAAACTTTCTCTTTTAGGCAAAGATGGTGATGGGTTAGGAGAGATTACCCATACGTTTATTGCTTTTTTGAAAAGTTACAACGATTATAAATTACAAAAAGAACTTAACCCCCAAATAATGGAGGTGGAAATTATAGATAAAGAGCTTTCTGAATATCAAACATTACAGGGTAAGTGCCAAAATCAGGAGAATATATATAAAGAAGAATTTAGCTTAATAGAAAAGGATTTTAATAGGTTCACCACCTTGTTTTCAAGTCAATCCATATCAGCAAAGGAATACGAAGACAAAAAGCGTGAATTTTTATCTGCAAAACGGAACTATGAAAGCATCAAAATAACCAACATTAATAATAAATTAGCGATCAATAACCTTGAAAAGAACAAACTTCAATTGCAAATGCAAGCATATCAGGAGATTGAAAAATTTGAAAAGTCATTAACCCAAAGTGTTCAAAGTTTAAAATCAGAGATTGAAATATGGAAACAAATCTATTTGCTAAAAGCCCCTATTGATGGAAAAATTTCATTATTCAACTATTGGGCGATTAATCAAAATATAAAACAAGGAGATGATGTTTTAAGTATTGTTCCTATTGTAAAACAAGAAATAATTGCTAAATTGTTTTTGCCAGCACAAAATTCAAGTAAATTAAAAATAGGCCAAACAGTAAATGTTAAAATTGATAACTACCAATTTCAAGAATTTGGAACGTTAAAGGGGCATGTAAAAAATGTTTCATTAGTGCCACAAAAAGACACATATGCAGTTGAAGTGTCATTGCCAAATGATTTAATTACATCCTATAACAAACAATTAGCTTACAAAGAAGAAATGCAAGGAACAGCAGATGTTATTACCGAAGAGTTGAGTATTTTTGAAAGAGTATTTCACCAATTCAGAACGATTATAAAAAAATAGTTTTATAATTTGTAGTAGCAGAATGTTGTATTTTAATGCATTGTCAATAAAAACATAAAATTTTTGAACAGACCAAAATTTCATGAAAAAGTATATTTTCGAGATTGTTTTTTTGTTTATTATCCTTTCGATTAAATCACAAAATTTATATCCAATTAAGATGGAGAATGGAGATGTTGATAATGCCATTTTAATTAAAGATACGACTTTTGGCCCTACATCTGCTCCAGTTAATCAAGGCTACATAATTGAATTTTCTGGAAATACTAAAACAGATTCACTTTACATTGAAAAAGAACACCATTCGGTTTGGTATAAATTTTACGCAAAATATACTGGAGAATTAACATTTGATATTATCCCACAAAATATCAATGACGATTATGATTTTATGTTATTTAAGTTTAATGATTCAAGTTTTTTTAGAAAAATTACTTTAAAAGAAACAAGACCAATTCGTTCAAATATTTCACGAAATGATAGAGAGACCCAAAGTATAACTGGTATTTCCTCTTTGGCTAATAGAAACTTTGTTTTTTCTGGGGTAGGGGCAACTTATTCTAAATCGATTAGTGTGAAGGAAAATGAATTATACTATTTGTTGCTAGACAATGTGTATAAAAATGGAGAAGGACATACAATTATATTTCACTATAATTTAAACACATTACTTGAAGGGATAGAATTAGCCTTTACTAATATAAATTTTAAGCCTGATTCAGATGTAATTCTAGAATCGTCTAATCCTGATTTGGAAAAATTATTGAAAATATTGATAGAAAACCCAACAATGAAAATTCAAATCCAAGGTCATGTAAACGATCCAATAATTAATAACATGAAAAAAGATTATAATACAAGGTTATTCGATCAGGAGCTTTCCGAAAAGCGTGCTAAGTCGGTGTTGAATTATTTAGTAATAAACGGAGTCAATAGGGATAGATTAACTTTTAAAGGGTATGGTAATACAAGAATGATATATCCCAATGCAAAAACAGAAGCAGCGTTCAAAATGAATAGAAGAGTGTCTGTTGTTATTATGTCAATATAAACTTGATTACAAAGAAAAAAGTTTTTGGGTACACAATATTTCATAAAGACTTGAATTAACATGCACTAATATAAATTAAATCTCAAAAACATTAATCTCAAAAAACATTAATCTCAAAAATTACATTGAGCACACCGATAGTTTATAGTTGCAAACTAAGTGCGAGTTTAAATTCAGTTCACCGATACATTGTTTTAACGAAAATTATTCTGCACATTACGACCGTTGTGCAAAGACCAATGTGTAACGACCGCTGTGCAGAGAAAATAAAATACAGCCTTTAAACGGTTGTATTCAGACCTGTGTGTAACGTCTGTTTTGTTGAGAAAACGATTCAGTTCACCGACACATTAGAATAACGAGAATGTTTCTATTCTTTACGACCTAAAGTGTTACGACCGCTAGAATTAAGATTAAATAAAAAATTAAAATTGGAGTTCTCATTTCACAGCTCTGGTCAAGCAGATTTAAAAACCGCAAAAGCTTTCACACTTCCAAAATTTTTAAATAAGCTTGCCCTTTTCTAGCGCAGAAAAAAGAAAAAGCTCCCTAAAAAATTCTTGCGACCGCTTATCCCGTCAAAAAAAATCCTGTGTGCCGCCCTAGTACATAACAGCGCACTGGAGCAATTATGCCCATTTTAGTTCTCATCAATTTTTTTGTTTATATTTATCTTTAGTATTGGCAGACAGTTTAGTATTCCATAAATGCATAACTGCGCCAGTGCGCAAACCGTTAGCCGCATTGCTCGGTGATACGCCCGAAAAATATTTCCTTCGACAAATTTGCATTCTTTCGACAAATCACTTACCTTTGACGTAAGTAACGTAAAACGACAGTATGCTAACATCATTTGGCGACAAAGACACAAAGAAAATATGGGAAGGCGAGAGAGTTAAGGGTTTCTC
>CANJPX010000105.1 GCA_947476185.1 Bacteroidota bacterium
ATTCTTTTTCAAAAAAATACTTTACTGAAAAATTTGAAAAAGAAAACATACCTAGCTGTGAATTCAGTTTATTTCCGATAGAGAAAATTGAGTTGTTTCCGAAATTGATCAATGACAACCCTTCTATACTCGGTCTTAGCGTTACTATTCCATACAAAGAAAGTGTAATCCATTTTCTTAATGAATTAGATGAAACAGCAAAAGCTGTCGGTGCTGTAAATTGTATCAGGATCTCTCATAACGGATCTTCTATTCACTTGAAAGGATTTAATACAGATGTTTTTGGTTTCAGGCAGAGTATCAAACCTTTTTTAGAATCGCAGCACGAACGAGCCTTAATATTGGGAACCGGTGGTGCGTCAAAAGCAGTTTTCCATGTGCTGAAAGAAATTGGAATAGAATGTTATTTTGCAAGCCGACAAAAAAAACAGAATGCACCCGATAAAACTTTTTTATATGAAGAGTTAAATGAAAATATGATGAATGCCTTTAAACTCATTGTAAATACTAGTCCTTTAGGAATGTTCCCTGCAACAGAAAGTGCTCCGCAAATTCCATATGAGTTCATTTCTTCTTCGCATTTATTGTACGACCTGGTTTATAATCCTTCAGAAACAGAATTTTTAAAACGCGGAAAGGCACGAGGCGCCTCAACTGTAAATGGATTATCAATGCTTCATCAACAAGCCGAAGAAGCTTGGAGAATATGGAATAAATAGTTCCCCGGCATTACTCTAAATGGCCGTTTAAATTCTAACCGATAATTCTGTATTTTTGTAGTTCTATGGAATTCAAAATAATATCCGATTTTCAGCCAACTGGTGATCAGCCGACAGCTATAAAACAATTGGTGGAAGGAGTAAATCAAAATTTACCTGCACAGACTTTATTGGGAGTTACTGGCTCCGGAAAAACATTTACAATTGCCAACGTTATTCAACAAACTGGAAAACCTACTTTAATTTTAAGTCATAACAAAACACTTGCGGCACAATTGTATGGAGAATTCAAACAGTTCTTTCCAAACAATGCTGTAGAATATTTTGTGAGTTATTATGATTATTATCAACCGGAAGCTTTTATACCAAGCACAAATACCTACATCGAAAAAGATCTTGCGATTAACGACGAGATAGAGAAATTACGTTTAAGTACTACCTCTTCTCTCCTATCCGGAAGACGTGATGTCATCGTTGTTTCATCTGTTTCATGTATCTATGGTATCGGAAATCCTGTTGAATTCAGAAGCAACGTTATCCAAATAAAAAAGGGTGAGGTTATTTCAAGAAATAAATTTCTTCATCGGCTTGTTGAAAGTTTATATTCCAGAACAACCGAAGATTTTCTACGTGGTAATTTTCGCGTGAAAGGCGATACTGTCGATATTAATTTAGCGTATGCTGATTATTCATTGCGTGTTTCTTTTTGGGGTGATGAAATTGAGGAGATAGAGTATTTTGAAACAAGCACCGGCAAGAGCATTGAGAAGCTTGACAGCGTGACTGTGTATCCTGCCAATATTTTTGTTACCAGTCCGGAAACAATGAAAAGTGCTATTCATCAGATTCAAGATGATATGGTAAAGCAAGTTGATTATTTTAAAGAAATCGGAAAACATCTGGAAGCAAAAAGATTAGAAGATCGTGTTACTTACGATCTTGAAATGATGCGTGAATTGGGATATTGCTCCGGAATAGAAAATTACTCCAGATATTTTGATAGCCGTTTGCCTGGTTCCAGGCCATTCTGTTTGTTGGATTATTTCCCAGATGATTTTTTGATGGTAATTGATGAAAGCCATGTGACACTGCCGCAAATAAGAGCAATGTATGGTGGCGACCGTTCCCGCAAAGTTAATCTGGTTGATTTCGGATTTCGTTTACCTGCAGCGATGGATAACCGCCCATTGAAGTATGATGAGTTTGAAACGTTAATTAATCAAGTGATATATGTAAGTGCAACTCCTGCTGAATATGAGTTACAGCGTTCAGAAGGAATTGTTGCCGAACAGGTAATTCGTCCAACCGGTTTGTTAGATCCAATTATAGAGGTACGTCCGAGTATCAATCAGATCGATGATCTTCTTGAAGAAATTGATAAAGTGAGTAAACGTGACGAACGTATTCTTGTCACAACACTTACAAAGCGGATGTCAGAAGAATTGCAAAAATATATGCTCAACATCGGGATCCGTTGTCGCTATATCCATTCGGATGTTGATACACTTGAACGTGTTGAAATATTGCGTGATTTACGTTTAGGGAAATTTGATGTACTGATTGGTATCAACTTGTTAAGAGAAGGATTGGATCTGCCGGAAGTTTCTTTGGTTGCTATTTTAGATGCAGATAAAGAAGGTTTTTTGCGATCAGACCGAGCATTGACACAAACGGCAGGCCGTGCCGCCCGAAATATCAATGGCAAAGTAATTATGTATGCTGATAAGATCACAGGCTCCATGCAACGGACAATTGATGAAACGGAAAGAAGACGCCAAAAACAAATTGCTTATAACCTTTCAAATAACCTTGTTCCAACGGCTTTGAATAAGTCCAGAGCTTCCATTCTTGGTCAGACAACAGTGATCGTTGATTCGAAAGGGAATCTGGGCAGACCATATATTGAGACCGAGCAAATTAATTATGCAGCCGATCCTGTTGTTCAGTATATGAGCAAGGATGAACTTCAAAAAGCCATAAACCGCACCCGTAAAGCAATGGATGTCGCTGCTAAAGAGTTTGATTTTGCTGAAGCTGCAAGATTAAGAGACGAAATGTTTGCACTCGAAAAATTATTTGCCAAAAAATAAATACGGTAATTTTATCTTCTGAGTCTCTAAAATATATTCAACTTAATTTTATAATTCAACTTTATTTATTGTGACAAATAAATCGCCAAAATCTGAAGCTCTTTCATATAGAATGTCCCTCCCGATATTTTCGTAAATTCGTAAACTGCGATGCCAATCATTCACGAAATATTAGAAAAATATTGGGGTTACCACTCCTTTCGTCCTTCACAAGAGGAGATCATCGTTTCTGTCTTAAACGGAAACGACACACTGGCTTTACTTCCCACCGGAGGTGGGAAATCTATTTGTTTTCAAGTTCCGGGATTAGCCAAAGAAGGTATTTGCATTGTTGTTTCTCCTTTGATAGCCTTAATGAAAGATCAGGTAGGAAATCTTACCAATAAAGGGATTAAAGCTATTGCTATAACTTCTGCAATGCACAAAAGGGAAATCGATATTGCTTTGGATAACTGTGTTCATGGCAAAATAAAGTTTCTTTATTTATCCCCTGAGCGTTTAGAGACCGAGATTGTAAAAGTACGTTTACAAAAAATGAATGTTAACCTGATCGCAATTGATGAATCACATTGTATCTCACAATGGGGTTATGATTTCCGTCCGAGTTATTTAAAAATTGAACAGCTTCGGGATCTGCTACCGAATGTTCCTGTATTGGCCCTAACAGCAACTGCTACAAAAGAAGTTGTTTTGGATATTCAGGAAAAGTTACGCTTTAAAAAAAACAATGTCATTCAAAAAAGTTTTGAAAGAAAAAATGTAGCGTATATACTTTTGAATGAAGAAGATAAATTAGCACGACTGGTTAAGATTGCGAATAATGTAAAAGGTACAGGAATTGTTTATGTGAGGAATCGTAAAAAAACACAAGAGATTGCAAGTTATTTAAAAAGTCATAAAATATCTGCAGACTTCTATCATGCGGGATTAGATGCTAAAACACGTGATATCAAACAAAGTGAGTGGATAAATAATAATACGCGGGTAATAGTTTGTACCAATGCATTTGGGATGGGGATCGATAAACCGGATGTTCGTTTTGTGGTACATATTGATCTTCCTGATTCTTTGGAAGCCTATTTTCAGGAAGCCGGACGTGCAGGTAGAGATGAACGGAAGGCTTTTGCTATTTTGTTATATAACAATGGTGACAAGATCGAATTAAAACGAAATGTTGAAACGAGTTTTCCAGGGATGGAAGAAATACGTCAGACATATCAAGCCTTAGCTAATTTTTATCAAATCCCTACCGGCTCAGGATTAGGCAGCACTTATAGTTTTGATATCTCGGTATTTTGTGATAATTATAAGTTGCATGCAGTAACCGTATTTAATAGTTTGAAATTTATTGAAAGAGAAGGATATATATTGCTTTCGGATGCTTTTTATCAACCTGCACGAATAAAATTAGAGATCAACCGCGATGATCTTTATAAATTCCAGATCTCAAATCCTGTTTTTGATACTTTTATCAAAATGTTATTGAGGAATTATGCAGGCCTGTTTGATAATTTTGAGAAAATAAATGAATTTGATCTGGCAAAAAAATTGAATATTAAGCAAGAAGAAGTTGTTAAACGGCTTAATTTTTTGCAACAAAATAAAATTATTATTTATGCACCACAAACAGAATTACCACAACTGACTTTCACATTGCCCCGAGTTGATTCAAAAGATCTTTCACTCTCTAAAGAAAATTTTTCTTCTTTAAAAAAGCGGGCCATTGAAAGAATGGATGCTGTTTTAAATTATACGGAAAGCACACATAAATGCAGAAGCCAACTGCTCCTCGCCTATTTTGGAGAAATAGAAACAAATCCTTGCGGTCAATGTGATGTGTGTTTAGAAGAAAGAAGAAAAGTATTGCATACTGATGAATATGAAAATATCAGCAAACAGATAAAACAATTATTAACGGTTCATCCGATGGAATTAAAAATGCTTGTTAATTCAATTACAGATGTTCATGAAGATAAAATTATCCATACCATCCAATTGATGATCGATAATGAGCATTTAAAGTATAACCAAAACAATTTGCTTTGCCTAACTACCTGATAGTTTTAGTACTTTTGCCAAAAATAAACTCATTTTATGAACGATCAATTTATCAAAGTAATATTAGCGAACGGGAAAGATCATAGTGTAAAGCGTTTTCACCCTTGGGTATTTTCCGGCGCGATAAAAAAGATCAGTCTGCCGCCAGACTATGACGGAGAAGATGTTAAAGAAGGTGATATTGTTGAAGTATATTCTGTGCAGGACGAATTTCTCGGAATGGGGCATTACCAAATAGGATCCATTGCCGTCCGCATGTTTTCATTTATACAAGTTACTCCTGATTACAATTTCTGGAAAAGTAAAATTCAAAAAGCGTTTGATTTCCGCACTCAATTAAATTTAACAAATAATGCATCCACCAACTGTTATCGTTTGTGCTTTGGAGAAGGTGACGGTTTACCGGGATTTATTATTGATTATTATAATGGGACTGCTGTATTTCAATCTCATTCCATCGGCTTACATTTGATAAAGCACGAATTTGTTAAAGCATTGCAGGAGATCTATGGTGATGAACTTAATGCTGTTTATGATAAGAGTGAAGAAACAATGCCGAAAAATGCTCCTATTAAAGCGCCTAATGGTTATTTGTGGAAACGAAATGATTCATCATTAGAAACAGTTGCTTTAGAAAATGATCACAAGTTTGCGGTAGATTGGGAAGGCGGGCAAAAAACGGGATTCTTTTTGGATCAAAGAGAAAACAGAGAATTACTTGCTCATTATTCGAAAGATAAAGTTGTATTGAATACTTTTTGTTATACCGGAGGGTTCTCTGTATATGCTGCTTTGGCAGGTGCCAAGGAAGTTCACTCAACCGACATTTCAAAGAAAGCCATTGAGCTTACCGATCGGAATATCGATTTGAACAACATCAAAAATCATACATCCTTTGTTGCTGATACGTTTGATTTTTTAAAGAATAGAGAAAATACGTATGATATAATTGTATTGGATCCTCCGGCATTTGCAAAACATCAGAACGTGAAACACAATGCGATCATGGGATACAAGCGATTGAATTACGAAGCGATCAAACAAATAAAACCGGGTGGATTATTATTTACATTTTCCTGTTCTCAGGTGGTGGACAAAAATACATTTAATAGTACTGTTATGGCTGCTGCTATTGAAGCAGGCCGAAACGTCAGGGTGTTACACCATCTTTCTCAACCACCAGACCATTGTGTGAATATTTTTCATCCGGAAGGAGAATATTTAAAAGGACTGGTTGTTCATGTGGAATAAGGTCATGTAACCATCCGTTCAAAAATATTCCTATTTGTTTTTTATCAGAACTCTATTATTATTCCAAGCGTTTCTGTAAATCCGCGTGAAGGATTATCAATTAATTTTGTTTTGTATGCTGCAGGATTTCCTGGATCAATTTGCGGATTACCATTTACATCCCTATCAAGTAAAAGGATTGGTGGTTGGTCAGCCTGAAATTGATAGGCATTTTGAATGTCGAAATAAATATCAAGGGACCATTTTTTTAAGAAAAACTTTTTATCGACACGCATATCTAGCTGATGAAATGGTTTTAATCTTTTGGTGTTCAATTGATCGTAATTAGGTATTCCTCTGCCATTGAGATCCCAAACCGTTTTGATGGAGGATGTTTGAACATCGATTGGTGTATATGGCGTTCCTCCTAAATATCTCCATTTAATTCCTGCCTCCCAATTCTTTTTGAATTTTTTTCCAAATGTTAATGAGATAATATTTCCATTGTCCCAAGCTGAAGGTTTATAGTTGCCTCTTTTATCCTGAAACTGGCTTTTAACCCATGTATAGGCGATAATACCATAAAACCCTTTATACAATTTCTGTTGTATTAAAAATTCTAATCCAAAAGCTTGGCCTTTTGAAATGGATGCCACCGGCTCATTTCCAACAACACCATAATCGCCTCCAAGATTTGCAAGGCACAAGGAATCACGGATAGTTAGCGGGTATTTATCATATAATTTATAAAAACCTTCTATAGCAATTTTTGTATTTATTTTGGAGTTGTATTCAATGCCTGCAACAATTTGGTCATTACTTATATACGTTACTTTATTATCCTTGTTAGCAAGAACATTGACGGAGTCACGATAACCCAGAACTGTATAAGCTGGTAATTGAAAATACCGTCCTACGTTGAAGTTGAAACTTAAGGAATTTGTAATATTCAGACTCATTGAAAAACGCGGCGAAAATTGATTCAAAGGACTAGCCATTGTTGAAGAGTAATCAGTAAAATCTGTTCGGGCTCCGATTGAGAGAACAAGCTTTTCCTTGAATAAGGATTTACTGATTTGTCCAAACAGGGCGTATTTATTGAAATTTAATTTTGAATTAAAATCAATTGTTGTAATTCCAAAGGGAGTATTAATTTTATTGAATGTAGAATTTGTATACGTTACATTTTCGAACCCTGCACCGATGTTTATTTTAAATCCATCATGACGGTAGGTGTCTTCAATTCTGATCTTATTTTCAATTTCCTGTGATACATAATCAAGTATTTTATTGCTCGCGATACTTTCATCATTATTAATATATTTATAGGAGCGGTTATTCAAATGATTTCGGCTAACAACAAGTGTCAGAAAGCTTTTTTCATAAAAGTGTTTGTAGTTGGCTCCTAAAGCATAGTTCCACTGTTTAAAAACAGGTAAATACCCAAGGATGTATTTCTGTTGTTCTGTTTTATTTGCATCTAGATTCAATTTGAAATCATCAATTGCTCCTAATCCGATCAATGAAATTTCATTTTTATCATTGAAACGTATTTTTGTTTTAAACTGAGCATCATTATATATCGGAAGAAATGGTAATTCTAAAAGCTTGAAAAGCCATCCTAAATATGATCTTCTGGCAGAAACGATAAAAGTTGTTTTCTTGCCAAGCGGTCCATCAAGGGTTAATCCCAGATCGGATGAACCTAGTGTAGCCGTTGTTACAAGTTTTTCTGAATTACCATCCTTTTGCTTAAAATCAAATATTGAACTGAGAGCATTTCCTCTATTTACCGGAAAAGCTCCTGAAAAAAAATCAACCTCCCTGATAAAATTTACATTGATCATTCCAACCGGACCGCCGGATCCTCCTTGAGTAGCAAAGTGATTGATATTCGGAACTTCGATACCATCCAAATAGAAACGATTTTCATTTGGAGCTCCACCTCTGATTATTATATCATTACGGAAAGAAACTGTGGATGCCACTCCAGGTAACGATTGAATAACTTTTGAGATGTCGCGATTGCCACCCGGATTTCTGCCAATTTCAGAGGAGCCAATTGTACGAAGTGAAACAGGACTTTCTTCTGTTTTGTTATTTGCTGATGCTGTAATTTCAACTTCAGACAAACTGTCAATTTGTTGTTCCAGACCAATATTTAAAACGGTTGGTGTATAACTCTTCACTTCAATTTCAAAAATTGTTTTTTTTCCAAATCCAACAAATGATGCCGTGATATTGTATAAACCCGGAGTTAAATTTTTTAACTCGTATTTCCCGTCTATGTCAGCTGTAGTAAATGTATTAATTGATGTTATTCCAACAGATGCAAATGGAATACCTTCATTGTTGATTGAATTTAAAACTTTCCCTTTAATAATTCCATTTTGAGCAAAAAGCTCGAGTGTGCAAATAGTTAAAGTGAAAAATATACTAATTTTTTTCATAAAATAGATTTATTCATTTAAAATGCACTGCAAAGATATAGATAATAAAAAAAACCATCAAGCAAAAGCCCGATGGTTATGTTATGATATTATTATATAACTATCCCAATAATGTTTTTTCAACTGCCTTTAATATTGCAAAGGCTTTTTCTGTTGTTGCGGCTTCGGCATAATTCCTCAAAACCGGTTCGGTTCCTGAAGCACGTATCATCATCCATTCATCGTTTGCAAAAAAGTATTTCCAGCCGTCAATTGTTTCAATTCTTTCCACTTTGTAAGGACCAAAAGACGTGTATTTGCTGTTCTTACAATTTTCAACGATCGCAACTTTTACTTCTTCTTTCAAATGCATATCACTGCGTTCAAATTTAAAAGCGCCAACAATTTTATATATTTCCTGTATTAATTCATCAAGCGATTTACCCGATTTTACCATGTATTCCCAAATGGTTAATCCCATCCAAATACCATCCCGCTCCGGAATATGTCCTTTTATTGCAATCCCTCCACTCTCTTCGCCACCCAACAATACATCTTCAGTGATCATTATTCCTGCGATGTGTTTAAAACCAATTTTCACAACCTGATATTCTAATCCATAGAATTCACACATTTTTTTTACGCGAGGGGTAACAGAAAAAGCATTGACAACTTTTCCTGTCATTTTTTTCTGTGTTACAAGATAGTTGATCAACAATAAAATAATGTGATGTGAATCTATAAATTCACCTTTGTTATCGTAAAGTCCGATTCTGTCCGCATCACCATCAGTTGCCAATCCACAGTCAATATCACCGCTTTCAGTTATCAACGTTGAAAATGGAATAAGATTTTTATGGATCGGTTCCGGTGCTTGTCCTTCAAATCCCGGGTTATAATCACAATGCAAAAAAGTAATATCCGGCAACAATCGGCGCATTACATTTTGCCCTGCACCATACATGGCATCATATGCAAAATTCATTTTTGTGTTTCGTATCGCATTCATGTCGAAATTCTTCTCCACATGCTCCACATACATTGTTTCTAGATCAACATACTCTATCATTCCAGCTTTTACAAAATCAGCAATAGAAAGATTTTCAACATCCACAGAATTTTTTTCAGGGATAATGTCTTCAATTTTCTGAATATCCTCAGATAATAAAGGTCCACCAAAACCACCTTTTAATTTGTAACCATTGTATGATGGAGGATTATGTGATGCAGTGATAATAACTCCTAAAGATGTTCCTAATGTTTTTGCTCCTAAAGAGATCATTGGTGTTGAAACAAAATCTTTCGCTAGATAAACTTTTACTCCGGCATTTGCAAAAACCTTAGCTGTTGTTTCAGCAAATAGTTCGCCTGCAAATCTGCAGTCATGGCCAATTACGACACTTGGTTTGTCAAAATTCTTTTTTACCCAAACAGCAGAGGCTATAGTAACACGAGCCACATTGTCAACAGTAAAATCCTTTGCTATGATGGCTCTCCATCCGTCTGTTCCAAACTTAATTTTTGTCATAATACTTTATTTTAGGGTGCAAATATAAAATAATTTCTATCAATGGATATTTTTTGAATTTAAAGCATCTCTATATTTTTTAGCATAAATAAGATGTTGTTCATACGTTTTCGAAAAATAATGTTTCCCGGACAGATCTTCTTTCGCACACATATAGATGTAATTATTATTTACATAATTTAAAACAGCATCAATTGACGACTGCA
>CANJPX010000106.1 GCA_947476185.1 Bacteroidota bacterium
AGGAACAGCAGGAGCAAATGGAGCCACAGGTGCAACCGGAGTGACAGGTGTTACCGGAGCAACAGGAGCAACTGGTTCTTTTACTACAAATGCATGGGGAATATTAGGAAATACTGGAACAACGGCAACTACAAATTTTGTTGGAACGAACGATGCTCAGGATCTTGTTGTAAAAACTTCATCAGCAGAACGAATGAGAATATCCGGTTCAGGAATTGGTCCACAAGTTAAAATTACAGGTAATCTCGGACAAGTAGGTCTTCAGGTTGACGGTGGTGATCCTTCATTTTCAAGTATTTATATCAACGCAACAGGAGGGGGTTCACCCACCTATGGTTATTTACAAAGTGGAGTTTTAAAGGCAAGTCATAATATCACTTCGGCTGGGGATTGGCATTTAGATGTAAATGGCAACACAAGGTTAACTGTAACGGCTGGTGGAAATGTAGGAATAGGAACAATTTCTCCAGGTCAACTTTTACATGTTTTGACTGGAGGGCCAGCTTATCTGAAAGTTGAAAGTAGTTCTGCTACGAATCAAAATGGTATCATGTTTAAAAATCCGACAAGAGAATGGGATATTATAAACTTTTTTGCGACATCCGATCGTATTAGTTTTTATGATGCGACAGCAAGTTTGGAAAGACTTACCATTGATGGACCCTCAGGAAATGTTGGTGTTGGTACAAATACCCCTGCCACAAATTTACATGTTCAAGGGGTTAATTCTTATTTGAGATTGCAGAGTACACAAAGTACATCAGCAGCAAATTCAATTATAGAATTTGGAAATACCATTGCCGGAGCTTTTAGCAGTAAAGGATCAGTTGGTAACCCTGGCAGTGGAGATCACATGGAATATAATGCGCTAACCTTTCATAGGTTTACAACTTCCGGCACAGAAAGAATGAGAATAACCAATGCAGGTGAACTTGTGATAGGGAATTTCACACCTTTCTCTCAATTAGATGTTAATGGTAAAATTACAATGCGCACTGGTGCTGTTGCAGGATATATTCCTATTGCTGATGGAAATGGAACCATGACATGGAGTAGCCCATCCCTGCTTGATGATGGAGATTGGACCAAAATTGGAAGTGATTTATTTGAAGGACCTTCCGGTTATGTTTCAGTAGGTGGTGATAATTCAGATGGCGCTTATAAAATGACAATTGGAAAAAATGCAAGTTCAATAGAAAAAGTACTTTCTTTAACCAATACTAATAATTTTGCTGGTGGTGGAACTTCATTAGGATTTAGGTCAAATTTTGGTGGGACAATGTGGGATCAAGGGTTAATTTCTGGTATTACAGGTACGGGAATTACTAGTGGTGACCTTGCTTTTAGTGCAATGCAAAATAGAGCAAGTTCAACTATGGTTGAAGTAATGAGAATTCAAGGTAGTTCAAGTAATATTGGTATAGGAACAACAGCTCCTGAAGCAAAAGTTCATATTGTTGTACCAGGAGGTCTCACAAAAGTACTCCAATTAGGAAATCCAAATCAACCTACAGCTGAATGGATTTTTGACGTTAATGCATCGGGCATATTAAACATAATAAACGAAAATTTTGGTTCGCCTACGAATGTTATTTCAGCTGATAATTTAGGTAAAGTTGGAATTGGTACAACCAGTCCAGGCGCATTATTGGATATTGGTCCATCAACCAATGCTTTGTCATTAAGATCAACCAATACAAATACAACATCTGGTGTAGCAGCATACGTCAACAATTCTAGTGCATCCAATACTTCTCCAGCTTTACAGGTGCAAGTTGCAAACTCAGCAGCTCCTTCTGCTACGTTTATGGGAGGTAGTGTAGGAATAGGGACAACTTCTCCTAATATTTTGGCAAGTAAAACAGCTTTGACAATTGCTGTTAATGCTTATGCTGTTGGGCAAACTGCCGGTCTTGAACTTGTTGGTGGTACAAATGGAGGGTCATCAGAAATCGGTAAAATTAGTTTCTTGCAATATTTATCAAGTACAGAAGTTTCCAGAATTCAAACTCTGACATCAGCAGGCTCAACAGCTCAAGGACAACTTGTTTTTTATACCAAAGGAGCAGGAGCTTTGTTGGAGGCAATGAGAATTAATCAATTGGGGAACGTTGGTATAGGAACGGCTGCACCTGCATATGCTCTGGAGTTAGCCACAAACTCTGCAGGTAAACCAACTAGTAGTACTTGGACCATTACTTCTGACGAACGATTGAAAAATATCGAAGGTGATTACACAAAAGGTTTGGCCGAAATTTTAAGCCTTCAACCAATTATGTATCACTATAAAAATGTAGGGGATAAAAAGTTTGATGAAGCTGTTTTAAAAGAAAAAGCCTATGGTTTCAGTGCTCAAGAAGTTCAGAAAATATTTCCGGAGGCTGTGAAAACAGGATCAGATGGCTATTTGAGTTTAGATATTCATCCGATATTAATAGCATATGTTAATGCAATTAAAGAACAACAAAAACAAATTGAAGATCTGAAAAAGCAAACAGAAATGCTGCTTAAAAAATTAGAAGCAATTGAAGAAAAACAATCAACTGAAAAGAAATAATAAACCTATTTAATTTATCACCATGATAAATAGAAAAAAAATATCCATGCTTTGTTTGTTAATGCTATTTGTGCATTTAACAACAATGGCGCAAGTACAAAATAATCCACCAATGCGGCAGGTATTAAGCTCAGGTGGAGCATCAGCAGTATTACCTTGGGGATCCATTGATTATACTGTTGGCGAAATAATGGTCTGGACTTATGCTCCAGGGACAACACCATTGAATGTAAAAGTATTGACACAAGGTTTTCAACAACCAAATACTGCCAATAGTTCATTGGATGCCAATGTGATTTTTGCAAATGCCTCTTGTATTGGTGCAAATAATGGTAGCGCTTCTTTAAATCTCTTATCTGCAACTGGACCTGTTACATATTATTGGTTACCACCTTTGGGCGACAGCACTGCAAATGTGGCAAATCTTGCACCCGGGGTTTATTATTTTCATATGGATGATGGTAATTTTACCTTGGATGATTCAGTTGTGATAGGTGAAACGCAAGTGGATTGCGCTGACTCCCTGCATTTTTATCATGGTATTACACCTAATGGCGATAATAATAATGATGCCTGGATCATTGATGGAATAGCATTCATAAAAGATAACTCCGTTACAATTTTTAACCGTTGGGGAGATCTTGTTTGGAAAGCAACAGATTATGATAATGTTACCGATGGAAAAGTTTGGAAGGGAACAAATAGTAAAGGTGGCGAGTTACCGGATGCAACTTATTTTTATGTGGTAGAGGCGAATGGAAAGACCTATAAAGGTTGGGTAGAGTTGACGCATTAGCATTTTTTGAATATCGATTTTAATAATTTTTGTAATAGATAATACGATGAAATACAAAGTATTCATGAATGCATTTAAGACTTATTTTCCCATGAGTAAAAAACTTTTAATTTTCGCTTTTTGTTTGTTGAGAGCTCTGCAAAACTTTGCTCAGCAGGATCCACAATACAGTCAGTATATGTTTAATCAAATGGCTATCAATCCAGCATACGCAGGAAGCAAGGAAGCTTTAAGTACATCTGCATTCATAAGAAGCCAATGGACCGGTATTGACGGTGCACCTAAAACGGAAACGTTTTCGATTCACGGTCCTTTGAAAAGTAAAAAAGTAGGTATCGGATTTTCTGTAATTGCGGATCAGATAGGACCAAAGAAAAGTATTGGCGTCCTTGGGTCATACGCTTATCGTATTCCGATAAAAAATGGCAAACTTTCTTTTGGTCTCCGTGCGGGTGTTTTTAATTACACTTACAATTGGGATGATATTATTTATAAGGACCAGGCCGATGTTTACAATACGCATAACCAAACTTCAAAAATAGTTCCTACTGCTGATGCAGGATTATATTATTATTCAAATACTTTGTATGCCGGTTTCAGTGCGACACATTTGTATAACGGCCGGTTAACAAGTGTCTCCAATCAAAATGGAGATGATGCAAAATTATCACCCCATTTCTTTTTCACTTTAGGAAAGGCGTGGTCCTTATCGGAGAATTTAATTTTTAATCCTTCTTGTATGGTTAAATCTGCAAAAGGCTCACCAACAACTGTCGATTTAAATTTGAGTTTCTTATTAAAACAACGCGTTTGGGTCGGGTTATCAGTAAGAAGTAAATACGGTATTGTAGCCTATGCCCAGTTTAACATTACAGACAAATTTAAATTGGGATATTCCTATGATTACGGGATAAATAAAATTGGAAAAGTGGGCGGTGGAAGTCACGAAATAATGCTTGGTTACGATTTTAATATTTCGAAATCAAAAATATCATCTCCACGGTACTTGTAATAATATTGATATTCAATGAGCATATAGTTTATGAAAAAGATAAGATCGGTAAGTATACTTTTATTAATAGTTTTTGTTAATACAGCATTTGCACAATTAAAAAAGGCAAATAAATATTACGATAACTATGATTATGTAAAAGCAATTCAGCTATACAAAAAAGCTGTTAAGAAAACAGATAACAAAGAAGCCATAGAGAAAATAGCGAATAGTTATCGCCTGACGAAGAATTATAAGGAGGCTGAAGTGTATTATGCTCAGTTGGTAAAACAATCCGGTGTAACTCCAATAAATAACTTCTATTATGGAATGGTATTGAAAAATAACGGCAAAATAGATGAAGCGAAAGAGCAATTTAAGATATATGCAAATGCTGCACCTGGCGATAAAAAAGCAGACCTTTCTGTAAAGTCTTGTGAAGATATAAAAATATGGATCTCAAGAACGCAACAGTTTGAAGTGAGTTTAGTCCAAAATATAAATTCTATTCATTCTGATTTTTCTCCGGTCTTTTTTAAAAATAATCTGGTTTTTGTTTCTGAACGAAATCAGGATTTGGTCAATTTCAGTAGTAATGGTTGGGATGATCAACCCTACCTAAATGTTTATTCAAGCAAAATAGAGACTGGCAAGGATGGTAAACCCGCTTTTTCAAAAAAAGCAAAACCTTTTTCATATCATATTAATACTGAATATCACGACGGGCCGGTTTGTTTTAATTCAGAACAAAACACGATGTATTTAACAAGAGTTACCTATGTTCTGAATAAAAAAGATAAAAATTTCGTGAACCTTCCTAAAATATATATATCGAAATTAAAAGGAAGTTCATGGGGAAAAGTGGAAGCGTTTCAGTACAATGTGGATGGCTATTCTACAGCACATCCTTGCATATCTGCAGATGGACAATTTTTATTCTTTGTTTCCGATATGCCGGGAGGATTTGGTGGAACAGATATTTATGTTTGTAAAAAAGAAGGTGACTCGTGGGGGAAACCACAAAATTTAGGAGATCAAATAAATACTGCGGGTTCGGAGGTTTTTCCATACATACGTAAAGATGGTATGTTTTATTTTTCTTCTGATGGGCATTCTTGTTTTGGTGGTCTGGATATTTTTTCTGCAAGTAAGATTGATGGTAAATTTACGGATGTAAAAAATCTTGGACTTCCTTTAAATTCATCTACTGATGATTTTGGGATCATTTTTAGTGAGGATAATACAAAAGGATATTTTTCAAGTGACAGAGCAGGAGGAAAAGGATCGGATGATATTTATAGTTTTATTGCTTTGAATAAATTTCTTGCTGTTGCAGGGAAGATCTTATTCAGCAAAAATATAAATGATCCTGCAAAAAATGCTGAAGTGATGTTGCTTACCGAAGATGGAAAAGTGATCAGTATCGCAACAACAGATAATACAGGATTTTTTAAGTTTGATAAACTGGACCCAGACAAACATTACATGGTTAAGTTAGATGAGACAGATACTCGTTTTTCTGATAAGAAGAAATACTATTTGACAGATGAAAAGGATAAGATCATCCGTGTAACTGTGATCAACGAAAAAGGTGGAAAGTTTGTGTTTCAGAATTTGCCAGCAGACCCAAATGCCCTTCCTGAACTTGGTGCCGGAGAAGATGTGACCATAGCCGGTAACTTATTGTTTGGTGAAAACCCTTCAAAGCCGCTGGCAAATACTAAAGTTAATTTGTTGAATGATAAAGGAGAGGTGGTACAAACAGCCACTACCAATGCTTTTGGTGCTTTTGTGTTCACCGATCTTCCTGTTGATCAGAATTTCCTTGTAAAGGTGGATGAGAGTGATACTCAATTGGCTCCGAATACAAAAATAATAATTACCAATAAATCTGGTAAGGAAATGCAAACGACAAAATCTGGTGATGGAGGAGATTTTAAATTCCGTTTTTTAGCAGCAGATAAGATCGCACTGAAATTAATGACCGTTGAGGACAGTGAATTACGTTTTGATCTGAAAGGGAATTTAGTTTCAGAAAATAAAACTCCATTAGCAAATTCAACAATAAATTTGGTAAATGATAAAGGCGAGATTTTGCAAACTACGAAGACTGACGCAAACGGTAGTTTTCAATTTACCAATTTGCCTGCCGATCAGAACATATTATTTGCATTGGATGAAGGAGATACAAAGTTAAAGGCCTACAATAAAATATTGTTGACCAATGCAAAAGGATTTGTTGTGAAAGAGTTTTCGCGTTTAAATGGTAAATTTAGGTTCTCTATTTTACCTGGAGATCATAATAAACTCGGAGTGTTGTATGTTGATGACCCTTGGTTGAAAGTATTGCAATTGAAAGACCAAGCCAAAAAGGATAGTCTTACTATTGTTGAAAATGTTTATTATAATTATGGTGAATCCAAGATCTTACCTGAGGCAGCGAATACATTGGATAAAGTAATAAATATCATGAAAAATGATCCTTTGTTGGTGATTGATTTGTCCTCACATACGGATTCAAGATCTACTCAGGAATTTAACTTGAAATTATCTGAGCAACGTGCGAAAGCTGCAGTAGATTATATCTTAAAAGGAGGGATTTCCAAAGATAGAATTTCCGGAAAGGGTTATGGCGAAAGCAGGCTGATAAATAAGTGTGTTGATGGTGTTGATTGTACAGAAGAAGAACATGCCAAAAACAGGAGAACGGAATTCAAGATCTTGAGCAAGAAAAAGTAAACGTTTCTCTGATATCACTTGGAAGTCCCCTGTTTGCGGGACTTTTTTAGCTGAAAATAATTTCGGCACAATAAATGCAAATATATTTTTTAAAAACTTTAATAATGAAAAAACCGTTTACTTCAATTGTCCTTTTTGCACTGATACTTTCTAAAAGTATTTCCTATGGACAAACCACTCATCCAATTGAATTAGGATTAAATGCCGGAGCTTCCTGGCTACAGAGTGATGTGAAAATGAAAAAGCTTGGTGGTGGAGGAGGTTTCACATTGGGTCAAATGTATTATCAAAATGATAAATGTGCCTTAGATTTTGGATGGCGTTTCCGGTATTTGAATGCGGTTACCTATGGGCAGGATTCTAAGAAATCGAATGGTATTGCCTATAATACAGCTCTGAACGGAGCAGCAGACACTACCCTAAATTATTATTCGAACGGAGGGTTTGTTTATCAAAACTATAAAACGACTTTAAATGAACTATCACTTGAACTTGTGGTAGGTGCAAATCAATTGCGAAATAAAACAAAAGTATATCCCTATATTTTCGGAGGTGTAGGTCTTACAAAAGCTGTTGCAAAAACAAATCAGCTAAACGCAAACAATGTCCGTTATAATTATATGAGTGTGGATTCGCTTGGAACTGCAAGCAGCTCCGACATCGCCTCTTCATTAAATAATATTTATGATGGCAGTTATGAAACATCCGCTGAAGGAAGTAAAAGTCCGCAATGGAAATTTATGCCCTCTTTTGGTGTCGGTTTAGGGTATCAGTTTACGCCTGTTTTTTCGATGGGCCTCGAGCATAAAATTACCTGGGCTCTTAATGATGTATTGGATGGACAACAATGGGCGAATGATAATTCAAAAAGTGCCTCCAACGATAAATACCATTATTCATCGATTTGGTTGAAATTTAGTTTTGGAAGAAGCACACATGTTTCTTCAGTAACAAATAATAATATCATTACTGATACGAACACAAATACATATACTCCGGCTGCAGATAAGCCGACTGTCGTAATTACTAATCCTGGTGTGAGTTCATTTACTTCAACCTCGCAAAGCTACACTGTTAAAGCGACAATTAAGAATGTAAATTCAAAAAGTGATATTGGATTAGTATACAATGGCGTTAGCAATACTAATTTTACTTATGATGCCACATCAAAAGTATTTACATTTCCTTTGATGTTATTAAATGGCAGTAATACATTTATGATCACTGCAACAAATGCAAATGGAAGCACTACAGGTAATGTTACTGTGATATTTGAATCACCTATCGTTGTTCCTCCGCCATCACCTTCTCCAATTGTCACTATTACCAATCCTACAACTAATCCTTATTCTACAACAATGAATAATGTTACAGTTTTGGCAACAGTCTTAAATATTACTTCTCAAAGTCAGATCGGAGTTACAATAAACGGAGTAGCTACAAGTAGCTTTCTATATAATTCTTCCGCTCATGCTTTGAATTTGAGCAGCAATTTGAATCCGGGGGCAAATACATTTGTTATTTCCGCAACAAATACTTCCGGAAGTGATTCTAAGTCAACAACAGTGATCTATAATATTCAGAACGTAACACCACCGCCTGCGATCACATTTGTTAATCCTGCTGTAAATCCTTTTACTTCTGCTGTTTCACCATTACCAATTAATGCGATTGTTCAAAATGTTACTTCAGTTGGACAGGTTTCAGTAACAGCAAATGGTGCTCCTATGCCCACAAGTATGTTGAGTTTTAATCCATCAACCGGACAACTTAGTTTTAATTCGAATTTAATTTCCGGAGTAAATACAATAGCTATTTCAGCTACCAATGTAGTAGGTGCGGATTCAAAATCCATAACTGTTATTTATAATCAACCGGTTGTAAATGTCCCTGCACCAACTGTTGTTATAACCTCACCAACAGTAAATCCTTTTAATACTTCAGGAAGTGTAGCAACAATTCATGCAAATGTTTTAAATGTTGTTAATTCATCACAAATTACCGTTTCATTAAATGGTGTTGCGACATCTGCGTTCTCATATAATATAGCTACAAAGCAATTATCGTTTACAACAAATTTAATTTCCGGAGCAAATGTTATTAGTGTTTCTGCGACTACTACTTACGGTAGTGATTCAAAATCGCAGACGATTATTTATACTCAACCTTTTGCAGCACCTGCACCATCTGTAACAATTATATCTCCAAGTGTGAATCCTTTTAATACATCAATTAATTCGTCTCTGATAAATGCAACTGTATTGAATGTATTGAATGCTTCACAAATTACCGTTTCATTAAATGGTGTTGCGACATCTGCGTTCTCATATAATATAGCTACAAAGCAATTATCGTTTAATGCAAGTTTAATTTCCGGAGCAAATGTTATTAGTGTTTCTGCGACTACAACTTACGGAAGTGATTCTAAATCTCAAACTATCATTTATTCGCAACAGGTTGTAACACCTGCACCTTTAGTAACGATCACATCACCAAGTGTGAATCCTTTTAATACATCAATTAATACGTCTCTGATAAATGCTACTGTATTGAATGTGTTGAATGCTTCACAAATTACTGTTTCATTAAATGGTGTTGCAACATCTGCGTTCTCATATAATATAGCTACAAAGCAATTATCGTTTAATGCAAGTTTAATTTCAGGAGCAAATGTTATTAGTGTTTCTGCGACTACAACTTACGGAAGTGATTCTAAATCTCAAACTATCATTTATTCGCAACAGGTTGTAACACCTGCACCTTTAGTAACGATCACATCACCAAGTGTGAATCCTTTTAATA
>CANJPX010000107.1 GCA_947476185.1 Bacteroidota bacterium
GCGCGCGTCCGCCGTGCGGACCTTGCGGCCGCACGAGCCGCCGCCACGCTCACCGCCGAGGAGCGCACCCACGCCGCCGCGGACCAAGCGCGCGTCGCGGCCGAGGCCGCTCGCAAGTCTGAGCTCGCCGGCGTTGCCCGCGCCGCGCTCCTTGGAGGCGTGGACGCCGACACCGTCGAACGGGACCTCGCGCGCGCCGTAGAAGAGGCCCGAGCCTTGTCCGAGAGCCGAGCGGCACAGGCCCAGCGCCTGGCGCAGGACGCCATCGCGAGCAGGACCGCCGCGACCGCTAAGGCCGCGGAGCGCGACCAGCGACACGCCGAGCGCGAGACGGCACGCGCCGCCGTCGACGAGGCCCTGCAGGCGCTGGGTATCGACGAGGCCGGGCTGCGCGCCCGACTGGTGCGCGACGCGCGCTGGCGCGACGAGACGCGCAAGCAAATCACCAACGTCGACGCCGCCGTGACCGAGGCGGCCACCCGCGAGGGCGAGCGCCAGCGCGCGGCCGTCCATCACGCCTCCCAGGGCGCCCCTCCCCAGGACCGTGCGACGCTCGAGGCCGAGATGCCCGTCGTGGAGGCGACCCTCCGCGCCGCGGACGACGCATGGACGGCAGCCCGCGCGGCGCTGATCCAGGATGACGAACGCCGGGTCCGCGCATCCGCCCTGCTGCCCGCGCTGCAGGCCCAGCGCGCGATCTCGGAGCGCTGGGAGGTGATCAACAAGCTCATCGGCTCCGCGACCGGCAAGGTGTTCCGGCAGTTCGCGCAGTCGCTCACCCTCAACATCCTGCTGGTCGAGGCGAACGTGCAGCTCGCTTCGCTCAGCCGCCGCTACCAGCTCCAGCGGGTGCCGAAGGAGGAGATGGAGCTTCAGGTGGTCGACATGGACATGGCGGAGCAGGTCAGGCCGCTAACCAGCCTGTCGGGTGGAGAGACCTTCCTGGTGTCGCTCTCGCTTGCGCTAGGCCTCTCCGCGTTGGCGTCGACCAGCACGCGCATCGAGTCGATCTTCATCGACGAGGGGTTCGGAACGCTCGACGCAGACACGCTGGACGTCGCGCTGTCCACGCTCGAAGGCCTGAAGGCCGAGGGCCGAACGGTCGGCGTGATCTCGCACGTCGGCGGCTTGGCGGAGAAGATCGGCACGTGGGTGGCGGTCGAGAAGGTGGCGCCGGGTCGTAGCCGCGTGAAGATCGAGACGGGCTGACCCGGCCTGTGCCGACGAACGACCTGCGCCGACTCGACCGGCGCGCCCTAGGCTTTGTCCTCGACGCTGATCGGCGGGACCTCTGCGAGCCCTGCGGCGATCTTCTTCGCCTGCATCCGGATGCCGACCATCTGCTTGGCGAAGCCGCCGACGAAGTACTCGAGCCACGCGGTGTAGTCGCCCGTGGCGTCGGCGGTCCGCAGCGAGCTGTAGTACTTGTCGCGGTCGTTGTTGTAGTAGGACGACAGGTCGAACAAGTACTTGAAGTCGTACCCGCGCTGGTAGAGTAGCAGCGTCGTGAGCATGCGCGCCGACCTCCCGTTGCCGTCGCCGAACGGGTGGATCCAGACGAGACGGTGCTGCGCGATCCCTGCGACGAGCACGGGGTGGAGCCAATCATCCGGTGCGCCGCGGTGCGCCTGATACGAGGTCGGCTTCTTCTTCACGCGCCCGAGCCACGCCATGAGGTCGTCGATGTACCCAGGGACAGCCATCCAGTCCGGTGGCGCGTGGTGCACGATCACCACGTCGCCCTGCTGGTCGCCAACCACGACGGTGTCCTCGCGAAAGCGGCCCGCGCTCCGGTGACCTCCGCGCACGCCGCGCACCAGGACCGCGTGCAGCGACTGCAGATCGCGATGGCTGACATCGTAGTCCTTCACGCCCCGAAGATCGTCGATCGCGTCGAACGCCGCGAGATGGTTGAGGAACTCCTGTTCGGAGTCCGTGACCTCGGCGTCGGGTGGGTTGTGGACCAGATCGTACGCGCGCTCCAGCGTCAGAGACGCGCCCTCGATCTGGACCGAGGAGAGCGCGTCCTGGACGCGGACGGTCTCCTTGAGGGTGCGGCTCCACTCGGGCTGCAGGTCGACGGCTTCAAGGAAGCCGACGGTGCGGTCGATAGCGACGAGCTGGCGTTGGAGGAGTGGGGTGAAGTTGAAGGATGGAGCGAACTCGACCACGGTCTGCCCTCCGCGCGTCGTCGGCGGAATGGTTCCACCGGCGTGGTTTCACCCATAGCCGCTTGTGCAGGGGGGCGCCGACCGCGGCGTGTTGCAGGGCCGAACATCGAGCGGACGGCGGTGGACACCCGCTCCATCACCCGCGCCCGTGGCGCGGCTTCGCCGCCTGCTGGCATGCCGGGCAGCGGTCAGCCGCGCCATCAAAGAGGCGATGTCCTCGGCTCGTGTCGACAGGCCGCGATGGGTTGGCGGCCGTGTCGGACGGAGCACTGGCCGGAGTCTCGTCGCCCACCTCTGCCCGCGTCTCGTCCGGGCTCGGGACGAGGAATTGAACGTTCAAACGGATCGCCAAAGTGTACGATATGGGAGCCCCGGAGACAGAACATGGACATCCCAGACCCTCAGGCCGAGTTCTTCGCAGCGCACTCCAAGACTGAGTGGACGTTGGCCCTATACGACTCGTTCAACGGCGAGTACACCGTCCTCTCGCGGCATCCGACCGAGGCCATGGCTGACGAGGCCAAGTCCAACTACGAAGCCGCCAACAAGGACGTCGCGCACATCCTGTCTCCGTTGGTAGACGATGAGGGTCTCATCCAGGAGATGCGTGATCGGTTAGGGATCATCGCACCTTGAACGCCAATTCCGCGAGCGGCCCAAGCTTGTCTCGCGGCGGCGCTAGGCGTCGATTCGCATCGACGGCGCAGTCGGGTAGGCTGGCGGAGTCTCCCGCCAGCCCCAACACAGATCCGGACGTGCGAAACTGCCGCATCCGGCTCATCGTGACACGGACTCGCTGCCTTCGGCGCACACGCGCCTCCCGCACCCATCACCGCTACCGGCCGTCGTTGCGTTGAGATGTGGGTGAGGCGCGGCGTCCTCGACATCTGTCCCTCCGGCGGTTCCGAGACCCGATGCCCTGACCTGACGTTCGCTCTTAGGGCCGCAGCATACGATAATCGGTGCCCATGGATTGCCCCCGGGAGCCTCAGCCTCGTTCCCCTTCTGCTCCCCTGCTCCCGCCCCGGTCGGAAGGACCCGATGGGCCGCCGCCGGCCGCGGCCGCGCGGCCATCCACTCGGAGCGCTCATCACGGCGCATCTCAGCCTTCATCTCCTCGCGACGCGATAGTTTCGTCCCCGCTTTCATTCCCTCCCAAGGATTCCCGATGACGACGACCGTCCTCTTCCTCCACGGCCGCGAGGGCAGCCCGAACGGCACCAAGGCCACGACGCTGAAGGGCGCCGGATTCGACGTTGTCGCGCCCGCGCTGCCCGACGACGACTTCGCCGCGGCCGTCCGCATCGCGCAGGTTGCGTTCGATGAACAACGCCCCACAGTCGTCGTCGGCTCCAGCCGCGGCGGCGCGGTGGCGCTCTCTCTCGCCCCGCATGACGTCGCGGTCGTGCTCGTCTGCCCGGCCTGGAAGATGTTCGCGCCAGGGACGAAGGCGACGTCACGTACGCGTATCCTCCATTCGGCACAGGACGAGCTCATCCCGCTCGCCGAGTCGCATGAACTCGCCGCCCTGAGCGGCCTGTCACTCGAGGCGGTCACTGTGGTCGGCGCGGCCCACCGGATGAGCGATCCCGCGGCGCTGAAGGCGCTGGTTGGGGCGGTGCGCGAGGCACTGGAGAACTGACTGTCGGGCCATCCAGGCCCTGTCGCTTTCGTGCTCGGCTAACGTGTGATGAGGGTGGTTCGACGCTGATCGCAGCTTGATCGACAAAGGTCTGGGGTCAGTGTGACCTTGCCCCCTGCCCCCTACCCCCTGCCCCCAGTCACCGAACCGACGACGTCGCCTTCGGGTCTCCGCGCGCCCGCGCCCCGAGCAGAACCAGGCCGCCCGCGCGCGCACGCTCGTCGACCAGCCAGCGCAGCACGCCGCCGCTCGCCGCAAGCACAGGCGCCAACTGACGCATCCGGTCGCAGCAGCCAGGGCAGGTCTGCGGGTCTTGTTCTAAGACCCGCAGGATCAGCTCCCCGCAGGCGATACAGCGCCGCCGCACGCGGTCCACGTACACCTCGGGCACGTCAGCGTGCGGTCGACGCGCTTGCACGATCGCCGAACGCAGCTTCGACGCCGGCGCGAAAACCGCGTGACATCCGATCAGTGTTGAGGGGGTGACCCTCGTCGCGCAGGATCCGATACGCGCCATCGGAAGGTCTTCATGCTGCCGTCCTCGCGACGGGTCTCGTGACCACGCGAAGGGTTTCTATCCTCCCTTGCGGGCCGGAAATTAATTCGGGGGTGCACATATCTTTGTGCGCGCCGACACCGAACGCATGGCGCGCGATGCGATCGGGCCAGGCTTCTCGCGGTCTCGCCAAACCGTAATCGCGCTCGACGACCACGGGCGCCGTCGCGGCGTTGCCTCCGTGGCGAAGACCACGTCACGAGGCTCACCCCGTACGCTCGCGGCGCCCCGCAGCGCGACCTAGCCGCGCTCGCAGGCCGCTCGCGCCGCGCCGTGCGCTCACCCCATCCAACCTCGCCACGCTTCGTGGCGCTCATGAAGCGCGACCGCGGAGGACGCGCACTCCAAACCCACAGCAGGCCACCATAGCCCGCTGCTACAGCTGCGAACGCTTTGTCTCGACCTTCGCGGAGTCCGTCCTTGATTTCGACATGCAGGTCAGCGACGGCGTCGCGGAGATCCTCCTCACGCTCGAGAACACCTGCGCCAGTTGCGGCGACGCCCTCAACGCCGCGAACCTCATGTTCGATGTGCCGCCGTCGGCGACGCACGACGACAGCGGCCGTTCTCTCGCCGACGCCGTCGCGCTGGTGGATCAGTACAACGCGGAGCACCCCGAGTGGCCACTGAAGCTCGGTCTGATCGAGGAGAACCAGGACATCGAGCGCTCGACTCACCTGATTGGGAAGGGTCGTGCAGCCAAGAGGCTGTACCGCGTGACCGTGACGTTCGACGTCAGGGCTGACCTGTTCTTCGAGGGTGCTCCACCCGAGTTCCGGGAACTGCCGTGGCCCGATAGCGTCAGCGAACCGGGTCGCTGTTTGTTCAGGACGCGCGAGCGCGTCCAAGGAAGCTTCGTCCCGATCGACTTCGGTCCGGTGCTGTGCCGATGCGAGTGGGAGATCGACGTGCGCCCCGACGGGTTCGTGTAGGCCCCGCGTCCGGCCCCTCACAGCCCACCCGCTCTCCGTTCGCCTCGGCGAGCGACCGCCTCCCAATAATCACCGAGCCCTGTCCGGGGTTTCTCTCCGGATCGCGCCCGCGTACCCCCGCTCCACCCCCAGGAGACCTCATGTCTACCGTCCCCAATGTCACCCCGATCACGTCCCTCGAAACCCTGAACGTGCTGTCCCTGCTCGAAGCGGAACTGGACTGGGCCATGGCCCGCGTCCGTCGCTTGCACGCGCAGCACGACGCCGAGCACGGCACCTCGCGCACGCGCTGGGGCGCGGAGGATCCGAAGCCGATCCCCGTCGCGGAGCTACGGCGCCGCGAGGCGAACACGCGGCGCGCGTTTCAGGAGCTGCGCAGCAAACACGCCACGCCGATCGGCCTCGACGCGGTCCAGGCGCGGTTCGGGCTGAACCGCCTGGAGCGGCACACGCTCCTCCTGACCACGGGGCTCGCGCTGCAGCGCTCGTTCGGCGAGGCGCTCGGCGACTTGGACGGCAACGCACCGGGCGTCTGCATGGTCGAGGCGATCTTCGCGTTCGAGGAGCTCGACCTCGAAGGGCGCGTGTCCGCACGCGCGAACTTCCGGCCGGGCGCGCCGCTGTTTGCGCAAGACCTCGCGCAGCTGTCGATGGGGCATCGCTACACGACCCCCGAGCAGCTGCTCGACGCCAACGTGTCGGTCACCAGCCGGGGCCTGGAGTTGGTGTTGGGCACCCAGTCGCTCGCCGAGGAGCTCCTTGCGTTCTCCACCCTGGAGACGCCGCGGGCCACCCTCGATCAGGTGGTGTTGCCGCCGGCCGACCGAGTTCGCCTCCTGGCGATGCTGGATCATCGCCAGCGCTTCGCCGAGGTGTGCGCGGAATGGGGCGTCGACGAGGTCGTCCGCTACGGCCGCGGCACGCTCATGCTCTTCACGGGGCCCCCAGGCACAGGCAAGACGTCCACCGCGCACGGCGTCGCGCATCGACTTGGGCAGCGCGTGCTGAACGTCGACATACCCACCTTCTCCAGCCACGGGGACGCGCTGCGGTTCCTGCCCAGCCTGTTCCGAGAGGCGCGCATTCACAACGCGGTCCTCTTCTTCGACGAGTGCGAGTCGCTGTTCGAGTCGCGGCGCCTGGGCAACGCGCTGATGACCCTCTTGCTCACCGAGCTAGAGCGCTTCGAGGGCGTGGCCGTCCTCGCAACGAACCTCGCCGACAGGCTCGATGAGGCCCTCGATCGGCGCGTGCTCGTGCGGATCGACTTCCCGCGACCGGACACGCTCGCGCGAGAGCACCTCTGGCGCCTACACCTCCCACCTCGGGCGGCGTTCGGATCGGACCTCGATACGCGCAGCTTGGCGTCGAGGCACGACCTGGCCGGCGGCTACATCAAGAACGCCATGCTCAACGCGATCGCGGCCGCCGTCTCGGAGGACCCGGAGCTGCCGGTGCTCCGGCAGGCGCACCTGGAAAACGCGGCGCGCGATCAGGCCCGCCGCCCTGCAGTCGCGACCGGCGCTCACCCGATGAGCGATCCGCGGGCGACGCTCGACCACGTCTGCCTCCCCGCGGCGGAACTGGAGGCGCTGCACGAGATCGTGGACGCGGCGCAAGCCCAGCGAACGATCTTCGACCGCTGGGGCGTCGGCGCTCACCAGTCCGGCGGCCGCGGCGTGGTGGCGCTGTTCGTGGGCCCGCCGGGGACCGGCAAGACCTTCAGCGCAGAGGCGATCTCGGGCACGCTGGGTCGACCGATGATGCGCGTGGTCCTCCCGTCGATCCTCTCGAAGTGGGTGGGCGAAGCCGAGCGCTCGTTGGCGACTGCCTTCCGTGAAGCGGAGGCGGCGGAGGCGGTGCTGCTGCTCGACGAGGTCGACAGCCTGTTGATGGCGCGCGGACTGGGACAGGCCTCGCGGCACGATGACGCGCTGGTCAACACGCTCCTCGATCTGCTCGACCGTCACCAAGGCGTGGTCATCCTCTGCACCAACCGTGCGGAGGTCCTCGACGCGGCGCTCGATCGCCGGGTCGGGTGGAAGGTTCAGTTCCCCGAGCCTGACGCCGAGGCGCGCCTGGCGATCTGGACCGCGCTTGTTCCCGCGACGGCGACGGGCGGTGCGCAGCTCAACCTCGGGCGCCTCGCGACCCGCTACAGCCTGACCGGGGGAAGGATCCGCACGGCCTCAGTCCGCGCCGCGGTTCGCGCCGCGCGCCTTGGGCGCGCGATCCAACTGCACGACCTGGAGCGGTCTGCGGCCGAGGAGGCGGGTGAGGTCGGCCCCAACCCCGCTCCGCGCGCCATCGCGGACGCGTAGGCCCGTACGACCGAGGCGGCGCGGGACCGATTTAGCCATCCAATTTGGTCCAATCTCATGCCGCCGCCGCGTACTGGTTTCGGATGGGCATCCATCCGCGTATTGATCCAAGCTCGGCACCCGCCAAGCCCTATTGAGGTCGCCCATGGCGGAACGTCCCGTCCTCGTGCTGCTTGAAGGCGGACTGTCCCGTGCATGGCCGACCGACGCGCGTGGGCAGCCGCTCCCACGGGAGCCCCTCCGCGGCCTGCGCATCAACATCGAGTACGGCGGATCCATCTCGAACTTTGACCGCTGGTCGCTCGTCGGCCTCAACGCGGAGACGTTCACCGTGCGGACCGGTCGTCGGGAGCAGACGCGGCCGCGCGCGGAGTGGGAGGCTTGGCTGTGGGAGCGCCGCGCCGAAGGGAGGGTGACGGTCCACTACCAGGGTTGCCATCCGGAGGCGTGCCCCGGTTGTCCGCCTCGTATCCAAATCCCCAAGCGCCCAAAGCTGGTTTGTCCCACCCAACCATAATTTTGTTTGGATCCGCGCCCGACGTGCGTAATGTGCGCACTGCCGACGGCGGCGCAAGCGTGTTCGGGTAGTGCCGCGCTGAGCACGATAGTGATTGCTTAGTAGTGGGCTGGAAGGCGGCCACGATCCGGGTGACCGGGGTGTTGCAAGACAAGCCAACCGCGGAGACCTCGTGGTCGCCTCCCTCCCTACCGCGGTCCGCGCGCTCGTTCACGCCGTCGCCAGACCTGAAGCTGTTCGCCTTCACGCGCACAAGATCGGCGTCGTCAGACGCCAGCGATCCGTCGACGTATGGACGCTCGTCACCGCGGTGATCTTCACCGTGGCAAACCGCGGCCCGCACTCACCTGTGGCTCGGTGGGGTGGTCCCTAGATCGTGGCGGCTGGGTGGTCCCTCCCGTGTGACGGTTGACAGATCGCCTCCGCCGTCGTTCTCGCGGCTGCTCGGCTGGACGCTCGATCGGCTCGTCGCGGAGGCCAACGACGAGTGGCCGACACCACTGGGGATCTGTGCGAAGTTCCGCGACGGGCGCGCGCTCGACTCCAGCGTCGTACCTGTGCACGCGAAGCCTACCCCTCCACGCCATCTGCGGGCGCAAGGATTGGAGGTGGGCACCGGGCGGCAGTCGCGCCGACGCAGAGGTCCGTCTCGCGGTCGAGAAACGTGCCTGCCGTGGGGCTGCCGCTGCGGCATGGCCGGACTCAGGGTTCCGCGAGCCCTCTCTCATCGCCGTCAGGCCACCCGTCGAAGGACGTCCTCCGGAGTCGCCCGATCATGCCAGCTAAGGCGTCCGCGTCGCGGACGTGGGCTACCCAGTCCGAGCACAGACTGACCCAGCCACGGGGCATGTCCAGGCCAAACACCTCGCCCGCGCTACGGAAGCCCTCGGCCAGCAGGGCGGTGGCCATGGTGGTGTGCAGCGCCTCCGCGCGCGTCTCGTCTTCGTCGGCGGCCCGGAGCACGACCTCGATCGACGTCCAGAGGCGCCAGCCGGCCTGCTCGTCGCGCTGGCCGCACGTGGCGCGGGGAAGGTCGACGACGATGTACAGCCCGTTCGCCGGGTCGGACACCCTCATTCTGCCGGGCTCGCCGAGAGCGAACCACGAGTCCACCTCGACCGAAGGACAAGTCGTACGCTTGCGGCGGGCGAGGCTCTTGCACAGGCGCTCGCGGGCGTCGCAGTCGTCCCCATAGCGGGCCATCGAATTGAACGAAGAAGGCGTGGACATGGGAACTCCCATCGGCCGCGAGAAGGCGGCACCAATACTTTACGGTCTGCCCATGCCCCGGGCAACCTTGAGATTCGGTCAGGCCGCGTGTCGGCCGCACAGCGTCCAAGTTGGTCTCGCACCTCCAAGCCCAGCCCCGCCGGGCCGGAATATCGTCGGGGTTCCCATCGTCCGCGTCGCCGCGATGCGGGGCGCTGAGGTCGCCCCTGCCTCACGCATGCAGACGTGCGAAGGTGACGACGTTCACGCCGCTTGGGCTTCGATGCAAGGTCGTCGAACTGTGCAGTTCCTGGTACCGACCCAGTCGAAAGGACCCGGTGCGCCGCCGCCCCCCGAGACCGCGCGGCCCATCAAAATGCCGCGCCGACCGCCGCGCGAAGTTCCGCCGCGAGCGCTGCGCACAGGCGAGAAGGCCCCTGCTCCGTCCGTCGTTGGCGTCCCTGTTCCGCTCCGTCACAAAACCCCAGCCGCCCCCTGCGGGTCACCACGCGCCCGCGCC
>CANJPX010000108.1 GCA_947476185.1 Bacteroidota bacterium
AACATCCGGGTGGTCGCCGTTATCACTGTTGCAAAGAACTTCAAAGGCAACACGTTCATCCAGGGATTTTGGATACAAGCTATAGGTTCCCGGAAGATCAATAAATTCAGCCGTTACAACGTTACTTAGTTTTGCGAAACCCGATTTTTTATCAACTGTTACACCTGGGAAATTTCCTGTTTTTTGATTTAACCCTGTAAGTGCATTGAACAAAGTGGATTTGCCACTATTGGGATTTCCAACAAGAGCAACTTTTAGAGTAGGTTTTTCGGAAAAGTTTACAAAGGAGCTATTCGAATCCACAACAATAGATTATTTATTTAGCCAAAATTGGAGATACAAGAATTGTAGAGGCTTCTGCCTTGCGCAGACTCAACAGATATCCCGAAACATAAATAGCAATAGGATCGCCCAACGGCGCAATACGGTCAAGTTTTACGATCTCACCAGGCGTACAACCCATTTCCAATAATTTCAATGCCATATCCTTATCGGTAAACGAATCAATAATTGCACTTTGACCTATTTCTAATTGCGATAAATTTTTCAAACCTTTTGTTTCTGCCATGATATACCTCAAAAGTACGCATTATTTAAGCCTGAACGTGATTAAACTGATACCTAAAACAGGGTATTTTTTGGTTTGGAAGGAAACTTTCGTTTAGAAAATTATGTTGGAGACAGTATCGGAAAATTCAATTTTCCACTTCGGACAATCTCCGCAACGGTTTTTTTTATGAAACATATAACAACCCGAAAACAAGGACATAGTTGCAATGATCACGATGACCCGTAAGGTATTTTGTAAAATATTTTTCATGCGTTACATATGTTTGTACAAAGATAGCAAAAACAAAACACATCATTTGTGTCCAATTATTCTTAAATTTAACCCTGAATTCAGCTATTTCAAAAAAAGAACTGTTTTTTAGACAAAAAGCATGAGAATATTTTTTCATTTCGGCAGGTATTTTTTGTTAATGAAACGGGCATTTGGCAAGCCGGAAAAGCTTGCTATTTACCGCGACCGCATTTTTGAAGAAATAAATTTGTTGGGTATTGGTTCCCTAGGCATTGTTGCAATCATTTCCGTTTTTATGGGAGCCGTTATTACACTGCAGTCTGCTTTCAATTTTGAAAGTCCGCTTATCCCTGTATATGCTGTTGGTGTTGCTGTGCGCGATTCGATGATCCTGGAATTTTCCCCTGCTATTGTCAGTTTGATACTTGCAGGAAAAGTGGGGTCCAGCATTGCCTCCGAGATCGGGACGATGCGTGTGACGGAGCAGGTTGATGCCTTGGAGATCATGGGTATTAATTCTGCCAGCTATTTGATCTTTCCAAAAATCATTGCCTCTATATTATTCAATCCTGTTTTAATTGTTTTCTCAATGTTCTTAGGTGTATTGGGTGGTTATACTTTTGGGGTTCTTACAGGAGTAGTGACAGATTACGAATATATTTATGGTATCACTTATGATTTCAGACCTTACAACGTTCTTTACGCCTTGATAAAATCGGGAGTTTTCGCCTTCATTATTGCGTCTGTTCCGGCATACCACGGCTATTATACACAAGGAGGGGCATTGGAAGTGGGCCGTTCAAGCACGAAAGGCGTAGTTTACAGCAGTGTATTGATCCTTGCATTTGATCTGATTTTAACACAACTTTTATTGTCGTGATAGAAATAAAAAACATATCAAAATCTTTTTCGGGAAGAAATGTCATTAACAACATTTCCTTCAACTTTGAAACCGGAAAAACCAATATGATCATCGGGGAAAGTGGTTCAGGAAAAACCACTTTATTAAAGTGCATGATAGGATTGAATGAACTGGATTCCGGGGAAGTATTATTCGATGGCCGTAATTTTCATGATCTTGATTTTAACGGTAAAAAAGCCATCCGCAAGGAGATTGGAATGTTATTTCAAGGGGGCGCCTTATTTGATTCAAAAACAGTTGAGGAAAATGTTGTATTTCCGATTTCAATGTTCACTGATTTGAGCGAAAGTGAAAAACGCGACAGAGCAAATTTCTGTTTACAACGGGTCAATCTTGAAAATGCAAATAAATTATATCCTTCTGAATTAAGCGGAGGTATGAAAAAACGGGTGGCAATAGCACGTGCAATTGCTGTTCAACCAAAATATCTATTTTGTGATGAGCCTAATTCCGGATTGGATCCGATCACTTCAATTGTGATCGACAATCTTATCAAAGAAATTACGGATGAATATGAGATCACAACAATTGTGATCACACATGATATGAATTCGGTGATCGAGATAGGTGACAATATCATGTTTATTTATAAAGGCGATAACTGGTGGGAAGGCAGCAAACAAGAAATTTTAAAAACAGCAAATATTGAAGTCTGTGATTTTGTTTATGCTACCAAATTCATGAAAGATTTAAAATCAAAATTTTAAACATTTATATAAAAAAGAGCCCTCTGAGAAAATACTCAGAGGGCTCTTTTTTATTTTAGTAAAACCAAATGTTTAGTTTTTCATTACTGACATTTTCTTAGTCAATTGTTGATATCCAACAGTTAACGTATAGAAATAAACACCTGCATCAATATCAGCTGTTTCAACAGTAATTGAATGCATTCCTGTAGATAAATTTCCAGCATTGATCGTTTTGATTAATTTACCTGTTACATCATAAACTGATAAAGAAACATTGTTAGCTTTTACAATTTCAAAGTTAACAGTCGTATTCGCAACAGCAGGATTAGGAATATTTTGTTGTAAAAGTGCATTTTGTGCATCATTTTCAGCTATACCAACGATTGCTTCAACATTGATATGGATGAAAGGAGCTTTTTGAATCCAACCCCAAGTACCTAATCCACCTGGATCAACAAATGTAGTTTGACTAGGCTGTGTGCTTTCTAAAGTAAGGTCATTTAAAATGTCCAAATCAAATGCTGGAGCACCAAAAACTCTAACACCAATAATATAAGACTCACCAGCAGCAACAGTGTAAACTCCTCCTTGGAATGGCAATGTTACCCATTTGTTTTTGTCAGAAGTTCCTGCAACTACATAGATATCAGAAGTAGCAACTTCAACGAAGTTTCCTGTTGCATCAATGTTGAATAATACAAATTGAAAAGAAGCACCGTTTTGTGTTGATGTAGCAACATAAGCAGAAGCAGTAGTAATAACTGCATTTGCAGGGAATTCATATAATGTACCGATAACAGATCCATCAACATCACCACCAACATAATCAGAAGGGCTTAATGAAGCAGTAATACCCGCACCTACAACACCATAATCTCTAGCATAAACAGTATCAGAAACATTAAATACTCTTGTCATTGAATTGTTAGCAATTAATTCATCTGTTTCAACTTGATCAACAGTGTAAACTGCTGTGTATGCACCTACAGCTGCAGGAAGAAAAGGAGTTGTAGTCACTAACAAAGTGTCTCTTCCAAAAAGAGGAAAAGAAGCAATAGTATTACTGTTTTGGCTATAAGTACCAGCACCAGTAATAGAAACATTCATATTCACAGTAGTTTGAGCTATTCCACCATCATTTAAAATTGCACCTCTGAAAGTAAGAGGAGCAACTTGACTAGAAGGAGTTTGTGTGTAAAAACCACCATCAACATAACTGAAATCTGCATACGCGCGTTCCAATTTTACATCGTTAGCAGGACCTTCGATAATTTGAACGTCATCAATTTGCCAGAAATAAACGCCTAATCCGCTATCAAATTTAAATTTCACCTTCACATTGCTAGAACCACCAACAGCAGCACTAATGTTGATTGAAATTGTTTCAGGATTAGGGTTATAGCTATTAATACCTGTTGCACCTTTAGCATCAAAATCAGTCCAAGTTGCACCACCGTTATTACTAACTGAAACAGTTAAAAACGTAGTAGATGGTGAGCAACACAATCTGAATAATTGTTGAAAAACCAATCTAACGTTTGGCTTACCTGTAAGGTCAATTGTTTCACTGGTAACTTCACCAGATTTAGCAGTATAAGCAGCTCCCGTAGGATCTGCAGTAACAGCTTTATTTAATGAATCAGCATCAAAAATTAAAACCCCATTAGCTTTAGTAGTTGAGTTTAAAGAAACTGTAGATGTTCCAAAGTAACCGGTAGAACCGATACCTGTTTTTTTCCAAATTTGGTTTGTCCCAGATTGTGTCCAACCTGTTGGAATAGCACCATAACTAGTTGTACCAAAATCTTGCGACCAAATTACATCAAATGGAGCTTTTGTAGCAAGTGTTTGTTGAGTCGCGGCAGCTTCCGGTGCTTGCGTCATTATTTCATTCGCAGCGCTTGTGGTAACGCTTTTTTGCGCCCAGACTCCAGCTGACACAAAAATAGAAAGTGATAATAGGTAAATTTTTTTCATTTTTTCAGGTTTTAAATAAGAGTTTTTAAAATTGACTATAAAGGTAATAAATTGTTCTATAAAAAACAATACTCCATCGATAAAATAAAAAAGCCACTCCTTGCGGAATGGCTTTTAAATAAATTATGTGGTAATAATTACTTGATAACAACCATTTTCACTGCTGAAGTAGTAGCATTGTTAACGGTTAATGAGTAATGGTAAACACCTGCTGCAAGATTAGCAACATTTAAATCAATTTTGTGTACCCCTATACCTTGTTCTCCAACGATTTTAGAAGCAACAACTTTTCCTGTTACATCATAAACGTTTAAAGTAACTGAAGCATTTTTTTCTAACTCATAAGAAATAATGGTATTAGAACTTGCAGGGTTTGGCATATTTTGAGATAATATTGCACCGCTTTCATTCTCAGAAATTCCTACCGGAAGCTTAAGATTTAAACGGATCATAGGTAATTCACCAATTGTATACCAATTATCACCAGGCAAATAAATTAAAGCAATTCCATCAGGTTGTTGCGTAGATTTATCATTTCCTAAAATAACATATAAATTTGGTGTTCCTGAAGCCACACCTGTTGTAACAATAGCTGCAACATAAGTGCTTCCAGCTGTTAAAGCAGTTAATGGAAGTGGGAAATTTACCCAACCTGTAGGTGCAGTATTAATGTTATATATCGCAGACGTTGCTATTTCAGTAAATACTCCTGCAGCCAATTCATAAATTTTAGCTTGCACAGCTGTTCCTGTAGCGGTAGAAGCTTCTAAATACGCTGAAATTGAACTTGCGTTAGCAGCCGTAGTAAACTCATAAATTAAGCCAATTCTAGCATCATCTTGATCCCCTCCTGTATAATAGTTAGGGCTTGTTAATCCTGTTGAGGTACCATTATCTCTAGCATAAACAGTATCTGTGACAGCAAACGTTTTTACAACTGTGTTATTTGCAATATCACCAGCTAATTCAACTTCTGTTTGGCTAACCAAGAAAGTTGTTGTATAATTTTTAATTGTGCTTGGAGGAGTAAAAGCTGGCGTAGCAATAACCAGTGTATCTACTGCCTGATAAGCAATTGAAGATAATACTGGACTGTTTTGGTTATATACAGACCCTGCACCATCAGAAATACTTACATTTAACTTAGCAGATGTTTGTGCTGTTGATCCCAAGTTTGAAATAGCTGCTCTGAATGTAATAGGAGCAACTTGTGAAGTTGGCGTTTGAGTGTAATAGCCACCATCAACATAACTAAAATCACTGTATGCTCTGTCTATTCCAAGATCATTCGGAGACATGCTAGTTATTGAAACATCATCAATCATCCAAGAATAAGCACATCCTGCTGAAGCACCCATTGCAGTTGGGCTATAAAATTGAAATCTGATCCAAACAGTTGCTTGCCCACCAGCTGTAGCAGAAATATTAATTTTTACCAAATCCGGGTTACCTGTAAGAGCATAATCATTATTACCTAATGGAGTATTTACACCATATTTCGTCCATGTTGTACCATTATTACTAACAAATACAAATGTACTATCATAAAATCTTCTGTATTGTTGCTGAAAATTCAAGTTTACAAAAGCAGAAGAAGCACAATTAATGGAAGAGGCAGTAGTAATGTTAGCTACTTGATTTCCACTGCAATCTAAATCAGAATCAAATAATCCAAAGCCATTTGCAGCTGTAGTTGAAAGGATTTTAGGAATCGCAAATGACCCTGTAGGACCTACCGAATTAATCACCCATAATCCTGCTCCAGTTGGTGATGCTTTTGTCCAATTTGAAGGAACAGAAAAATCATCCGACCAAATCACTGCTAAAGGAGATACAACTGCAGGAGTTCCTCCGCTTTTTAAAACAGTAGAAGGAGTTGTATTTTTTGATGCAACTGTGTGATGTGCAAATTTTGAATCTGCAGACGGTAACTTTGCTTTCCCTGATTGACCAAACATGGCCGTGCTAAGAAAAAACAAAGAACAAATAAATGTAGTTTTTTTCATTTTTATTGGGTTTTAGTTATTGATTATTATACAATTGGATTACAAATTTAATAAATTGACATTAACTTACAAAAATAATGGGATATTTATGCTATTTCAATTTCAGCATATGCTTCTATCGGAGGACAAGTGCAAATAAGATTTCTGTCCCCATGCGCATTATCAATTTTGGCAACACTCGGCCAAAATTTAGCATCTTTTACCCATTTCAACGGATAAACAGCTTTTTCACGGGAATAACTGTGTTTCCAATCATCCGCAATTACAGACTTTGCAGTGTGTGGCGCATTTTTGATCACATTATCATCTTTGTCAGCTTTTCCAGTGGCGATCTCATCAATTTCTTTTTTTATTGAGATCATCGCTGAGCAAAAACGATCCAACTCTTCTTTTGACTCACTTTCTGTTGGCTCTATCATCAACGTATCGTGAACAGGAAAAGAAACTGTCGGAGCATGATAACCATAATCCATCAATCGTTTTGCAATATCCCCCACTTCTACTCCACTTTGACGTTTAAATTCTACACAATCCAAAATCATTTCATGTGCACATCGTCCATTTTTACCGACATACAATGTTGGATAAAATCCATTCAAAGATTCTTTGATATAATTCGCATTTAAGATCGCTGTTTTAGTCGCCTCCGCTAATCCGTCTCCACCAAGCATTTTTATATACCCATAAGATACCAATAAAATCAATGAACTCCCGAAAGGAGAAGCCGAAACAGCAGAAATTCCTCTTTCTCCGCCTGTTTTCACCAATACATGTGAAGGTAAAAATGGCACCAATTGTTTGGCCACACCAATCGGACCAACGCCAGGGCCACCACCACCATGAGGTATAGCAAATGTCTTATGTAAATTCAGGTGACACACATCGGCACCGATATTACCAGGAGAAGTTAATCCAACCTGCGCATTCATATTTGCTCCATCCATGTATACTTGTCCGCCATTTTCATGGATGATATTTGTGATATCGATGATGCTTTCTTCGTAAACACCATGCGTACTTGGATATGTAACCATCAGACATGATAAATTATCTTTGTGAAGCGTCGCCTTTTCACGCATGTCATTTACATCAATATTTCCCTTCTCGTCACATTTTACTAAAACGATCTTCATGCCGCACATTGCAGCACTAGCAGGATTTGTACCATGTGCCGAAGTTGGAATTAATGCAATGTTGCGGTGTGTATCACCACGGGATTGGTGATATGCCTGAATCACTAAAAGTCCCGCATACTCACCTTGAGCACCGCTATTCGGCTGAAAACTCATTTTTGAGAAGCCGGTAATCTCACTCAGACAACGATCCAATTCATTTATCATTTCAATATAACCTGCCGCTTGCTCCATTGGAACAAACGGATGAATGTGAGCAAATTCAGGCCAAGTGATCGGCATTAATTCAGATGCAGCATTTAATTTCATTGTGCAGGAGCCCAAAGAGATCATTGAATGTGTTAAGGAAAGATCTTTATTTTCAAGTCTTTTAATGTAACGCATCATTTCAGATTCAGAATGATACGAATTGAAAATCGGATGAGTCAATATTGCAGATTTCCGAATGTTGATCACCGTTTTTTGACCGAAAACAATTTCTTGCGACACCTTTGCAAATGCTTTGTTTACAACTTTTGCAAAAATTTCGATGACTGCATTTAACGCATCGGCATCTGTTGTTTGATCCAGAGAAATAACAATTCCTTTGTCGGTATATCGGAAATTTATTTCAGCAGCTTCGGCCAATTGTTTGATCTTAGCGTTGAAGGATTCCCCCATTTCAAAGGGGGCAGGGGGATTAACTTTTATGGTGTCGAAAAAATTATCATTTTCGATTCCGTATCCCAATTTTTTTAATTCAGAAGCCAATGTAACAGCAGATAAATGGACCTGTTGAGCAATTCCTTTGATTCCTTCCGGACCATGGTAAACAGCAAACATACTTGCCATAATCGCCAACAAAGCCTGAGCTGTGCAAATATTAGATGTAGCCTTATCTCTGCGGATATGTTGTTCACGTGTTTGCAATGCCATACGCAAAGCAGGATTACCTTGAGCATCGATAGAAACACCGATGATACGACCGGGAATTATGCGTTTAAATTCTTCACGACAAGCAAAAAATGCAGCGTGAGGACCACCATATCCCATAGGAACACCAAATCGTTGAGAGCTGCCAACAACTACATCAGCACCCCACTCACCGGGAGGTGTTAATAAAACTAGACTTAAAATATCAGCGGCAACAGCAACTGTAACTCCCTTTGATTTTACATTTTTAACAAATTCAGCATAATCATTTACCTTTCCATCAATAGTAGGATATTGAAGTATGACACCATAAACGGAATCGTCTAGTTTTTCTGTTTTCCAGTCGCCGATTGTCAATTCAATTCCCAATGGTTTCGAACGTGTATTTAGGAGATCAATAGTTTGAGGGTAACATTCATTGGACACAAAAAATTTATTCGCGCCATTTTTTACCTGCTCACGATTACGGTTGTTAAACAAAATCACCATCGCTTCAGCAGCTGCAGTAGATTCATCTAACAAAGAAGCGTTTGCAATTTCCATACCGGTCAAATCCATTATCATCGTTTGAAAATTCAACAATGCTTCTAATCGGCCTTGAGAAATTTCGGCTTGATAAGGTGTGTAAGCAGTATACCAACCTGGATTTTCCAAAACATTACGTTGAACAACAGGAGGAATAATTGTATTGTAATATCCTAAACCAATATATGTTTTGAACACTTTATTTTTTGCAGCAATCGTTCGCAAATGTTTGTGGTAATCATATTCCGTCATGCCAGCCGCAAGATTCAAAGGCTTTTTCAATCTAATCGTAGAGGGAATAGTTTGATCGATAAGATCATCAAGACTTTTTGCTCCAATCTTCGAAAGCATTACTTTTACATCGTTTGCACGGGGTCCGTTATGACGGTTAACAAATTTGTCGGTTATGATCATGGTTCTGTTTTTTTGAGGAATACAAATATACCAAAGGAATTTAAAATTCCGAGGATTGTTTTTATAAAGAAATAAAAAAATCAACCAAAATACAATAGTGAACAAGAATATGATTTATCGCATTGTTTTATCTCAAAATAAACTTTGGAAAACAGACATTCCTTTAAAGAAAATGCTCAACTAACTATTTAAATTTCGATATAGTGATAGAATGGTTATCTTTGAGAAAATCTTATTATTTTAAAAATGTTAAAAAATATTTCAGTTTTTCTAAGTATCGTTTTACTACTATTTTCTTTCAATGGATTTTCACAAAAAGGGAAAGACACTTTATTGTTGCTGAATGGCAGTATCATTATTGGAAGCGTTATTGACACTACCAATGGTGTTACAAATCTCAAAAATCCAAAAGACAGCCTCAAGAATCTAATCGTTGAAAATGAC
>CANJPX010000109.1 GCA_947476185.1 Bacteroidota bacterium
AACCTTCCATGACGAGGCAAGCATGGATTACCCATGGAGAGGAAGTAAGCGTAGCGAAGCAATGTGAACTGGCAGCGGTATCACGCGCGACCGTTTATGCACATCAAAGACCGAAGTTGGTGGACGAGCTTGACCAATTGCACAGTCGTTTGATCGACGAGGAGTATACGCTTCATCCATTTTTAGGCAGCCGCAAGATGGTAGCGTTTCTTAAGACCAGGAGATACATCGTTAACCGTAAACGGGTGCAACGTCTGATGCGGGCAATGGGCTTGGCTGCTATAGCACCTGGACCAAATACTAGCCGCACGCACCCTGAGCATAAGATCTTTCCCTATCTGCTTTGTGGTGTTGCGGTTGTTAGGCCCAATCAGGTCTGGAGTACCGATATCACGTATGTATCAGCTAATTCCAGATGGTTTTTAGAGCGCAGGGAGGCGATAACACCAGTGAGAAGATAGAAATGAATAGTGATGAAGTAGCTATGGAGGAACTGGTCTGTCGTGAAGTAATAGATCCATATGACTGTGAGTACCCATACAGGTAGATCAGAATCATCTTTCCACCTTCGTTGAGCAAGTCCAACTAATGCGGTCAGGAAAATACCAAAAAATACTAGTCCTCCAGTCAACCTGGGCTCGTTTAGAGCATGCTCTCGGCTAGGCAACAATAGGCCCCAATGCCTCTTGCGTAGAGAATAAAGTCGTTCCATGCATACACGACCTCCAGGATCTTCTTCGGCAATCGCCTGAGTTTGGCAATTATCATGTCAGATAGACCTCAGGAGAAGCAATATGTCGCGCCGCCAGCGCAGGCCGTCATGTACCATCCCGGATTGCGCAGTGTCTTCATGGTCTTGGGGATCATGTTCTTCACCTCCAGCGTCACAGGTCATACTCCTCGACCTTATACACGCCGCGCTCCGACATCGCTTCGAGCACGTAGACGTCAGCCATGGTATCCAGGTTGACACTGCGTTCCTCGGGCATGACGAAGGGCAGGGTACGTGGTGGCAAGAAGGTGCACCGCGTCACCAGAGTGTCGCGGTGGGTAATATAGAAGGCGCCGTTGAGAGCATAGACTGTGGGCAGCGACTGGCGGGCCACCATCGATTCCTTACCCAAGTAGGACTTCACCAGGCCATCCTCGATCTTCTGGATTTTGTCCGGGTGAGGGCTGTCGAAGTGGACCAGGCTAACTGCGGCCTCAGCGTCGGCCGGGCCATTCTCAAAGGTTTCACAAAAGGCGGTGAGGTCACCAAGAGTACGTAGCGGCGAGGTCACCTGTAAGAGCAGCACCCAGCCAGTGCCAATGGGCACGGTTTCAATCAGATTCAGGACAACATCCACCGTTTTTGCACTGTCAGAGGCTAGTTCGGCTGGGCGCAGGGTGGGTGCTGCGGCGTCATATCGTTGAGCAATGTCGTACATTTCTGGGCTGTCAGTGGTGACCAGCACACGGTCAACGTACGGGCACATCTTAGCGATCTTTATGGTTCGCTCTAGCAGGGTGTCGCGTCCCAACCGATATAGATTTTTACCCGGAATACCCTTCGAACCACCGCGCACCGGGATAACTGCTGTGACAGGTTGACCCCTAAGCATTACGGAACACTCCGATCATACGACTACCAAGAAGGTTGCGGTGCAGGTATTCGGGCGTGATGAAATCGAACACGTGATCGGGATCGCCGTATCCATGGTACGGGTACTCGCCAGACATATAACTCTTTACATTGTCGATCTCGCTGATTGCCGTTTCCATGTGCACGCATTCCAGCCCATGGCGGGTCATCAAGGTTGTGAGACTGTTGGGCGAGAAGTGAGAAACATGCTTCCAGTTGAAGGTAGCCGATTTGTCGCGGATCAGCCGAGTAGCCAAGCTTTCCACATTGGGCACCATGATGAGCAATAGCCCGCCCGGCTTGAGCATGCGCGTGATTTCGGCGACGATGCCCTGCAGATCGAAGAGGTGCTCCAGCACATTCCACAGGCTAATGCAATCATAGCCTGTGCCTAGTTGTTCTCGATCGAAGTGTTCGAAGCTCGACTGGATATACTGGATTCCCTTAGCCTCCTGGTAGATATCCGCATACCGGCTGTTGGCATCAATGCCAACACAGGTGTTCCAACCATTATCTAAAGCGACCTCCAGGAACACTCCAACACCGCAGCCGATATCCATGATGCGGTCATGCGCGGGTGGGTTTAGCTGGTTAATCAGATTCAAACCATATTGGTATTTAATCCGGTCGATTTCCTTCTGGATCGGCTGAGTGTAAATATCCGACGCCGTCTTGTCGTCAGCATACAGTTCACAAGCCTTCTCAAAGGTGATTCGAGGATGCTGATAGCGGTGGCTACAAGATTTGCAGCGCCAGATATCCAGCCCCATGCGCGTGAGAAAAAATGAGCGCTCTACCCCACCGCAAACTGGGCACTCATTCACGTCTTCCCAGAAATCGCCGATGCGCTGGTAACGGTCTTGGCCGGTATCTTTGACAATCTTGGCGTGCTCACGGACCAAGCCGCCGTCGGCCGGCTTGCCCTCGCCGCTGCGATTGGTCTCCTGATGGAACTTCTTGGCCCCAAAGCGAAGATTGCCGTCAAATTGGTTTTTCGCCTCCAGGCGACTCTCAAAAGAAGAAATATCAAATAATTTGCGGCTCATGTTTATCCAAAACCTCTACTAGTTGATGCGGCATAATGACTGCCTATTTGATAGCCAAAAAACCTTCGAAGCAGAGATATTTTTGCACTGTGTTGATATCGACAAAACCTGCCCGCTTGAGCATGTCGATGTTGCCCTGCGTCGAAAATGGCTCTAACACCCCTTTCAAGCTGCGGGTCTTGGAAACGATTTCCTCGGGCGAGTAGCCTTTGCGCAGCTTGTAATCGTTATACAGCGCAGTCAGAATATCCTGAAAGCGGGCGTCGGCGCCGCGCACCTTTTCGAACAGCAGTAATGCGCCTCCCCAGTTCAGGGTTTTGTACAGTTTGTCGATTAATGCCTGGCGAACCGATGGGCGGACGAACTGCACTGTGTAGTAACACACGATCATGTCGGCTGGCTCCATTGCCATTTTTAACACATCCTCTGCGATAAAAGAAACATTCAAGTCATGCTGTGTTGCGATCTTTTCCTTGGCTTTGGCAATCATGTCGGCTTCAATATCGATCCCGATAAAGCTTGCTGCCGACTTGGCGCGGTTGTGGTCGGCCAGCTTTAGAGTCAGCGTGCCCGTCGAGCATCCAATCTCATAACACACCGAATCCGGCTTAATGAAGAAGTCACTCATGTCACAAATAAGTTCATGGCCCTCGTGGTAAAGAGGAACCGACTTGGACACGTGTTCATCGAAAGAATCGACCACGGTTCCACTGAATTTCCAGTTGCCCCGATCCGCAGAGAGGCCATCACCTACATTTGACATCTTCATTCCCCAATTCAACAGTCTCAAGCCTCATATACGGCGTAGACGATATAGCGCGGTGGCGCCATCCATACCTGATCCAGCGCCCTCAGATTTCAAGTGCTGCACCAGATTATCCAAATAGCCCACGTAAGCATCAACCTTATCGGTAGGCAAGCTGGCGTCCCGCAGAGCGTTGCGCAAACGCTTGCCGTAGTCTCGTAGCAGGCGCTGTCCATAAGCCCAATCACGGTCAACTGTAGTTACCAATTCTGCATTCATGCCCAATTCGGACGCCCATTGTTTCATATGCCATGGATGGATGAAGTGCAAATCGGACAGTGACATCGGGACTTCCAGCAGAGTCGCCAAAGCCATCCAGACGTAACCACGCGGATTCAGGAAGTGCGGGCAAGCGATAATAATGGTGCCTTCGTCAGTCAAAAACTCAGTCATCCGTTCCAGAAAACGCGCGGGTTCATCGAGATGCTCCACGGTCCCCAGAGTTACGATGATGTCAAATAAACAAGGTGGCGTCCAGTTCATGATGTCTGCAGTCACAAACTCAACATTGCCCGGATGGGATATACTTTGCGCCTCATCAATAGCTGGAGCTGCGTAGTCCAAGCCGATCACGCGATGCGCACCACGTGCCGCCACCTCGCGTACCAGCCTACCGGTACCACAGCCGACGTCCAGCACCGTACGTCCACTCCACTCCACTGATGCTAGTGCAGCAGGATGATCCTCACTGATATGTTTGCCATTTTCGAAAAAGGTAAAGACTTCGGCCTCTCCTATCTTATAAGACTGGTCGTAAAAAGCCTTCAGTCCAGAATTTGAACGTTGTTCGCTCATCTTTTGCCCTTGAGTAATCCAGTAAAAGTTTATTAAATTACTACTAACTGAGAAGCTGTCGCACCTCAGGATCCCAATTGAAAACTTGGCGCCCATCCACCTTGTTACAAAAACGCCCACGAAAGTAGGCGCGGTTCAGCATTTCAGCGTCACTCAAGGGGCGGCTGCGTTGCCCCATCATTACGGCACGGTCCGGCACATATTCGGCCAGATAGGCTTCCTGAGCGGCGTGGTCCATGGCGACAAAGTCAGCCATCTGACGCAGGTGATCCTTGGTAATCGACACCTTCCCATCGCGCGTCTGGTCAGCCGGCAGGACGGTAAAATGCCGCTCAATGGTATCGGCACCCATGTGGATGGCCACCAAGTCTGCTTTGACCCCATCTTTGGCCGTCAGAGAGTGATCGCTCAGCCCTACAGATGGGGTCAATTCACGTAAGTAGGCAATACGATTGAGGTGCATGGCCTCAAGCGGCGTCGGATAGATGGTCACGCAGTGCAACATCGTGTACTTCGTACCGCGTGCATTCAGCAGCTTGGCCGTGTCCTCAATCTCTTTATCGTACGAAGCACCGGTGGATACGATCAGTTCATCGAAATTATCGGCCAAGGCTTCGATCAGCGGAATCGAGCCACAGTCGTAGCTCGCAACCTTCACTGATCGCCAACCGAGGTCTCGAATCCCGGGAATGCAGGTCAGGTTAAAGGCCGTGGTCAGCGGTTCCATACCAGCCGCGCGGCACTCCTCGACAAAGAGGCGATGCTGCTCATAAGAGAGTTCCAGCCCCTTGAGCCGATCATATTCGGCCCGGTAAGGGCGCTTAATTACCTTTACGTGCCCATTATTATCTATGCTCCCTTCCTCAAACTCTGGGCGGAAACTGAGATCGTCTGCAAAGATGGTCTGAATCTTGGCATGTGTCGCACCACCTTCTGCCGCCTCCCCTATCATTTGTTTGAGGATATCAAATCGGCCATTATGGTTCTGGCAAAACTCGGCGATAATTTTCATTGCATTGTTTCCTAAAGCATCTTAGCTTGCGGATGGATTATCCGCTGTGGATGATGCAAGCCAACTGGAAACTGACTCGACCAAATAACGCATGTGGCTAGTCATCTCACTTAAAGGGATTTCCATTATGTCTTGGCGGCGGCCAATTTCTGAAATGTTTTGCCCCAGAGATGTTCTAATGTCATACAAATAGATATTACGTTTGTGCTTTACGATGTTGCCATTTTCTACGTGGTATTCCCCATCTTGGGCAAATAGGGAAGAGAGGTCTATTTGCCCGGCAAGAACAAAAAGAATATTAATATCCTTATTCGGACTCACATGAAAATTGAGGGTGCGCTCCCACAAACCACCCTCATTGATTATTGTAATGTTTTTAGTTGTAAGCTCAATGGCCTGGAGTGGCAATGGCACCGAGTCCGAGATATCAAGGCCCAACATGGTTGATAACTTTGCATAAACACAGTCGATTATACCCTGGAATTCTTCACAAACAGGTTTGCAGAGCCTGTTTCCGGAATAGAGAATGAGTTCCTCAAAAAGCTCCCTGACTAACAGGTTTGGCTGCAACAACTCTTCCGAACAGTCCGCCCTGCCTGTGAACAACGAAAATTTTCCAGGATTTACCTTGGTATTCATTAAGCGCCGAACCATCAGTAAATACTGCCGGTTCAGCAAGTATGTGCCTCCACCTGACGCCCACAAGTATTCTCCTTTCTGCTGCAGTCTCATGAGATCGGCATCGTTATGAACTGACTGTCTACATAGCGCATGCGTGACGTTTACGCTAAGTGTGTTGTTCTTGTCCAGAATCTCTTTATCTGGAATCAGGCCGATCACATGGTAGTGCTTACTCAAGTCGACCTTCGCTCCGATAAATATCCAAGGGTTGCATAGAAAGCTTCTGGGAAGTTTTCGATTTGCTGCTGGTTGAACATATTCCAACCGTCAAAAAGCATGAATGGTTTGTTCATTGATTTAAATGCATCAGCAATATTAAACCGGCTATTCAAGGGATGGTTGTTCATGACTAGCACAACATCTGCGTCGACAAACCCATCCATAATATCATTTACAGTTCGGCAACCAAGAGCGTTTATGTCCTCCGCGCCCACCACAAAATCCTTAATGTAGATGTTTGCAGGATTGGGGAGTGCTTCAACTAGTTTGGCCGCAATGGATTCCCGGATATCGGATGTTTCTGGAACTCCCTTAAAAGAGAGCCCAATCAAAAGAATTTTTAAAGCGGTTATATCCTTTCCTGTTTTAGCGCAAAATTTCTTTATTTTCTCCAGAACACCCATATGCCCCATTGAGTTGATCGAGCGACTTGCAACGCCAAGTATCGGACGATAGCCATTTTTGTTGTTAATGGAATGAGTATAAAGGTAAGGGTCTTTTGCAAGGCAGATCCCGCCCACGCCAGGGCTTGGCATTGGAATAGGGTTTCTGGGGTAGCCCTCGTTTGCCGCTTCGATCAGCTTGAATGCGTTTACATTTAGGTCTTCACATATCGAGGAAACTTCATTTGCAAACGAAAACACCAAGTCGCGGTAAGTATTGTTGAGAAGCTTGACCATTTCCGCGGCTTCGAGAGACTCCACTTCAACAATGGTATTGGTAATCTTACTAAACAATTTTGTTGTTAGCTCATAACTTGTCTTGTCGTACCCACCAATGATTTGTGGAAGGATCCGAAGTTCTTCCAAAGCATTTCCCTCAACAGTTCTTTCAGGGGCGAACGAAACAAAAAAATCTGTTCCAACCGTGAGACCGCTTTTCTCAAGAATTGGAATGATGAGGTGCCGAGATGATCCAACCGGCAACGTGGAACGGAAAATAACCAAGTCATTCTTTTTTAATTTTCGCGCGATAGCTTCAGATGCTCGGATTACACAGGAGAAGTCCGGATTTTTATTCTCATCAACGGGCGTTCCCACGCAAACAATATGGATATCCACATTATTTTTTTCGGGATTTTCCGTGAAGTGAATCGGATTGGACTGTGCAAGCGAGTCAAGCATCGACTCTAAGCCGTTTTCAAAAAATGTCGGCACCCCTCCCTGGAGTTTTTTGATTACCGCTGAATTTGTATCCACCCCAACCACCATTAGGCCCGCATTGGCAAGAACCGAGGCAAGCGTAAGTCCGACAAACCCCATGCCATACACAGCTACTACGAGATCCTCAATCTGCCGATCGATTATTTCGGACAGAAGAATCAAGTCGTGAAACTTGCCTTCATCATTGACCAGAATTATTTGATTGAATTTCTGGTAATTTGTGCCACGTAGCGTAGCCTGCCGGATAATATCTTGTCGCATTTGCTGGTGGCTCAGCCCGACCTTCACCAAAATAGGGGAGGTATTTGCGATTAGCGATACCGGGTGATCGATACTAATATTCTTCCCAAGTCCTCTTCTAACATCTCCGTCAGTCACAATACCGGCTACTCGTGAATCATTGTCAACAACGACAGTAACACCAGCAATGTAGTTATTTTCTTCAGAGCTTGCCATCAGGCCGATTACTTCTCTGATTGACATTTCACTTTTAACGAGTGCCTTGAATTTCATTTTTTAAATTATCCCTGAGCTGATATAAGTTGTTAACAGTACAAATCTTTCTTCCCTGCAATATACGGCCTCGATCCACAAGGATGCAATCTACGCCTGCCTCGAGGCTTAACTCATAATCGGCAACATCATCCCCTACCACCAGTATCTGGTCGCGAGTAGCACCTGTCTCATTAATAATCCGCTGAAGATGGCCCTTTCCTTTTGAAAAATCATCCAAACTCCCTAATATGGAAGAAATATTTTGCCGTATTGAGTCCGGAAGGATCGCGCCCACCAAATCAACAAGCTCTTTAGGCGGCACTGATGAAGAAATAAAAATTTGGCGGCCCTCATCAATAAGGGCCCTTAACAAATCTAGAGCGTCAACGAATAATTTTGCATGGATCAAATTCTGCTTATTTAACACTTCGAATTCAGCATTAAAGTGATCAAAAGTAATTTCTTTAGGTTCAAGATTGAGTAAATTCAATATTTCATCAAAGATATATTTTCTTGGATGGCCAGATAGCTGCAAGTAGTGTCCCTTCATGCTATCGACTAACTCAGATTGTAAACTTTCTGGAATTGTCGACTTGAATGCCCGCACGAAATTCAGTGATTTTTGTGGCATAGAATCCAAGATCGTGCCGTCCCAATCAAAAACAAATACACTTTTGGTGTAGAGCGGAGCATGAAGATAATGCTGTGCGATCATCGGTTCTATGGAATGCCCTGTGCTGCCCCTAGCTTTAGTGGCAGTCGGATTTAGGGTCTGGAAGATTGATATTGCTGGATAATTCTTCAGGCATGATTTAACGGATCAAATGTTGTATGAAGTCTTGGTAGGCACATTTTAACCCATCTTTCAGATTCAGACTAGCGTGCCAGCCCAGCGCATTCATAAGTGAAACATCCAGCAGTTTCTGCGGTGTACCGTCAGGCTTGCTTGCATCGAATAGAATTGCACCTGAAAAGCCAACTGTTTCGCGTACGTGCTCGGCGAGTTCGTGGATGGTGAGATCAACACCTGCACCGATGTTAATGAATGGCGCAAGGCCAGCGTTAACAGACTCACGTGGGGAACCGGCCGGCCAGAGCAATCGGTTGAACTCTTCATCGGAGAGGTTCATCAGGAAGACGCAGGCATCTGCCATGTCATCGCTGTAGAGAAATTCTCTTCTGGGTGCACCTGTTCCCCATACTACCACTTCTTTGTCGTTGCGTTCTTTGGCCTCATGAAACTTTCGAATGAGCGCCGGGATGACGTGGCTATTGGCCAGATCGTAAGTATCGCCGAGGCCGTATAGATTGGTGGGCATTACGGCGAGAAATTGTGTCCCGTACTGCCGGTTATAACTCCAGCATTGCTCGATGCCGGCAATCTTGGCTATGGCGTAAGGCCGATTAGTTGATTCCAGCGGTCCGGTGAGGAGGTATTCTTCCTTGATGGGTTGGGGGCAGTCGCGTGGATAAATGCAGGAGGAGCCGAGAAACAGCAGGCGCTTGACCTCTGCCCTGTAGGCAGCATGGATGACGTTGGT
>CANJPX010000110.1 GCA_947476185.1 Bacteroidota bacterium
ATCAAGCAAAAAGATAAAAAGAAAATTGAAAGACACTAGTATTCTTCTCAGAGGAAGAATTTTTCTAATTATGATTTTAGTATAAAAAAATGTTTTGAAATTCTTTGCGAGAAGGAGAGATAAAGCTATCTCACCTATTTTCATATTGCTTCACTATCGCTCTTAATGTCAGTGAATTTTCACATTAAGCTATATCAAAATGAAAAAAGCATAATTTATTTTTTCTTTCTACACTTCAATAAACTCTGGCTTACACCGATGCGATCAATTTGCTCTACCACTTCAAAACCTGCTTTATCTACGCATTTTAGGAACACATCAGAATGATACATCTGACTATTTCCGTTAGCTATTGCGGTAAAATATAAAGAAGTTTGCTGCAATGAAAATGCTGCTGCTTCAAATCTCTGGCGATCCCAGAAGGGTTCAAGTATAAAAACAAATCCGTCTTCATTTATAGCTTCGTGACAACGATCGAGAATAGAAATAATTTCTTTTTCAGAAAAGCAATCCAAAAACTGACTCATCCAAATGGCATCATATCCTTTTGGAAGTTTTTGATTTTCATCTAAAATATTTGTTCCATGAAAAGAAAGACGGTCAGATAAACCATGCTTTTCAATATTTGCGATCGCCATGTTCACTTGACCGGGAAGATCCACAATCGTTACATGAACATCCTTATCGTATTTCGCACAAGCGATGGACCATTTGCCGGTGTTTCCACCGATGTCCAATAATTTTTTCGGTTTATTCTTGAAAACCAATGGCAAAACCAAAGGAAAAGCATCATCAGAATAATAATGATCGAAGCCGAACCATGATTTTTGCACATATCCCGGAAGGTGTGCTAATGCTTCGTAAACGGTCTTCCATTCACCAAACACTTTTAAACCTTCAGGTTTTTCATTTTTTATTGAATCTTCTAAATTATATAATCCCTTGTAACAAACATCCTGAACAAAATCCATATTTACTCTGGTCATCTTATCATTTAAAATGAAATGTCCGGTTTTTGTGAGTGTATATTTATTTTCGTTAACCAAAACGATTCCGCTTCCCAAACCTGATTCAAGAAGAACTCTAACTCCATAATGAGGTAATTTTACTTTGGAAACGATATCTTCCAGAGTAATTCCATTTCTTCCTGAATCTTCGATCGCTTGCATTATTCCACTATCGCGCAAAACCCTTGTTGCCTGAAATACCATTGGAGCATGTGCTATCCATTGTGCATATTCAATTGCTTCTAATGCTGTTTTTTTCTCTTTCTTAAAAAAATCCATACTCATGTTTTTCGTGTTTTGGCAAAGATATGATTTGAATTTAAATTATAAACTTTTAAGTATCATTTTCTAAATAATCTAAAATAAATATATTAGGTCATATGAAATTTGATATTTTTTCATATCGAATTCAAGGTGTTTTTAATAAGGAGTGTGAGGAAAAAACCACCTCAGTATATGGAACTTTGCAAAATGAAGAAATGTAATCGGTAATTTGTGATCGAGGAAGATCACAAACGGAGAAAAAAGTCAAAAAGAGGATTACAGGAAGATCACTTGAGGTCAAACAAATTATTAACGCCAATAATTCTTTCAACGGTAAACCCTTCGGCATAATCAAAGCCTGCTTCTCGACCATAAATACTCATTTTTCCTTTAATCACATCAAAGAAATTTTTCACAGAAATTGGCGACTCGGGCTCATTTGAATTCGGATCATAAAATTGTGATTTAAAAGCTTGAATAGCTTCCATTTTTTTATCCAAATAAGCGGTCACATCTACAACAAAATCAGGTTTTAACTGACGATCTTGAATGTAATGATAAACGAATTTAGGTCTCCATGCTTGTTGTTTAAAGCCATCATAGGCTGTTTCTACTTTCACTAAGCCACTGTAAAAACAAGCTTCAGAAACTAATTGTGAAGCACGGGAATGATCGGGATGACGATCGGAAAATGCATTACATAGAATTATTTCAGGTTGATACTCTCTGATTTTTTTTATTATTGACAATTGATGCTCTTTATCGTTCTTAAAAAAGCCATCTGCCATTTTTAAATTATCGCGGACTGAAATTCCTAATATTTTAGCGGCATTAGCTGCTTCTTTTAACCGTAGTTCCCCACTCCCTCTAGTACCCAGTTCACCACAGGTAAGGTCTAAAATACCACATTTCTTTCCCAAGGCAATGTGTTTTAACAATGTTCCTGAACAAGAGAGTTCTACATCATCTGGGTGAGCACCTATCGCTAAAATATCCAGTTTGTGTAAAGGTGATAATGGCGCAAATAAAGAAGATTCTGAGCTTGTTAGCATGATTATTTTCCGTTTATCCAATTAACAATCTTGTCACAATTTGGTTTATCACCTGAATAGACAACATCCACAAGATTTCCATTTTCATCGATCATGTATTTTTGGAAATTCCATTTTACTGAAGAATCCATTTTACCATTCAAATCCTTTGATGTAAGCCATTTATAAACTGCATGCATATCATCGCCCTTTACATCGATCTTCTCCATCATTTGAAAACTTACTCCGTAATTCTTGGTGCAAAACTCTTTTATTTCACCATTTGTTCCGGGTTCTTGATGCATAAAATTATTGGCAGGGAATCCTATTATGACAAAATTTTTATCTTTATAGGTTTCGTATAATTTCTCCAGATCCTCGTATTGCGGTGTGTATCCACATTTAGAAGCTGTATTTACAACCAACACTTTTTTACCTTTCAGGTCAGAAAAGTTGAAGTCTTTGCCGTCAATGGTTTTAGCTTTCAGGTCATAAAACGAAGCCGTAGTTAACTTCATGGTAAAAGCTGAAAGCACAACAATTGCAGCCAACAAAACAGAAATCTTAATTTTCATAGTTTATTTTTTTTATAGGATCACAAAGGTACGAAAAACAAATTATAACTTATTTTGTTTGAAATTATTTTTCATTTTTAAAGCAGTTTTGATTGTATCTTTGACGAATAATATTTACAACTAATTTATGAAGATCCAATTTTTAGGAGCCGCTCGGACTGTCACAGGCAGCAAGCATTTAATCATTACGGATGATGGCAAAAAAATATTACTGGATTGCGGCTTTTTTCAAGGAAGAGGTGCAGAAACAGATGGCATGAACCGGACATTTAATTTCGACCCTGCCACCATTGATTATCTAATCCTTTCTCACGCGCACATTGATCACTCAGGAAACATTCCTAACCTTGTGAAGCAAGGTTTTAAAGGAGATATTATATGTACAAATGCGACTTTGGATCTTTGTAAAATAATGCTTACCGACAGTGCGCATATCCAAGAGAACGATGCCCGTTTTCTCAACAAAAGAAGAATGAAGCGTGGTGAAGAACCCCTGAAACCGATCTATACAATAAAGGATGTAGAAAAATGTTTACCAATGTTTATCGGAATAAATTACAATAATCAATATTCTGTTTATAAAGATTTGAAAGTTACCTATACAGATTCCGGCCATATCCTGGGAAGCGGAGCGGTAAATATTGAGTTAACTGAAAATGGAGAAACAAAGAAAATTTGTTTTACAGGAGATATCGGTCGCTACAATGGTTCAATATTAAAAGACCCTCAACCTTTTCCACAAGCAGAATATATTATTGCTGAGTCTACCTATGGAGACCGATTGCATAGCGATATGGCATATAGTGAACAACAATTGTTCAATGTAATTTATAATACTTGTATCACTAACAAAGGAAAAGTAATTATCCCGGCATTTAGTCTTGGTCGAACGCAAGAATTGGTTTATGCGCTTGATAAGATGGAGAAGAAAAAAATGCTGCCCCGGATAAAAGTATATGTGGACAGTCCTCTGTCGGTAAATGCTACCAATATTATGAGAAATCATCCTGAATGTTTTAACAAAGAAATATTGGAATATCTGAAAAGCGATTCAGACCCCTTTGGTTTTAACAATTTAATATATGTGCAAGATGCTGAAGATTCGAAACGTTTAAATGAATTAAAAGAGCCTTGTATTATTATTTCTGCCTCCGGCATGGCAGATGCAGGACGAATAAAACATCACATTGCCAATAATATTTCCAATCCAAACAATGCAATATTAATTGTTGGCTATGCCGAACCACATTCATTGGGAGGAAGATTGAGGGCAGGAAATAAAATGGTGAAGATTTTCGGAATCGAGCATGCAGTAAATGCGGAGATCATTATTATTGACTCCTACAGCGCCCACGGTGATTACAAAGAAATGATCAACTATTTTGATTGTCAGGAAAAATCAAAAGTAAAACAGCTTTTTTTAGTACATGGGGAATACAAAGTTCAATTGAGTTATAAAGAAAAATTGACCGAAGCAGGATTTAAAAACATCAGTATTCCTGCTCAAAATGATATTATAGAAATAAAATAAATTGATGGTCACAAAACAAATAAAATATCTGATCATCAAGGAATTGAAATTGGAGATGCGTAATAAATATGCCTTAGGCGGTATTTTATTATATGTTGTATCCACCGTATTTGTCAGCTATTTATCCTTCAAAAAGATCGTTACGCCTGCTACCTGGAATGCCTTATTTTGGATAATTCTTCTTTTTGCGTCTATCAATGCAATTGCTAAAAGTTTTATTGGGGAGACACGAGGCAAACTATTATACATGTACACGCTTGCTAGTCCGCAAGCCGTGATCCTCTCAAAAATCATTTATAATTCAGTCCTATTGCTTGTTCTTTCTGGATTGTGTTTGTTAACGTATACCTTATTTATCGGAAACCTTATTCAGGATCTGCCACTTTTTTTGATCACACTATTATTAGGAAGTTTTGGGTTTTCCTCTTTACTTACAATGGTTTCTGCCATTGCCTCTAAAGCGGGGAACAATTTCACGTTGATGGCAATATTAAGCTTCCCCATTATGATCCCTTTACTGATGGTTCTGATCAAACTTTCAAAAAATGCCATTGATGGTTTGGAGCGCTGGGACATTAATTATTTACTCGTTTTAATGTTCCTTAATTTTATTATTGTCGCTTTATCCTATTTATTATTTCGTTACCTTTGGCGGGATTAAAAACGGAAGGATAAAAGCAGTAACAGTATCTCCAGGAGTTTTTAATGAATAAAAACAAAAAACACTATATGACGCAGATCATGTCATTTAGACTGAATCAGAGATAAATATTAAAGATTGATCTTTTAAAATGAAAAAAAATTGGTGGAAAATAATCGCTATTGTTTTTGTGTTTTACACGCTTATCGCCGGATTTTTAATTCCAGTTCCCGCCCAGCCTATTCTTCACGAAACCATTCGTAACCTTTATTTTCATGTTCCAATGTGGTTTTCAATGATGACGATTCTCTTTGTATCTGTTTGGCACAGCATAAAACACCTTGGGAATTCAGATATCCAAAGTGATATTATCGCAACTCAAGCTGCAAATACAGGGATGATGGTTGGCTTATTGGGTTTGGTTACAGGCTCTTTATGGGCAAAGTATACCTGGGGGGCATGGTGGGTTGCTGATATAAAACTGAATGGTGCCGCTATCACAATGCTTATTTATTTAGCCTATTTTGTGTTGAGGGGATCTATCGATGAGGAACAAAAACGTGCCCGGATCGCTGCTGTTTATAACATATTCTCGTTTGTGATGTTGATCGTTTTTCTGATTATATTACCTCGCATGAGCGATTCACTTCATCCCGGCAACGGTGGAAACCCTGGCTTTAGCAAATACGATCTGGACAGTAATATGAGAATGGTATTTTATCCGGCAGTTATCGGCTGGATACTTTTTATAGTTTGGATATTTACATTAAAAGTAAGATTAGAAAAATTAAAAAGAAAAACTTTATTCGATGAATGATCTTTTAAAAAAATGTGCCCTGCTATTTGGGTTTATCTTGGTTTCTGTAACTTCATTTGCACAGGATAATGCACCGGTTGAAATGGCTGGTGGTTTATATCAATCAGGAAAAATCTATGTAGTCATAACTGTTATCTGCATAATTTTTGTTGGTATAGTTGCATATCTGATTCTCTTGGACAGAAAGATCAGTAAACTTGAAAAAGAAATAAAAAATAAGTAGGCAAATAAAAAGAAAAAAGAATTTGTAATTCGTTAAAATTCAAAATCCGTAGTATGAAAAAAATACATGTATTAGGCATCATCTTTATTGCAGTAGCAATTGCAGCTATATTGACCACCTTAAGTAAACCATTTACAAGCACATATGCCAGTTTTGCTGAAGCAGCAAGTGAGACAGGGAGAGAGTTTCATGTGGTCGGGAAATTAAACAAAGACAAAAAGCAAATTTACGAACCGAAAGTGAATCCTAATCTTTTCACTTTTTACATGGTCGATAATAAAGGTGCAGAGTGTGAAGTGATATTGCATAAAAATAAACCTCAGGATTTTGAAAGATCAGAACAGATCGTTTTGATCGGGAAAATGCAAAACCAAGTATTTGAAGCTTCTGATATTTTAATGAAATGCCCGTCAAAATACAATGATGGTAAACCAACTGCTGAAAAATAATTGAAGAATTGTTGAATTAAAAAAATGGATCGTGAAAAATTAATACGTCCTTCTATAATTAGCAATACCTAGAAATCAACAATTCAAAAAAAAGTATGGAATATATTGGAGAGCATTTAGGAATAGGAAAAGTTGGAAATATTTTTGTCATTCTATCTTTTGTATTCGCGCTTTTCGCAAGCGTCTCTTATTTTTTTGCAGCCAAAGATAACGATGATTCCGCATCATGGAAACGTATAGCACGTATTGCATTCCGCATTCACGGTTTTGCTGTTTTCGGAATTGTGTGTACGATGTTCGCAATGTTATACAACCATTATTTCGAGTATGAATATGTATGGCATCATAGCAACAAAGAAATGCCAATCCGCTATATCCTTTCTTGTTTCTGGGAAGGACAGGAAGGAAGTTTTTTACTTTGGACGTTCTGGCATGTCGTGATCGGTTTGGTTTTACAACGCACTGCAAAAAAATGGGAATCTCCTGTAATGGCTACCATTTCGCTTGTTCAGGTATTTTTGGCATCCATGCTTTTAGGAATAACGATTTTTAATTATCATTTAGGCAGTAACCCGTTCACCGTTCTTTTGCGCGACAATCCGGATTTTGCGAATATTCCCCTGCTTACAGATTTTGAATTGATCGATGGTCACAAGATCAATAATTATATTTCAAAAATTGATGGGCGCGGTTTAAATCCATTATTACAGAACTATTGGATGACCATTCATCCTCCTACACTTTTCCTTGGTTTTGCCTTAACCGTTGTTCCTTTTGCATATGCGATTGCAGGTTTATGGAAACGAGATCTAACAGAATGGCTTAAACCTGCTTTGCCATGGACCTTTGCTGGTGTGACGGTATTAGGGGTCGGAGTATTGATGGGAGGCGCATGGGCATATGAAGCATTAAGCTTTGGTGGATTCTGGGCATGGGATCCGGTTGAAAATGCATCCTTAGTTCCATGGCTAACTTTAGTTGGAACAGCACATCTAATGCTGATCAATCGCAACAAAGGTCAATCATTATTTATAACTTTTGGGTTCGCGATTCTAACCTTTATACTAATTCTTTATTCCACTTATTTAACCCGTAGTGGTATACTTGGAGAAACGTCCGTACACTCCTTTCCAACTGCTGGTATGTCGGGACAGTTACTCGCTTATCTTTTATGTTTTTTGATAATGGGAATCGTATTGCTCATCATCAATTGGAAAAATTTCCCAAAACAAACAGAGGAAGAAGGTCTTTGGTCTCGAGAATTCTGGATGTTAGTAGGAGCAATTGTTTTACTTGTATCCTCCTTCCAAATAATTTTCTATACTTCTATTCCTGTATGGAACAAACTCTTCGGGATGAACAAAGCACCTTTAAAGGAAGTTGTTAAGTTTTATAACGATTGGCAATTACCATTTGCATTCATCACGACATTGTTGATCGCTGTCGGCCAATTTTTCAAATATAAGAACACAGACTTAAAAGTGTTCTTCAAAAAAATTGCTCTATCATTCATTGTATCCATGGCATTGACAATTTTCATGATTTACATTTTGAATTTCACGAATACCTATTACTCTATACTGCTCTTCTCTTCTATTTTTGCCGCTGTTGCGAATTTTGATTACATGATCAGGGTACTTGGAGGGAAAATTAAAAAGGCCGGGGCTTCCATTGCTCATATTGGCTTTGCGCTTGTATTATTGGGTGCCCTAATATCAACATCAAAAAAAGATATTATTTCAAAAAACACTTCAGGGAAAGATCTTAAAGGTCTGGGAGAAACATTTTCAAATGATGACAATATTTTACTTACAAAAGGTGACACGTTGAATATGGGTAAATATTCTGTGACCTACATCGGGAAGCGAAAAGAGGGAATCAATATTTATTTTGATGTAAATTACTTTACAAAAGATGAAACAGGAAAGCTAACAAAGGAATTTTCCTTAGCGCCTCTGGTACAAACAAATCCAAGAATGGGAAATATTGCTGAGCCTGATACACGCCACTTTGCCACGTATGACGTTTATACGCACGTAACCTATGCTGACCTAGATTTTAAAGAACCCCAAAAAGACAATAAGGATGAATACGATGAAGCAAAAAAGTACACAATAAATAAGGGGGATACTATCTTTGCATCAAACGCAATCGTTATTTTTGATTCCCTGTCAACTAATTTAGACAAAACAAAATACCAACTAAAAGACAGTGATATAGTTGTATTGGCGCATCTTAGGGTATTAGACATTGAAAAAAAATATGAAGCAACACCGGCTTATATAATCAGAAAGAATGAGATTCAAAAAGAAGAATCGAAAGTGGATGAATTGGGGTTGAAATTTGTATTTTCAAAGATCAATACCGAAAATGGAAAAATTGATATTTCTTTACAGGAGAAAAAATCGAATGCACGTGATTTTATCGTTATGCAAGCCATGATCTTTCCATACA
>CANJPX010000111.1 GCA_947476185.1 Bacteroidota bacterium
ATTTTGCTTAGCTTAAGCTACAAATTTAACTTTTTAGGTGGATTTAAGCAAATGAATATTATGAACTGCTTCACCTTGTTTTTATTCATATTCTCAGCTTTTGTATTTCTATAAAGAAGGGTGCTTTTCTTTCAAAGCCTGCAGATACATTTTTAGATCTGAATGATAGTGTTCTGTAAATTCTTTATTAAATATTTCATATTGAGAATCGTAACGGGTGAATCCCATAAAAAATGCATTTCCTTCCAAGAAGGCTTGCATGGTATAATTGAAATAATTTTTCTTTTTATATAACGGTAATTTGTAAACACCAATTACAATTTCTTTTATCAATTTTTTTTTCTCTCTCTTTGTTTTTTCTTCAGAATTAACTCTTCCCAGCAATTTATATAAACTATCTAATTGTGAAATGCTTTTTAAAATATATGCATTATATATTTTTTGATCAGATTTACTTTGCTCGTAATCGGTATATTGTTTTGAATCTTTGCCGAATTTATGAGCTAAAAAATTTTCTGCCCCTTTGTCGCCAATAAAATTGGCGAGGTTTTCATTGAAATTGACATTGTTCTTGACAAATAATGTTCCGTGGGTCAATTCATGAATGATGAGATTTGAAAGACTTCCTTCGCTTTGTTTGAGCATGTTTGAAAGAATTGGATCCTTGAACCACCCAAGTGTCGACCAGCCGGATGGGCTGTATACATCAATATCATAACCGCTTTCCTTTAGTTTCGAAATTTCCTTTTGAGCTTCTTTTTTATCGAAAAAACCTTTGTAGGGCACTGTTCCCAGAAAAGGAAATGTCCATTCTTTTGGTTGAAAATTAAAGGGGTCACACGCTGATACTGTATAAAGCAAGGCTTGGTTCTGTTGATCAAATACTGTGCTGTAATTATTGCTTGGGTTCATTCCTAAGCTATCGATCGTATATTGTTTGATCTCGGAGATAAGTTTTAATTTTTGTTTAAGTGAGTCAGGGAAATTCGGATCATTTAATACATCGGCAACTGGCCTTGCTCCAAGAACTAATGATAATTGTCCTTTCCCTTGTTGAATACCATAAATTGTAAGTTTGTATTCTGATAAACAGGAGATAAGCAAAAGTAAGAAGAGGAATTCAAGAATTATCTTTAGCGCTATTTTAATCATGTTGCAAAGGTATCACTATTTGGTCGGATTCACTTTCAAGAAAGTTTCTTCCAAGAAACGATTGAAAAAAAGAATACTTTATAGGAATGAATCAATAATATTTTCGAACGAATCACTCTTATTTTTTAAAATAAGAGTATATTGTTTTCCTAATTCTTTTTTATAAGCAATTTTTAATTATTAAATAGCACGTCAACTAGATTCATAAAAAAATGAAGGATTCAAAATATAAACATCTGGTAAAAACAGAAACCGATGTTTTTTTAATTGGTGCAGGCATCATGAGCACAACTCTTGCAACATTGCTTATTGAACTTTTTCCGACTTTTAAAATCCAAATAAGTGAGCGAAGAAATAGTGGAGGAGAAGAAAGCTCGTCAAGTCTAAATAATGCAGGAACAGGACACTCAGGTTATTGTGAACTAAATTATACCCCCGAAGATGCAAATGGCAATATTGATATCACTAAAGCAATAAAGGTACATAAGGATTTTTCTAAATCGGAAGAGTTTTGGCAGTACTTAATTAGTGCAGGAAAAATAAAGAATGACATATATACTAACACCAAACATATAAGTTTTGTAACCGGAAAAAAAAATGTAGAGTACTTGCATCGAAGGTGGGAAACAATGATAAAGTCTGCGGAATTTAATAATTTAAAATATTTTTATACGAACGAGGACCTTTCAAAACAAATACCTTTAATGATGGAAGGTAGAAATAATACTTTGCCCTCTGCAATTACTGTGCATGATGGTTGTGATATAGATTATGGTAAAATAACAAAATATTTTATTGAAAATCTTCATCAACATCACATTGATATAAATACGAATCATGAAGTGATTGATTTATATAAAGTAGGCAATAAATGGAACATTATACAACAAAACAAAGTTACCGATGAAATCAGTAAAATTGAAACAAGTTTTGTATTTATAGGAGCAGGAGGTGCAGCGATTACTTTATTAGAAAAATCAGGAATTCCTGAAGCAAATGGATATGCAGGTTTTCCTGTTTCTGGCGAATGGCTTATTTGTGAAAATCAAGAGGTTGTTGAAAAACATTTTTCTAAAGTGTATGGTAGGCCAAGTGTAGGTTCTCCTCCCATGTCTACACCACACCTTGATTTAAGAACAATTAACGAAAAAAAATGTTTGTTATTTGGGCCGTATGCAGGGATGTCAACAAAATTTTTGAAATATGGTAATTGGACAGATTTTTTTAAGTCAATTAGATTAAATAATATAGGCGTGTTGCTTGATGCAGGAATTCGTAATTTATCATTAACAAAATACTTAATGAAAGAATTATTTAAATCTGAAGCAGAAAGGTTTAAAGTGTTGAAAGAGTATTATCCAAACGCAAAAATAAATGATTGGAAAAGATCAGTTGCAGGACAAAGAGTTCAAGTTATAAAAAAAGTTAACGGAAAAGGCGTAATAGAATTTGGTACCGAGTTGGTATCCTCCAAAGACGGGAGCTTAGCTTGTTTATTGGGTGCTAGCCCTGGAGCTGCAACATCCGTTAAAGTCATGGTTGATGTTATTGAAACGTGCTTTGATTTGGATGAGAAAGCGCGCGAAAAATTAACGAAGATGATTCCAACACACTTCAAATAAAGGTTGCTAATTTATACATTTAGCATTTTGCACTACTGATTTATTTACGTATATTTTATAGTGTTTTCAAATGTATCTGCGGTACTTTGCATCAAATCGAACTCCCAGCCTTGCGGATATGGAGCTTCTAATAACGAACCCTTTAATAAATATGGATATAATTCAGCATAAGTTTGGATTTGATTAGCACTTACTCGTCTGTAAATATGTGAGCGATGTAAATTATCAGGGTGCTTTATTCCAGCTGCCGACATTAATTCTACAGCAGACTTCACTGTTTCATATTGAAAGTTAGCTACTCTTACCTTTTTTAAATTAACATCTAATCCATTATATAAATTTGGATTTTGTGTAGCCACGCCTGTTGGACATGTATTTGTATTGCATTCTAATGCCTGAATACAACCTAATGCCATCATCATAGATCTTGCCCCACTGCACATATCAGCTCCGAGAGAGAGATTTTTTACTAAATCGAATCCTGTATGCACTTTTCCGGATGCAATTATTTTAATATGTTTCTTTAGTCCAAACCCATTTAATGCATCATATACAAAGGCTAAACCTTCTCGCAATGGCATGCCTACAGAGTTGCTGAATTCTAATGGCGCAGCTCCCGTACCACCTTCTCCGCCATCAACGGTTATAAAATCAGGCATTATTTTAGTTTGTTTCATCGCTTTGCAAATAGCAATGAATTGACTTTTTTGTCCAATACATAATTTAAATCCTATTGGTTTTCCTCCGCTCAATTCTCTTAATTGTTTAATGAAATAAAGAAGCTCTAATGGAGTACTAAAAACTTTGTGATAAGAAGGAGAAAGAACATCCTTCCCTTTTTCTACTAAGCGTATTTTAGCAATTTCATCCGTCACTTTTGCAGCTGGTAAAATACCTCCATGTCCTGGCTTGGCACCTTGCGATAATTTAATCTCAATCATTTTTACATTTTGCAATACAGCTCGCTCCGCAAATGCAGCTCCACTAAAAGTTCCATCTGGGTTTCTGCAACCAAAATATCCAGTTCCGATTTGCCAAATAATATCACCTCCTTGCATCAAATGGTAAGGACTTAAACCGCCTTCGCCAGTATTATGAGCAAAACCACCAATTTTAGCTCCCCCATTTAATGCCATAATTGCGTTTTTACTTAATGATCCAAAACTCAAAGCAGAAACATTAAAAATACTTGCCATATATGGCTGCTTGCAATCCGGGCCACCGACTGTTACCCTTGGATCGAGTATGCCTTTTTCTAATGGCAATGGAGAAATTGAATGATTAAGCCATTCATATCCTGTTTCGTAAACATTTAATTGAGTACCAAATGGTGTAGTGTCAGTTGCTTTTTTTGAACGTTGGTAAATAACATTTCTGCTTAACCTATTATAAGGTGTTCCATCGGTATCTGATTCAATAAAATATTGATATATTTTTGGCCGCATCCATTCAGCCCACCATCTCATGCGACCGAATACTGGAAAATTATGTATCAAGCTATGCTTCGTTTGAGTCATATCTTTTATTCCTAATAATATAATTGGAATTATAATAATAAAAACCCACAAAAAAGCATGGAAAAAAAAACTAATAGCGCCAACACAAAAGGTTAATGTAACACATAAGTAAATAAATTTTGTTCTCATGTTTTATTGGTATTTTAAAAATGCAAGTAAATGTAATCTTATATTTTTATTTAAAAACAAATCTCATCGATAGGAGTAAGTGATTTTCGAAGAAACAAAAAATGTATATGATCTTAATAATTAAATTGTTTACCTGTAATTGAACTAATAAGAATAATGATTGCTTTTTCCAAAGAATTAGTTTTATCAAAAAAAGTAATACTATTAAAATTTTTAAATTATTTCAATACTTGGAATAATTTTATCTGCAATAGAATCTAATTCCTTCATTAAAACACTTCCATTATTTGGAATAATTCCAGCAGGTGGAAATTCGCGCGCTTTTAAGCTTATTTATTAACATATAACATGATTGTAATCATAGTATAACTATATATTTATTATTATAGCTAAAATATGTTTTGATTTATTATGTTAGAAATTACGCTTTGGAATAGACTAGAAAATAAATCACTAAAATTTATTGGGTCAATCTTTTTGGTTTTGTTTTTTATTTCTGAAAGTTCAAGTGCTTTCCCCTTCAATACATTTCACTTGAAATCGAATATCAATAATGTGTCAAGTCAGGATACATTATTAATTTCTAATTCGCCTATACAGGATAACAAAGATTCTTCAAATCTTTTGACGAAGGTAAAAGAATATGTTAAAATTTCAGGAGGCTTAGGTTTAGTCGGAGCATTCTATAATTCATTTGGTGCTCCAGCTCAAAGAGACCCTTTTTATTGGCAGATTGCTGGAAATTTAGATGTAACAATCGGTCAAATATCATTGCCTTTTTCAGCTACATTTAATCAGCAAGAAAGAAGTTTCACTCAACCATTTAATCAGTATGGCGTTAGTCCGAAATACAAATGGATAACAGCGCACCTCGGTTATCGTTCTCTAACCTTTTCTGAATATTCGCTTAGTGGTAATCAATTTTTGGGTGCAGGTCTCGAACTGGCTCCTGAAAATTTTATTGTAAAAGGGAAAATTGTTTATGGACGCTTTGCAAAAGCTGTAGATGGTTATTATACCGATGGTCAAGTTAGTGGTACTCCTAGTTTCGAGCGATGGGGGATGGGAGCTTTAGTTGAAGTAGGAAAGCCAAAAAATAATCTATCCGTTTATTTATTTAAGGCAAAGGATGATAAATATTCTATCGCTTCTTTTGCAGATGATGTTACCATTAAGCCGGCAGAAAATTTAATCGTTGGTTTTTCTACTATTCAAAATATTAAGAAAAAAATAAACTTTACTTCTGAAGTGAACTTCAGTGCATACACTCGTGATACCAGAGTAGGGGAATCTGTGATAGAAGGTTACACCTTTATTAATAATTTAGGGTCATTATTTTATGCAAATTCCACTTCCTCTTTCAATAAAGCAATAAAAGGAGAATTAAGTTATACTGAAAAGAAATATAAAGTAGGTCTTGCGTATAGAAGGGTTGATCCTGATTATTTAAGTATGGGGTCTGTTTATTTAAATAATGATTTTGAAGACCTTCAATTACAAACAACGTTTCGTATATTAAAGAATAAGCTAAGTATAAATGTTTCTGGAGGCTTTCAGCGTAATAATCTAAATAAGGATAAAGTATCTGAAATGTTGCGTCTTATCGCTTCCTTATCCACAACCTATACTATTAACGAGCATTGGACAAGTACACTAACCTTTTCTAATTTCAATACTTCCAGTCACATGGTTGTTGTAAATACGTTGGATACGATGCGATATGCTCAAGTATCACAAAATGTTTCCGGTCAAATCATGTACAACAAAGTATTTAAAAAGGTGCGTTTTGGAACCGGTTTGAATGGTAATTATCAAAACGCAAAGATTTTTCAAAACGATACACTTAATATAAATTCCAGCTCACGGCTTTTCAATGCGAATTATTCCTTTCAGTTAGGGTTATTGAAATCAGGTTTAAACATCTCTGCTAATATAGGAGCTGCAATGACTGAAGCTGGTTTAAAAGCAATGTCGACACTTGGGCCAACCCTATCAATTAACAAACGTTTTAAATCTGGAAAAATAACCACATCCCTCTCTGTATCTACTTTAAAATCATATATGGATGGAGTTCCTTTGGGGTTTATTCTAAATCTAAAAAGCAACAATAATTATCACATTAATCGCCATCATGCAATAACGAATACACTTTCATATATTGAAAAATCTTCACCAGGTAAAAAGGTAAAACAATTCATCGCTACATTAGGATATAACTATGTTTTTTAAATACAAAATAAAGAATTTAATTCGTTGCATTTCCATTGCAGCGCTTCTATTGCTTTCAATATCAGTGAAGGCGCAGTTAATGCCCGTTGCAGCTAATGTGGTAATGAATCCACCCAATTCTCCTTTTTTGTCGGATTACTATGGGTTGGAGTCAAATGCTTTTCAGGCATTTCTTACCCTTAACGATTTAAATGAACCTTCCTGGAATGTTCGTCTTATTATCAGAATTGAAGGACAAGGTATTGTTCTTGAAACAAAAAGAACATACGTTCCACTTCAGCCCATTAATCTTATTTCAGGAGTTCCTTTGTTAATTGATGGAGCCGATCTGACACCTTATTTAAGTGTAAATAACTTAAATCTTCAGGGTATTTCTGCAGCTACATTAAATCAAAATGGAAAGTTACCCGAAGGAGCATATCAATTTTGTGTGGAAGTTTTAGATTATCAAACAGGGATAGCTTTAAGTTTCAAAAGTTGTGGTTCAGCTTTTATTTTCTATGAAAATCCTCCTGTATTGTTAGCGCCAGCTTGTCAAGTAGCAATTCAACCTGCCGAGCCGCAAAATGTATTCTTTAACTGGCAAATGTCTGGTGGTGCTTCACCAACTATTACCGCCACAAGTAAATATAAATTATTTGTTTATGAACTTCAGGATGAAAATGAAAATCCTTACTACGCTGTTCAAAACAATAAAGCACTTTTAATTTTTGAATCGGATTATAATCAATCGACTTCCCAAACAATTGATTTCGGAATATCGAATTCAGCACCTCTTATTCCCGGTAAAAGATATATTTATAGAGTTCGTGCAATGGATGCGGATGAAAAAAATATTTATAAAAATGATGGCTATAGTGAATTTTGTTGGTTCTTTTATGGCTATCCTCAGGATGGAGTTATTGCTATAAATACCCCATCAGCTGCTCATGTTTTTACAAAAACGGAAAACAAATTGTTTAACTGGGAAACGAGCACAAAAGCTGTCCCAGGACAGGAGTTTGAGTACGTTTTGGTAATTAAAGAAAAAAATAGTGGTCAGACAAAAGAACTGGCGATGGACAATAATCCAGAATGGTTCTTGGTGAACAAACCTGCAACCACTTCAATGAGCGGAGGAGATTTCCTACTTACAAAAGCATTAGAATCCGGAAAAAATTATGTTTGGCAAATAAAAGCAATGACGGGAACGCAGCAGGTTGCAGAAAGTCCTATTAGAGAATTTTACGCACCATCCGAAATTGATCAGTTTTTGGCAGGGAGTTTCCCTGTTAAAATTGTTACCATGTCTGGCTTTACAAAATCGGGGACTTCCTATTTGAATGTATCAGGAAAAGGTAGAATTCAATTATCCTCCGATCCCAACGATTTTTTTGATGCCGATTTTTCAGGAATTACCGTGGAAGATATTTCTGGAACGATGTATATGACCAATGGAAGTTTTCCTATTGACCTATCCTCTCGAACGCCTAAGGAGCTTCAACCTGCACTGCCTGAAAATGGCCCCGCATATTTCTATTATTCAAATGCAATCGTTGATAAAACCGGTTTAAAAATGAATGGACGTGTGGAATGGCCTTTCCCACTTGCTACTTCTGCTTCTGAATTACAAGTGGTAAAAACCAAATCATCTGTTTTTGTGCTTAATTCTGCTTATGCATTAAATGGTGAAACCACTATGAATGCTGCAAAAACTTATAATTTGTTGGAACCACACGATCTAGTTATTAGTTTGGATGCAACAACCAACATTAGTATATATTCCGATAAATACAGCTTAAAATTAAATGGAAACATACTTACAAATTCAGATGTAAAAACCAACAATGCGCTTCCATATGCCATTAAAATTTACCAGCAACCACAGTTGTTTTATTTTAATGCTTCTAATTTATTAATCACTAGCACAAACTACCTCAAGCCAATTGCTGGTCTTAATATTGGCTTAATGCCAAAATCAGCAGTAATTGATTTTAGTGGTGAGATTTCTCCTGATAAATTATCTTCAACTCCTGCATGGAAAGGAATTTACTTCCCCGAATTTCAGGTAAGATTATTTAAGGCAGGTTTTGATAATTCTAATCAGATTTTATTACCTGCTAATATTGATTATTTTGAAGATCTA
>CANJPX010000112.1 GCA_947476185.1 Bacteroidota bacterium
ATGGTTCCATACTGGCTCCGACTGTTAACGCGACAGATTCTTGAACCATTCCTAATTTAAATGCAGAAACAATTTTTTCTGGTAACTCTTTCATTTGATTAATGCTGATGTTTGGCATCAAGGGGAAAGGATTCGTTTTACATTTTATTAATCCTTCATCACAAGCAACGTGAATTTCTGTAGTGATATTTGCGTAAAATTCTGCAGCATGAACTGGCGTATCGTAAAAACCTTTACTGGCAACACCATCTCTTAATGCCCAAGCAAACCAACCACCTGCATAATCTCCACACGTCCAATCTGCAATTTTACAGCCTGGTATAGTCCAACCCTTTCCCTTCTCCTCAAAATAATCTTTTAGCTGTTCAAAGGATGGACTAATCTTATATATTACTTGCCTTTTGGCAAACGAAACAGGCAAATAAGGTAATTCAGGCCCCACATCAACACTATTTAAACTTTTAAACGCTTGTGAATAAGCTTCGCCTTTAAAATCAACAACTTCAAATTTTCCATAGTTATAATAATTAACCAAAGCTACTAAACTAATAAAGAATATTGCTAACACTGTAAAAAAACCGAACCGATAAAAAATAGGTTTGATTGGAAATTTTTGTTTTTTTGATTGTAATACTTTTAAAATAAGACATAAAAATATACTTGGGACTATCCAAATGCCTTCTTCTCGAGTTATCCAAAACAAACCAAAAGCTAATCCGTAAGAGATTACACTTCTTAGGGAGTGCTCAAGTTGCCGAGGGGCAAATACCAGTCTGATAACTCCAGAAATAATTATTAATGATAAAGCTGGATAAATATTATCGCGTATGATGCGTGTTGGGAATAATTCAGGATGAAAGAGAATTATCATGAATATAAATACAACAAAATACTTATTTATATTGAATGCTAATAGTGTTTTTGCCAACAACCCACAAGCAAATAGATAAAACAACGCTATTAGGAGAGTAACTGGAATGCCTAGCACAGCATTGATAACCAAAAACAATGGAAAACCAGCCCCCTTTGCTAAAGTCATGTTGCTATAAGTTCCAAGCCATCGACCTTGCATTATCTGCTGCGCATTTTCCCAAAACAAAGCATCATCATGACCCGCATTTGTATATATAGATACTGGTAAGTGCATAGCCAATATCAAATATGCCAACGAAAAGATAATAAATAAAATTCGTATGGGGAATTGAATTTTTTCAAGCATTCTCAAGCTTCCTCATTTTTAGGGCGTCAAGTCTTTCTAAACTCTCAGTCATATCAGTCTTCTTACCAAGTGATACATAAAACTCACAGCCATTTGTAACAAACTCGGCTTTGATCTCTAACCCAATTAAATCTAGCCCTAACAAATCGGAAATTAAAAGTCGAAATGATGCCGGTGTAAATTTCCAACAATGGACGTCTATATAATCGTCATGTGAAACTGAATGTATATAATTTATTCTTGCGGCCTCAAATGTATGTGCAAGCTCGTTTGCACCACCCAGCCCATCAAATGACCAGGCAATATCACCGTTTCTTTTAGCGGCATTAGCAATGTGATCAAAGATTTGTCCAGAAGTGGGCTTTACGCGATTTTCTGCATAGGCATCTAAAAAAGCACCGGTAGAACTGCTTGACGAGAAATAATCAAAGCAATAGCGCTTATCGGGTAAAACCAAAGACAAAATGCCTTCAGATTTTAATAAGGCTTCACATTGCTGCAAATATGAAATCAGATCGGGAACATGTTCTATAACATGACTAGCAATTATCCAATCGTAACAATTTGTTTTACCAATCAACTCTTGAAACGATTCTCCGCACCAGACAAAATCAACCTCTTCTATATTATCCAGATTGATATTATGCCCCTGATATTTATCACGCAATTCTTCGGCAGAAGCATGATCAAGAATATGTACGTTGTAGCCTTTCTTTTTGGGTGCAATTGGATTATGACTGGGGCCTATTTCTAAGCCCAAGCCATTTTTATTAAGAAGGCTAAATACCTTTTCCTCACGCGAAGTTTTACCGGCTAATCCCTTTAGCCTTCGCCCCTCATTTTTACCATATTTAAGGTAATGCGCCTGGCCACTGCAAAAAATCCCCTTATTAACCGCAACGGCTACATCTGGATTTGCCTCTAAATAATCATCTTCGTTAAAGTCTTTTCTGAACATTGAGTTAATCCTTCCGCCCATCTATCAATTCACTCGATTTACAAAGAAAGCTTTCCCGTTGAGAATAGAGCGCCATGTCATATCTAATAAAAGGCCAGAGAGCATTAACAATCGCTGGATTATTTAGATCAAACCCATACTTCTCAGTAGCCACATTATCAAAGGGTATGTCTGCTGCCGCTTGCCAATCCATTCTTTTAGTGACTACATTAAAAAAACACTGCAGATTATTTTGCTCACCCACTACATTAATTTTCTGAAGATTTCTTAATGCATATTCCAGTTCTTGAAAAGTAATTCTTTGTCCATTCTCATTTAGGGCAAAACCACTTGTTAAGCAACGGGTTTGTATATTGTCAAACTGCATAAGCTCTTGATTAGAGATTGTGTTATAAAACGTAGAAATACTGTCGGCTGAAGTTAAATCAATGCCCGCTACGCGTAAAATGATTTGCTTGATTTCCTCACTGCACCCATTAAATAGTTCTCGATTTTCTACCTCGTTTAGACGCTTAAAATGCAGTAAATGGCTCACTAGTTGCGCCAAAGGATTTCTTATACATGTCACCACTAACCACTTACTTAAATCTATTTTTTGGTTAAACTCAGCAAAGGAAGTGTGCCCCCCTATATATTTTATGTGTTCAGGAATATCGCCTTCATTAACCCATGTTTGATCTGCATGCAATTCACTTATAACGCTATCTGGATCGAAATGCTTTTTGAAAAAATTAGCTATTGATGTACCCCCTGTTTTAGGGATATGAATATATAATAATTTTTCAGCTGGTTTCATTTCAATCTCCTCATTCTTCAATCAACCCTAGGCGGCCATGCATAAGAAAAATCCTCACGATCCAGCGTCAAATTAGGACTATAAGCTGGGTCTTTCATTAGCGCATCTCCCCAACGTTTTTTCATATACAGCACTTCTTTGCTAAACCGTGCTTCTTTTTCTGGGGTATCTTCAACACCACGCGTGGCAGATTCGTGATGATAAAGCTCAGCGTAGGGTGTCCAAACATTGCGATAACCCGCCTCTCTCACCCGCAAACAAAAATCTATGTCATTAAATGCAATTTCCAGATTAACTTCATTTAAACCGTCAACCTGTTCATAAATACTTTTTTTAATGATTAAACAAGCAGCTGTTACCGCTGACATCGTTTGTATTAGCTGGGCGCGCCCAAAAAAACCCGGTGCATTTTTTTCTAAATACTTATGTGAATGTCCGGCTACACCACCAAGCCCGATTATAACGCCGCCATGTTGTAGGGTATCATTGGGATACCATAACCTGGCACCCACCCCACCAACCCCAGGTTGTCTGGCTAAACTAATCATTTCTGTCAGCCACTCAGGCGAAATCACTTCGATATCGTTATTGATTAAGCCTATATATTCACCGCGCGCGTGCTGTACCGCTGTATTATTTAAGGCTGAAAAATTAAACGGGCGCTGGTCTCGAATAACGCGTATATGATTATTCTGTTCTAGGCTTTCAAAATAAGCCAATGCTTTAGGGTCATCTGAATTATTATCGACAATAATAATTTCATAATTTTTATACGTGGTTTTTGCAAATATACTGTCAATACATTGTTTAATCAGTGCCAAGCCATTGCGCGTAGGTATAATTAAACTAACCAAGGGTTGGTTAATTGGCATTTCATAACAGGCCTTATAAATGCCAAAATCTAATAACGAAGCCTTTGCGGGCACTTTAATCCTAACAAAATGATCATTTAAAGCGCGCTCACCGGCCTCTAATGCATAGTTCTTTTCGCTGCCTGCTTGTGCTGTACTTCCGGGATGGCTACGCCAATGGTATAACACTCTAGGTATATGGAAAATTTGCTGCGGCGTTAATTGTTCACTACAGCGGAGTGCTAAATCATAATCTTGCGCGCCTTCCAATCCTTCTCTAAAGCCTCCGAGTTTTTTTACCAACGCCGTATTATAAGCACCTAGGTGACAAACCATGTTATGCGATAGAAAAAGATCAGGATTCCAATCTGGCTTAAAATAAGGATCGTATCGCTTGCCTGCTTGATCAATTTTATCTTCGTCTGAATAGATCATCCCGACGTTTGGATTGGCAACAATTGCCTCGGCCAACCAATATAAGGCAAGTTCCGGCAATAAATCGTCGTTATCCAGCAGGGCAATGTACGCCCCCTTTACCAAGCTTAACGCTGAATTGGACGCGGCCGAAATATGACCATTTTTCTTTCTAAAGACCACTTTAATACGCGCGTCTTTAGCCGCATAACGTTTAAGCAACTTATGGACGCCTTTATTTTTTGAGGCATCGTCGGCAATACACAACTCCCAGTATGGATAAAGTTGACCCTGCACTGATAGAATGGCTGCCTCTAACATGGCTAACGGTGGATTGTAAACAGGCATCACCACAGAAATGAGTGGCGGCTGTGTCATTAAGGCAATGCGCGCTTTAATAGCTAAACGTTTTTCTTGGGTGACCGTGTCATAGCGCAAAATCCATTCTGCGTAATTATTACCCGAGGATGCCTCATGAAACGCAAGCTCGGCTTCAGTTGCCACTCGACCCTCACGTCTTCCGGTTTCCTCATAATGATGCCAGCCATTTTGGAATTGACCCTCAGCAACGGCTGCTGCTATATCAGGATGGGCTGATAAATAAAGCGCCTCATCAAAGCTAGTACTTAAAGTACGCTGAACGTTCTCAATTCTTTTAATAGCGTCATTATTGTCGCTATGAAACGCGCGTAACTTGGTTACAGCAGCTCTTAATCCCCCTAAGCCACTCTGCTGATATATTGTCAGTGATTTTTTGGTAATACCCAGCAAACCATGTTTAGCGACTATCGCTGGCAGTAATGCCGGCAATGCTTTGGGTGGGTGAGGACGTCTACCCTCGTATGTGCCATTAAAGATATAATGGGCAATAGGGTCAATGTTTGTTTTAGCGACCTGAGAGACATCAGGATTAGTTTTTAAATAATATTTGCTATCAAATCTGTCGCGTCTTATTTTTGGATTTATTTTCATAATATCAAAAAAAGACTGTCTTGCTTTCTCAAACCTTGTAATGCTTTCAATTAAGTTAGCTTCTATATTAGCGATATGTCTATCTTTATCATGCACACTGTTCTTAATGCTAGCCAGTTGTCCATCATATTCATGCAGGGCCGTATTTTTTTCAGCAATCTGTATCGTTAAATTATTGACGGTTTCCTGCAGCTCAGCTATATAAGTCGCTTTAACCTGGGCATCGTTTTCCAAACTAAGCACTTTATCATTGGACGCCCCCAACAGTTCACTGACTTTACTACACTGGGCTTCATAAGTAATCAATTCGGACTTTAACGCTTTAACTTGTTTTACAAGTTCTATAATAAAGTGTGTCGCATTGGAAATTAATCCTTTTTTTCGACCGATTTTTTCAAAATGTTCAAGCGCAGATCTAAACTCACCCTGATCAATTGCCACTGCTACGTCTGGATTAGCCGCTCTATAAATCTGTTCATCAAACACACTTGTCATACATTGCCTTAATTATTGTTTTTTGTTTACTTAATGTAAGAGGCTATTTAATTAGCCCCTTACATTACTTTATCCAAATAATACTGACTGCTTACTGCTGTTATTCAATAATTTTGTCTTGCACTGGCTTGGCTTTCTTTTTAGTACTTGTTGTTTTTTTGCTAGGCGCCACAGCGGCAGCGGCTCCCTCTACTAAGGCTTTAGTTTCTGCAGGAGGCGTCGTGCCAGTAACCGCCGCCACAGGGGGTTGCACGGCTGCCGCATTATCAACAACTTCAAATTTATTGCCATTATGACAAGACGTTGTACCCGTAGCCGTATTTTGCAAAATACCTACATTATAAATACCTGGCGCCATTGTGTTTGCAGGTATGCTTAATCCAAAACCTGACATTTCTGCACCTGGTTGATTAAAAGCCTTAACCACATCTGGGCGTTTCGTGCCGCGTAAAGCATCAAATGTTTTATAAAGCTGTCCATTTTCAGTTGTAAACTGCACTTGCACCTTGTCAGGTGCCGTGCCTGATCGCTCATCAAATACCCAGCCAACCACATTAATGATAGCGCTTGCTACGCCCTTTTTCGGCGTATCAATGTAACAAAATTTTGATTCAAATACGGTATTAGTTGGCGCAGGGGTTTGTACGCCGGCCGCTTTAGTGGTTGGTTCCTTAGTTGCTGTGTTACTAGACTCATCACAAGCCACTATCAACAGCGAAGCAAGTATAACTATTAGTTTTTTCATTTTTATTTCCTATCAGATTATTATAAAAAGTGGGGGGTACTATACTCAATCCATTATATTACGCTGACATAAGCAGATCCCATTTTCTCGCTTTCCGTCATTGTAGTTTTACTCATTTCATCTGCCCCAAGAGCAAAGAGGGCGCTGGTAATAACATCCGTTAATTGATTTTTCTCTTCTACATATTGCCCTATTAATTTATCACTATCAACTAAGGTTTGCTTAAGTAGTTTGATGTATTTTTCTTGATGCTCTAGGGCTAAGTCAAGCTCACCAATTTGGCTATCTTTTACCTCTACGACTACGTTTAAACTGGCCATGCGCGCTTCAACATCCGCTAAGGTTTTGTTAACGGCTTCTATTTGCTGGTTACGTGCTTGTACCGTGTGTTCTAAATCACCAATTTGAGCATCTTTGGCTTCTACGGCTAATTTTAAGCTGGCTTTTTGTCCTTCAACATCCGCTAAGGTTTTGTTAACGGCTTCTAATTGCTGGTTGCGTGCCTGTGCCGCCTGTTCTAAGTCACCAATTTTGGCGACTTTCGCCTCTACAGCTAAATTTAAGCTGGCGATTTGACACTCTCGCTCAGTAATCCCTTGACTCTGCCCGACCAACTGCTGCGATAGTTTTTGTATTTCTGCTTCACCATTGTGTACTCGTAGGTCTTTATCCTGGACTGTATGACTTAAATTATCTATTTGCCTCTCACTTGCGACAAGCTGCTGTGTCAGCACTTTTTTTTCTGAAAAAAGTCGATCTGCTAAAACAAGAGGGCATCTATATTGCTCATATTCTTTCCACCAGCGAATAATATTGACTCTTATCGTATCGTCATTTATTTGTATTTTATCTGCCGCTACCTCTAGCAAATCTGAATAAATTTCACGTACGATAGGTGGACACGCCTCATCTAAAAATAAATCCGCTAACTCAAAATAAGTATGACGTAGCTCATTATCTAAAAATTCAGTTTTATAGCTTTCTAAGGCTGTTAAATCAATTTTTAAATCAAAAACGGTTGCAATACGATTTAATTCATTATCTGGTGATTGCATTAAACGATCATAGTCGACAACTACAATCTTATTGTCGGCATAAAACACCAAACTTGTCATAATATGCAGTAACCACAGTAGATAACCCTGCTCTGCTTTCATACCATCTCGTTTAGCTAAAGACTTAACTACGCTGAGTGGATGACGCACAGCAAGTACATAATTTACTTCATATTTACAGCGGTCAAATACCTCATTCCAAAATGGCAATAATTTTGCAACTCGAGGGTCCTTAAAGCAAAATATTGGTTCATTCATAACTACTTTTTGACGTAATAAAGTAGCCGCGCGGAGAAAATACCCCTGTTTACGTAAATTAGCTATATCGACTGTTGTAATTGCAATTAGATTGTTCCAATCACTGCTAATTGCATTTAAAATTTCAATATTAAGCGCATTAAGATCAATATCTTCGAAATAGCCTTTCTCATTATCACCTTCGACAGGTGGCAACAATCTATCACCAAAGGCACCACCCATTACTTGTAACCCAGCAGAGATAGCGCTAGTGCCGCTGCGATGCATACCTAATACAACGATTAATCTAGAATTTTTAAGTTGACCCATCTTTTGCTTATCTTCTGTTTTTATTTTTTGTCTTCCCTGCTGGGTTGATCTATTAGGTGCTTTTCGCATCTTTATTACTCTTGTAATTCAATTTCAGGGAAACAACCAAAATCAACCACACCTGTCGCCAAATGCTCTGCATCAGGTAATACTCTAAACATTGCGACGTCAATTAAACGGTGCAAGTAAGTTTCGTTATCCTCAATATTCCCCAATACACCTGCATTTAAAAAATAAACGCCCGTATTTAAAGAACAGCAAAATCGAAACTCCACTTGATACGTTGAACTTGCATTAACAAAAGCCAAGCTATCTTTATTAAAATTAGAAGAACTACCCCCCCCTAATTCCACACCTGAAGTTGTTTTAATTAACATGCCAAAAGACACGTTATTCGCTGGCTTAATAAAGTTTACAGTATAGGTGTAACGATAGGTTTTACCTCTTACCAAATTATTAACGTGTACGCCGTCTATTGTTAATATCTTTGGATTTTCGATATAAACGCCATGAGATTCATATTCGATGGTACTCGTCGGGATAAGGTTTGGATCATAACTTTCTAAAGGTTCTACTTTATGAACACTCTCTTCGTTAGGGTCTTTATAATCATCGTTAGCGAGTGTCTGTATATCTTTAAGGCTATTGGCTCGAATAATTTTATCGCGAATATCTTTCTTCTTTTCTGC
>CANJPX010000113.1 GCA_947476185.1 Bacteroidota bacterium
ACTTCAAAACCTATTGCAACTAATAATCCAATTGAAGTTACTCCAACTAATGATACACCTTCAAGTATCAGTTCGGATAGCAAAACTTCTGTAAAGGATGTAACAAATCCTAGCAAACAACAACTTCAAAACCTATTGCAACTAATAATCCAATTGAAGTTACTCCAACTAATGATACACCTTCAACTGTCAGTTCGGATAGCAAAACTTCTGTAAAGGATGTAACAAATCCTAAACATTTACCTAAAGCTGCAGTTGTTACTTCTAATAATACTAATACTGCTGCAGAAAATATTAACATAAAAAATATTGTTCCTCCACTTAAACATGATCAAAAAAATGTTTCACATGAGCAATTAGCTAGTGTAAACAAATTGAATTTCCAAATGTTCTTCAAGTATAATGTAACAGAAATTGATGTATTAGATGGGCCATTCAAAGAATACATTGATAATTTAGCAGCATTGGCAACTAAGAATGGAAGCATCAACATTAATTTAACCTCATGCGCTTCCCAAGTACCTACCAGAGCGTATAAGTCAAATAAAGACCTTTCTATCGATCGTGCTGAAAAAGCTAAAGCTCAAATTATAGCGGCCCTAAAAGAAAAAGGGATTGATGCGTCAAAAATTACTTTTGTAAAGGTGAAATCATTTGTATCCGGTCCTGAATATAATATGGATTATTTGATCAACAAAGCGGAGTATGAAAAATATCAATACATAAAAGTCTCTGCTTACTAAAAAAACACACTGTTAATTGTAAAAATGTCCGTTATTAATATAACGGGCATTTTTGCATTTTTTCACAATTATCCTTTCATTAAAAAAACATTTTTTGTACTTTGGTACCAAACTTGACTAGAAGTACAATAAAGAGATAAGCGGTGAATAATTTTTCTTCATTTTTATTTAAAATAATTCTATTTTTTGCTTTTGCATTTTTGCTTTTGGGCAACATTTCCGCACAACCAAAAACATCAAAAATAATTGATCCAGAAGATGCAAAAGAACATTTTTCGCATAACAATTTTCTATTTGCTATTCCTGCTTATAGACAACTTCTAAAACAAGAACCAAAGAATGAGGATTACAATTACAAACTTGGCATTTGTTATCTATATACTAATATTAATAAAACACTTGCAATACCTTACCTAGAATATGCAAGTAAAGCTTCCAAACCTGAAAAACAGGTTTTATATCACTTAGGATTAGCCTATCAGTACGCCAGCAGATTTGATGATGCGATTAAGGCTTATAATACATATAAAGGTTCCCTAAAGGGTGAGGAATTGGAGAAAATTGAGCATCAAATAGAAACTTGTGAAAATGGAAAAGAGTATGTAAAGCATCCAGTAAATGTTAGTTTTCAAAACCTTGGGAAAGAGATTAATTCAGAATTCCCGGATTATTACCCCTTTGTCCCTGCGAATGAATCATTTGTAATATTTACTTCAAGAAGAAAAGACAATGTTGGAGGTCAAGTTGAAGTTGATGGATATTATTCATCTGATATTTATTTGTCGCTGCCTGTAAATGATGTATGGACAAAACCAAAAAATCTGGGAGGCACGATCAATACGAGATACGATGAACAGGCTGTAGGACTTACACCTGATGGACAAACAATGTTGATGTATATTGACCATATAGATAGCTTGGGAAACATCTACTCCTCCATGAACAGAGCTAATATTTTTCAAAGAATGAAAAAGTTAAATAGTAATGTTAATTCAGATTTTGAAACGGCAGGTTCAATAAATCCTGATGGCAACATAATATTTTTTGCAAGCAAAAGAGATGGAGGATTAGGAGAAACCGATATTTACATGTCTAGAAAATTACCAAACGGCTTGTGGGCAAAGGCTCAAAACCTAGGTCCGAATATCAATACAAAATATAGTGAAGATTTCCCCCAAATAGCTCCTGATGGAAAAACACTTTATTTCTCATCCCAAGGACACGCAGGAATGGGTGATTACGACCTTTTTCAGTCGACATGGAATGAAGAAGAAAATACTTGGACGACTCCCAAAAATCTTGGATACCCAATAAATTCAGTTGGAGACGACAGAAGTATATCATTTACTGAGAATAACAGGGTAGCTTATATTTCAGCTGTCAGAGATGGTGGTTATGGTGACCTAGATCTTTATCGAGTAAAATTTGAAGATACAGAAGATAGAACTACGGTATTACAAGGCTATATTTCTACATCGGATAGTACTAAAAATGTAATTCCTTTTGTTACCATTAAAGATTTAAAAAACAAAGATGTACCTGATCAAACGTACAATCCTAATCCTTCCACAGGCAAATTCATTATGGCCTTGACGCCAAGTAAATACGAAATCACGATTGAGGCAGATGGATACAAAACACTAACGGATTCCTTTTTCATTTTCGATATCGGAATCGGTCAAAATGAGAGTAAAAAGTTTTTTACACTTCAGAAATAGATATTTTTTTCCTTAATAATTATACTCCTACAATAATGGTAATACCTAACTTAACCAGACCGATAGCATTTTTTGACCTAGAAACAACCGGAGTAAATGTTGCATCAGACAGAATCGTAGAGATCTCAATTTTAAAAATAGCCATTGATGGAACAAAAGAGATCAAGACTAAACGAATTAATCCGACAATACCGATACCAGTTCAATCATCCGAAATCCATGGGATTTACGATAAAGACATTGCTAATGAACCAACATTTAAAGGAATCGCAAAAAGCTTAGCTGAGTTTTTAAAGGACTGTGACCTTGCAGGATATAACTCCAATAAATTTGATATTCCAATTTTAGTTGAAGAATTTTTACGTGCAGAAATCGATTTTGATCTAAAAGGAAGACGCTTTGTTGACGTCCAAAACATTTTCCATCAGATGGAACAGCGAACATTAAAAGCTGCTTATAAATTTTATTGCGGAAAGGAAATTATCAATGCTCATAGTGCAGAAGCTGATATTGAAGCAACGTATGAAGTATTTTTAGCTCAACTTGAAAAATATGATGGCGTGGAATTTGAAGACAGGAAAGGGATAAAATCAATTCCTGTAAAAAATGATATCAAAGCTTTACACGAATTCACCAACATCAATAAAAATGCTGACTTGGCAGGACGAATCATTTTCAATGATAAAGGAGTTGAAGTATTTAATTTCGGAAAACACATTGGAAAGGCTGTTGAACAAGTGTTTAAAGACGAGCCTTCTTATTACTCCTGGATGCTGAACGGTGACTTCCCTTTGTATACTAAAAAAATATTAACTGAAATAAAATTAAGAATGGCATTCAATAGATAGATATTGAAGGTTTACTTGAATCGTAAAAGTAAAATTGATTGTATGAAAATTATTTGTATTGGTCGTAATTACGCTGAGCACGCGAAAGAAATGAATTCTCCAGTGCCATCTGAGCCTATTTTTTTTCTAAAACCGGATACTGCTATTATTAAAAATAATTTACCTTTTTATTACCCTGATTTCTCAAAAGAAATTCATCATGAAGTTGAATTAGTTTTAAAAATAAACAAACCAGGTAAAAATATTGATGTTCAATTTGCACATAAATATTATGATGAAATTGGCATAGGAATTGATTTTACGGCTCGTGATATTCAATTGAAATGCAAAGAAAAAGGGTTGCCATGGGAAAAAGCAAAAGCTTTTGATGGCTCCGCTCCCATCGGAAAATTTATTGAAAAGAAAAAAATTGCTGACTTAAATAACATAAACTTTCAGTTAAACATTAATGGAAAACGAGTGCAAAAAGGAAACACTAAAGACCTACTTTTCACTTTTGATGCACTAATTGCCTATGTTTCAAAATTCTTTACATTAAAAAAAGGCGACCTTATTTACACAGGAACACCGGAAGGTGTTGGCCCTGTTCAAATTGGAGACAAATTGGATGCATCCATGGAAAACGAAACTTTATTATCCTTTGAAATAAAATAAGCTCTTCATTTCTATCGAGATGACTAAAACAAATCTAACTATGAAAAAATCACTTCTGCCTACTCTATTTTTTATTGGGTTCACAATAATGGCATGTACGACCCAACAATTGCAGCAAACGGCTGATGCCGCAAAGAATGCAGTAAATACAGGAACTGCTCCGGCAGCTAATCCTTTAACAAATGATGAGGTTATTAATGGATTGAGAGAAGCTTTAACTGTCGGTACAAATAATTCGAGTGCCTTCGCCTCAAAAGTGGATGGCTTTTATAAAAATCCTACTTTGTTTATTCCTTTTCCACCTGAGGCGCAAAAAGTAAAAGATTGGGCAATCAAATTAGGGATGACTTCCCAGCTTGAAAAATTTGAGATGACATTAAATCGTTCTGCTGAAGAAGCAGCAAAGGATGCCGCCCCTGTTTTTATAAATGCTATCAAAGGAATGAGTATTGGGGATGGATTTGCTATTTTAAAAGGAGCAGATAATGCTGCCACCCAATACCTAAAAGACAAAACAACAGCTGAATTAAGAACAAAATTTACTCCTGTGGTGCAAAATGCAATCAATAAGGTTGAACTTACAAAATATTGGAATCCTATTATCAATAATTATAATAAAGTTCCCTTTGTAGAAAAACAAAACCCGGATTTAACTGCATATGTCACAGATAGAGCAATGGAAGGACTTTTCAAGCTGATCGCAGATGAAGAGAAAAAGATCCGAAAGGATCCTGTTGCACAGGTAACAGATATTTTGAAACGTGTTTTTGGTAGCTTAGGAAAATAATAATTTTCCTACACTACACCTATCAAAAATCTAAACATCGATAAATATATGCCATTTACCATATAAATACCTTCCTTTTGTCAGACATATTTAAAAAAGAGTTATTTTTGAAACACCTGAAAATGTTTTATTAATAATCTCTCATTTTAAATGACTTTTTTAAAATCGAAAAAGCTTCTTCTCGTAATATGTTTTTTTATTTTGATTACTTCAAGTTCCTTAGGGCAAAGTGTTGGTGATTATCGTTCGATTGCCAGTACCAATTGGAATCTTTCTACAACATGGCAAACTTACGATGGAACTTCATGGATTGCAGCCGCAAGCTCCCCTTCGGCAGCAAGTGGTACAATTACCATACAATCACCGAATATTGTTAGTATTTCAGTTAGTTTTTCAAATTCAGCGAGTATTGTTATTAATTCTGGAGGGACATTACAAACTAATGCTGCAATAGCGTTAACCAATAATCTTATAGGACTAATTACCAACAATGGGATATTAACCAATAGTGCAACTTTAGCAACAGGCAGCATAATAAATAATGGTTCAATAAACAACAATTCAACTTTTACTAATAATGGTATTTTCAGTAACACTTTAACTTTAAATAATGCAACCGGAGCTACAATAACCCAGGCAAGTGCCAACGCCTTCACAAATTCTTCGACAGGTACAATAAATAATATTGGGACTATAACGATAAATGCTTTTAAAACAATTTCAAACAATGGTACCATTACAAATTCTGGAACAATTAATACCACAGGAGCGCTTAATAATGGTGCGGGCAGTTTTTATAAACATAATTTTATTTCTGCTGTCGGAACAATTCCAACTGCAACTTGGAACGTAACTTCTACATGCGAAATTTTGGCCTGCGGAAATACGGGTGCAGGACCTTTCGGGATCAACCAAACTTTCGGTCATTTTATCTGGAATACTACTGGGCAATTAGCCGTGGATATTAATTTAGCGGGGCTTTTTAAGGGAACTCTAGTTGGATCTGACTTTACTTTATTAAGTACCGGAACACTAGGGGGAAGACTCGTTCTAAAAACTAGCAGCTTATTAGCTCCACCATCTATAGGGAGAAATTTCTCTATTTCTGGAGGAATTCTTGTTGGGACAATTGGCCCGGTTGGAAGTAACCAATCTAACATTTCAATTAATATAATTGGAACATATACTCAAACTGGGGGAACTGTTATTATTGCAGAAAACACAAGTGGATCAGCTGCTGCTAATGGAAATGGAGATATTACTGTTGGTTCAACAACATCAATTTCAGGAGGTACATTAACTTTAAGTAATAGTCCGAGTATATCAAGTGGGCAAGGTTCAGGAACATTTACATCTGGAGGGAATATGACTATTTCCAATACGGCAATCGTAAATTTATCGACAAGTACTGGTAATGGAAGCGGTGGAAATGGTAATCTCAATGTTACAGGCTCCTTGACAATATCAGGTGGAACATTAAATTTGTGCTCTAGCACTAGGACTGTCGGAGGAGGAAATGGTATCGTAACTTGTGGTGGATTAATGACCCTTTCAGGTGGTACAATAAATGGCTCTACTTCTAATGTAGCAACAACAGGTTGCAATGGAACAATAAATGCAAATGCAGGTTTCACAATATCAGGAGGAACACTTAATCTTACACCAGGAAGTGTAACTTCTGATGGCGGGAATGGAACAATTAATATTTTAGGTAATTTGAATATTTCCGGAGGGAATATAAATTTAAACACAAGTACGGGTATTAATTCCTTAGGTTCGAATGGATTAATTGCGGTTATCGGAAATTGTAGCATATCCGCTGGAACAACGAATGTTACCTCCAGTTCGGTTACCACAGGTGGCGGAAATGGGACTATTACAGTTTCAGGTAATTATACAATGAGTGGAGCAACAACATCATTCAATCTTTGTTCTAGCTCTGGTGCAGGATCAGACGCGAATGGATTATTAGATGTAGAAGGCCATTTCACAGTTTCTGATGGGATGATTGATCTAACTTCTTCTACACGAACAGGCGGAGGCGGAACAGGAACAATAAATGTTGCCCAGAATTTTGTACATACTTCTGCTGCTGCATCCTTCAAAAGAACTTCTGCCGTTCCAGCTGCGATTGCAACCATTAACATTGATGGAACAAATGCATACACTCAAACACTTCAAAGTACTTATGGTTTTACGGGAACAATAGAATTTAACATTATACAGGATGGTAATCTTTCTGCCATTTCTACTATCCCTGCTGCAAATACATTTATTGTAAATTCGGGAACTTCCTTTAATATATATGATAATCCAGCAAATACGTTAGTTACTGATAACGAATTACAAGTCATTGCTTTGGGTACATTAAAGATCTCGGGACAAATGACTGTATTTTCTAATGCGACTTTAGACCTGACTACAAATTCTGTTACAGATGCTGCAACTGGTGCTGGAGCTTTTGATTTAAATGCCGGAGCAAAAATAGTTACTAAACACTCCGAAGGTATTACGCTTTTGCCATCCGCATCGTCTACATTGGGATGTATCAAGGTAACTGGTTCAAGAAATTTCAACCCTGATGCAAGCTATACATACAATGGAACAGCAGCTCAAGTCACAGGCAATGGCTTACCAACCTCATTAACATCAAATTCTGTATTAACGATCTATAATACTTTGGCTTTAGGTACTGGAGGTGTTACTCTAACTCAATCAACTTCCACGATTGGGACACTCGCCTTGACAAACGGACGCATTATTACCTCAACAGGGACATTAATCACAGTAGATAATGGAGGAATAATATTACCAGCCGGAGGATCGTCTCTGTCTTTTGTTGATGGTCCAATAAAGAAAATAGGATTTTCTGCTATCCCTTTTATTTTTCCAACGGGTGACGTTTATGCTGCTCCTTTAGCTACTTCTAAATGGGCCCGAATTAGCATCACGAATTCGGCTTCAGCTACTGACGCCTTTACAGCAGAATACCATAAACTGGATTATACTGGCCCTGGGGTAATTAATCAAGTTGTTAGCAATACAAATGGTTCGGGTGTAAACCATGTCAGTTATAGAGAATATTGGGATTTAACACGTGTATCGGGTACAACCACTCCTACAGTTAAATTATATTGGGAGAATAATTCATCATCCACATTTATTGGTAGTGTAATACCATCCCCAACGACAACCAATTTGCATGTGGCAGAATATGATGGAGGAATGTGGAATGACAGAGGCGCAACAGGCATTATTACTGCTGGAATTACAGGTAACATAACTTCAAATATTGCAAATACATTTACAACAGGTACAATAATGCCATTTACCTTTTCAAGTCCTAATTCCACCAACCCACTCCCTATTGAACTTATTTCATTTATAGGATTTTCTTCTGGTAATGGAAACCAATTAAACTGGGTAACGGCAACAGAAACGAATAATGATTTCTTTAATCTTGAAAGAAGCAGTGATGGAATAGAATTTAACACGGTCGCAACTGTTGATGGAGCAGGAAACGCTACATCTATTAAGAATTATGAATATTTTGATGCAAATCCATTGAATGGATTAAATTACTACCGATTGAAACAAGTTGATTTTAATGGCGATTTCTTTTACTCTACTATCATATCAATTGACAACAGCGTTCTTGAAAATTCATTTGTTCAAGTATTTCCAAATCCGAGTAATGATATTGTAAATATTATTACCTCCAATAATATCGCCTTTCTTATCATCTATGATATGATCGGCAATATTGTATATTCTAATTCTTCCGAGCAAAAAAGTTTTCAATTTGACCCAATTGCGAAAGGCTTTTATGTAATTAAGGCCATTTCAAAAGAAGGGAAAGAATCTTCCACACGATTTATTAAAAATTAATTTCATTTTTGATCACAAAAAAACTCTGATAGATTCTATCAGAGTTTTTTAACAATTCAATAAAAATAAACTAAAAAGGATGAACCCATGGTGAATC
>CANJPX010000114.1 GCA_947476185.1 Bacteroidota bacterium
CCTACACGAACGACGTGGCGATCCAGGAGACGACCTCCTCGGATCATGCGTCACCCATCCGCCACCCGTCACCCGACGCCGAGGATGAGTCGGGCTGGGACGAGGGGGAGCTATGACCCCCGCCGACGTGATCGTCGCGCTTGTCGAGGCGGGCGCCGTGCTCTGGACCGAGGGCGACGCGCTCAGGTTCCGGGCCCCGGCGGGGGCGCTGTCGGCCGAGCTGCGCGCGGCGGCGGGCCGCTGCCGACCGGCGCTGGTCGCGTTGGTGCGCTCGGGGACGAGTCTTCCGGTGGAGGTCTGCCGCTGGCCGGAGCCGTGGCGGGAGGCCTTCGAGGAGCGCGCGGGGATGCTCCAGTTCGAGGGGAACTGCAACCAGGAGGCGGCCGAGCGCGAGGCCGAGCGGCTGGTCCGCGTCGAGCACGCGCGGGCCTTCGTCGTCCGCACCAAGCTTGTCGTCACCCCGGACGCCGCTGTCGCAACTGCGCGGCCGGGGAGCGGCCCGCACCGGTGACCGGAAGGTCATCGGGCTCCCTCGCCGGGAATGGGCTCGGCGAGGGGGTAGGGCGGCCCGGTTCGCAGGTCTGGTCGGGCGATCGGTTGCCAGTCGCGTGCGATTCGACCGAAGGCGAGCCACGGCCATGCGCGCTCGCCTCTTGGTATCGGCGCTTCGTGGCGTCCTGCGGGGGCGACTGGGTCCGATCACGACGTGTATGCGTCGCTCCGTATGGGCTCCTACGTTATCGTGCGACCCGGCGATCGCGGCGTGTCAGCCACGCGCGCGGCTGGCTGCTCCCAGCGCGATCTCGACACCTCGGAAGACCCATAGATGGAACCCGGAAGCAGTGACCAGCGGGGCTCACGAACTCCCGTGCCGGACGGCATCGGGACCGTAGCGGTGGCTCGTCCGGGCGCTGACGGCGTTGGCCGAAAGCAGCGGGGTCCGGCGGAACCGACCGATTGGAGAGTGTTCGCGCCGCGCCTTGATGACAATGGTTCGATGTACGCGCGTCTTCGGTGTGCGGCCTCGCTGGGTGGCATGGACGCCGCTCACGCGCTGAACGACGTCGCCCGGACGACGCCGGGCGAAGGCCTAATCGCCGGCCGCACTCGCGTGGCGGCGCTCGTTCTTCGCGACCTGTCTGCCATGGGCTGGCAGATTCGTGCGGACGCTACCTGGGTATACGTGCGGCCCGGCATGTCCGATCAGGCGGACTCGAAGGATGTCACACGGCGACAGCTTGAGTTCGGGCGCGACGACCAACTTCGCGAGCAGTCAAATCGCCGCTTCATCATGTCGCTCGAACGACCGACCAGATTTTCGAACTGCATGCCAGTAACGGAACTCATCGCTGACGGCCGTCGCCTGCTGCGGCAACTGGAGCCGATCGCTGCGATGCCCCGCGAGGAGCGGGCAGTACACCTCGCGCAGGTCTGTCAGCCGTATCTGCAGTTGGTCGTCCCCGATGTGCGGGACGAGCACTCCGGCATCCGCCTTATGGACATTTGGCGCTACTTTCGGCACGCGTGGACGACGCGCTACCGAAGTACGCCCGGCCGCAACTTGTTCTACCTGGTTCGCGACGCCGCCCAACCGAACCATCCGGTGATGGGGATCACGGCGCTCGGGAACACCGTCATGCAGTTGACGTGCCGTGATGACGCGCTGGGGTGGACGCGCGACGGGATCGCGGCCCTTGTGCGGCGCGGGGAGGCGACCGAAGGCGAGGTCCTCGATGCGCTGCGCGCGCGCCTCGCGGAGGATCTTGGACAGCTCTACTTGGACGATCTACCGCTTCCTGGTGGCATCCCGGACGAGATTTCCGACGAGTTGCTAGATCGGCTGCTCCGTATCGAGGAGCAATCTGTGGACGCCCGTCTCAGTCACCTGAAGGACGTCGACGACGAGGATTCAGGTGCCGAACGTGTCGTGAAGGCGTCGTCGATCGACCTTGTGACCATGGCCCGTACGCCGCTGTTTCGCGCCAAGCGGGCACGTGCGGCGCGAGAGTTGCTTCGAGCGTATCGGACCCTGCGGGAGGCTCGGTCATTCGGGCAGTTGAACGAGACCGACGAGGAGCACTGGAGCCTCGGTGCGGCGATCCGCCAATTGAAGAAGCGGTTCTCCGCGACGGCCATGATGGAGATCACGGTGTGCGGCGCGGTCGCGCCGTACAACCACCTCCTCGGCGGCAAACTTGCCTGCCTGATGATGGCCAGCCCGCAGGTTCGGCGTGACTACGCGACGCGGTATGACGACGGTCAGAGCATCATCGCGAGCCAAATGGCGGGACGGCCGATCGTTAAGGAACCATGCCTGGTTTTCCTCGGTACGACGAGCCTGTATACGCACCACTCGTCGCAATACAACCGCGTCTCACTTCCTGCGACGGCCGTGAGCGGGCAGCAGACAGCAGTGTCGTTCGCGTATCTTGGCGAATCGAAGGGGTACGGGTCCCCGAACCTCAGCCACGAGACCGAAGGAGCATTGGAGGAACTGACCTCCGCCGTGCGCGAATATCGGAACGTCAATTTCATCTTTGGTGAGGGCCAGAGTCCAAAACTTCGGCAACTCCGGGAAGGCTTCGCGGCGCTCGGGTTGGAGAGGACCGATGTTCTGAACCACGGATCCCAGCGGATCGTCTACGGCGTCTCACTCGCACGAAACACCGAGCGCTTCCTTCTCGGCATCGATAGGCACGCGGACTTCTCAGTGCCGGAGTCCGAGGGTGCGACCGGCGAGATTGCTTCGTTTTGGCGCTCCCGTTGGCTCGCGAGTCGCCTCGACCACCGTCCCGCCCTTGACGCGGTGGGTCAATCCACCCCCTTGACCGAGCGTGTCTCTCGGTTGATTCCCGAAAATCCGCCTGGCGGGCAAATTGCCCTGTTCCCGCCGCGCCAGAAGGAAGAGGATCGGCGCATGCAGAACATCGTCGAGGATGAGAAGATCAAGTTCATCAGGCAGCTGTACCGCGACGAGAGCGGGTACTCGGATAACGTCAAGTTGTCGCGGCTCCGCGAATTGAACGTGAAGACGGGTCTCGACGCTGTTGTGCGCCGAATTGTCCAGGCCGGGGGGTCCGTGGTGATCACGGGCAACGCCGGGGACGGGAAGACGCACACCATCCGTCTCCTCGAGTCCGACCTGGAGAAGGCAGGTGCCGATGTCATCGTCGATGCGAGTGAACATGCACAGGAGCATGTGATCACCCGGTGGGCCGCCGCTCGTGCAGCGGGGCGACCGTTTTGCATCGCGATCAACGAGGGGCCTCTGGTGGAGTTGATACGGACGTATCGACGTGAGCACGTCTGGCTTGACGACGTTCGGAACGAATTGCTGTCTCTCTTCCGCTACGTGCCTGTCGAAGACGAAGATGAAGACGAAGGCCGGTATCGGCCGGAGATCGGCGCAACGGTCGTCATGGACTTGAGTATGCGGCGCACGCTCGCGCCCGACCTGGTCATGAACATCATCCAGAAGTTGACGGACGACGCTTGGTACACGGGGTGCGTGTCCTGCCCTGCGGCTGCGTCGTGCCCGGTCAAGTACAACCGGACGATGCTACGCACTGATCGCGTCCGAGAGCGTTTGGTGAAGTTGGTGGACCGCGTGGCCGAGCGGGGAGTGCGCGCCACCTTCCGCGAAGTTCTGTCCTATGGCTCGTTCCTCATCTTTGGAGGACGCACCTGCGCCGAGTTGGCCCGCGACGGAGCGTCTGAACAGACCCGTTACTATTGGAACGCCTTTGAAGGTCAGGGTACGATCTTCGAGAACCTTGAACTCGGTCTCGATCCAGTGCGGCAGACGGACGCGCGAACCGATGAGCGACTCTGGCGTGGGCAAGTCAACGCCGACGAGTTCGCTGGACATGAACTTCTGCCGCCGACCATTCGAAACCTCGACGAGGTGCAGGAGGTCGAGGGACAGGGCGCGTCGGACTCCTTCGCCGCGCTCAAGCGTCGTTGGTATTTTGAGCATGCGGATGGACGCCTGGGACACGCGACGCACGCCGATCGGTGGTTCCATGAACTCCAGGATGCGCGATCGGCGACTCAGGCTCGCATTGGTCGCCTCATCTCGTTGATCAACGGCTGGTGGAACGCACCCGACCGCGCGCAGCCGGACCGCCTGCGGCTGTGGACGCGGCTCTCGTATTCGCCGCGGGCGCAGGGAAGGGCGATGGTCTCCGGGCGTGACGTGTCGAGCTTGCGGCTTGGACTGTTCAGGCCGAAGCTGGCGCCAGCACTGCACGCCGCGTTCGGAAAGCAGGCGATCGATCACCTGCTGTTGGCGCCACCGGACAACATCAGGTTCGCGAGCCTTCTCATCGATCGTCGCTTGCTTGGAACGTTGATCTCCGCAGGTGTCACCGAGCAGGCGGACGAGATCGACCGACGCCTGGTGGCGTTCAACGACGCGCTGGCTCGACACGCAGAGGTGAACTCGCACGTGCGTACGATTGAGCTTCTGGATCCGCAGTCGGACCTCAACGTCAAGATCCGCGTGGACCTCAGCCAGCGCCGCTACGACAGCGCACAGTGAAGGGGGAGTGATGGAAGCCCAACTGCGAGAGATCATCGGCGAAGCGCTTCGCCGCCGTCACGGGTACGGGTTGATGGAAGGGAAGATCAAACCGGTGCACATCGCCAACGCGCTCCTCCGTGAGGAGCACCAACTCGTCGGACGGATGACCGATCTCAAGAATCTGATGGCCGCTACGGCGTCGAAGGAGACGCCGGAGGATCGGCTCGACGCCGCACGGCGAATGTTGGAGCGGAACAAGGAGCGGTGGGGCCGCCTCGGCGAGGAGACGGATTTGCGGCGGTCAGTGCTCATGACGCGAGTGCTACCACTCCTCCGGACCATTCTGGCGACAGACGGCGCTGCGTTTGGCAAGTCGCCAGAGTTCTCGTCGTTTTCGTCGCCCACCGCGTTGACGGTGACTGGTGATCCTTCTGACGAACAAGCGGGGGCGTTCGTTCACCGTTTGTGGGGGCAGCCTGCGCGGCTTCGACTCCTCGACATTCTTCGAGACCTCACCATGCCCGACAAGGAACTGTCGAAGGTCGACGATCTGACCGCGGTGTTGGTGCCGCTCACGGATGGAACGAATCCGCGCCGCCGCCCTGACCGAGACATCTTCCAGGTCGACGAAGTCGAGCGGTCCGAGGTGGAGCAATGCTTGCGGGATGCTGCGGGCGACCTTGCGGCGTACGAGGACAAGGTCCTGCCGAACCCCATGGCGACGCTCCAGCGAGTGGTCTTGCTCGCGTCCATGTCGGTCTTCTTCCACGCGGCGACGCGCGCGAGAGAGACTGCGGGCCTGCCGCGGCGGGTTCTGCTGATCGACGCATCGAACTCGCGCGCCTCCGCAGTCGCCGAGGCGAGCGAGACGGGTGTGACCGCCATCTTCTCGGATGCACGCGAGTACATGGCCAGGACGTTGACGGACGCGCTCGCTGCGTCAGAGGTCTCTGGCGCTGCTGGGGGGCGGTGGGCGGATGACCCGGAGCGGGCCATGGTAGAGGTCTTTCGGGTGGGCCTTAAGGGCGGCAAGGCCGGTCCGAATCTCAAGGAACTCATCGACGCGCTGGACGAACTTCGGGAGTCGGACGCGGAGGTAGAGATCGAACTGCCGCGCAGGCTCGTCGGTCTGCTCGACAGCAGCGGTGGACGGAGCCTCGACGGATTTGTTCGGCTGCTCGGGTTGCGATGCGGATTGCTGTATCCGCAGCAGAAGAATCCGCAGAAGCGCCTCGTGCCGATGGACCGTACGTTGGAGGTGCTCGTAGCGTCGACGTTCGATCTCTCGGGGCGACCGCTCGAGTACCGCGACTTCTTGGACGCGCTCTACGAACGTTGGCGGATCGTCGTCGGTGGTCGCCTCGAGGACGCGCAGATTCTGGCGACGGCCGGAACGCCGGTCTCCAGCGCAGACCTCACGGAAAACAGCGAACGATTTCTGAGCCGACTGCAGGGGTTGGGGCTCGCACGAAAGATGGCGGACAGCGTGGCGGTAGTCGGGCTCATGGAGAACAACGATGCTGGCTGATAATCCTGTCTCTGAACCGGCCGCCGTACGCATCGCTCGGCTGACCATCGCCGAACTAGATCATGCGGTCGAGCGCGAGGAGTTTGGCGTCATCGTCGAGGACATCGCGCCCCTCGACATGCCGACGCTCGTCGCTGGGCTTGCGCAGGCTCGCTTCACGCGCTCGAAGAAATTGAGAGTCTCTCTCGTCGGAGAGAACGAGGTCGTGAGCAGCGCGATTGCCCGGTTCAGTTCGCTCGCGGACCTCCTCTCCGCGGACGAGGAGACGGCAGTGGGGTGGCGCAATCAGTCGCTGCGAACGATCGTCCTGGTGACCAATCGTCCGCTCGCCAAGGCCGCCACGTTCAGAGAGTTTCGACGCCTGAATGAGCGCGATCTCGGGCGCCGTCTCTGCGCCGAACAGCGGGACGCCGCCGAGGTGACTTGGCTGCGTACTCTCTGGGATGCTCTTGAGCGAGGTCGAACGCTTCGCATCTCTCTCGTCTCCATGGTCCATTTTGCGCTCGCACTGGACGAACTTCTACCCACGGCGCGCTCCGCAGAGGCGCCGCGCCATCTGCACATCCTCGGACTGCTGCCGGATTCCTTCCTCGCGGACGAGAAGTCGGAACAGCGACTGCTGCGTCGGCTGATGCAGAACCGTGACCTCGTCGGACAGGTGCGACGCGCCTCTGACGAAGACTGGTCGCGCGTGCGCTCCTACTGCCGGTCGCTGGCGGGGACTGCTAAGACGACCGCCGGCCGACTTCTCGCCCGCCTACGGAAGGTCGCGGACGGAGGCCAATTGGACGGCCTCGACTTCACCGAGGTGCAGACGCTTTGGCGCGGCAAGGTCCAGGGAAAGAGCGGTGGCGGACGCGGCAACGGAGTCGAACGCGTCCCGGTCGAGCGAGTCGTCAGTCGACGTCTTCTGGCGAACGATCGCGCGCCGTTGGGTGACATCGCCGAGGAGTTGAAGCAGATCATCCAGAGCGCGCTCGACGACGACGCTCGTGCCGGGGCGCAGGACGTCAAGAAGGCGACCACGTCTGAGGAGATGTCCTTCGTCCAGATCGATCGCGAGTTGCTTGAGTTGGTGCGCTCACGATCGACCCAGGCGGAGTGGGGCGGGATCATCGAGGTGGCCTCCGAGAAGCCGGGCGCCCTCACTGAGGTTGCGGCGTTCAAGTCGTGGACACCGTTCGGCATGGAACCGCTACTGGCCGACCTCGTCGCGTTCGCGGATGCGGGGATTGCCCCTGCTGGACTTGTCGAGCTGCTCACGAAGCTGATGGCCTGTCATTCGGCGATTGTGCCGCACGCGCCGGAGTTGGCGGTGTCGCCGGTAGTGGCGCTCGCTGGCGAGTCCGGGCTGCTGGAGATCGTCGAGGAGTACCTCGTCACATACGACCAGCTGCTGCGTCAGTTGCACTCGGCGTACCACGAGATGCAGGCTGCAGCGGACTTCGAGGCCGAACGGCTGCTAGGGCACATGCTGTGCTTGGAACTCTACATTTACAAGAACAATGGGAAGATCGAGGCGGTGATGTCGCCCCTTCACCCGCTGTACCTCTGGCGGAGCGTCACCCTCGTTCGCGAGGTCCTCGGGCTTGGCTCGGTGCTGTCCGAGCACGAGGTGGACACCGTGGAGGAGGCGTGTGCTGACGATCTCCAGGTCCTTCAGGTTCTCGTCCTTCCGCGCCAGGTCACCGGGACGGACCAGCCGCTCATGCTCGGGCAGGCTGGGGCATTGGGTCGACTTCCAATTTTCCGCGAGGCCCCTCGCGGCATGCTTGAAGCCGACGGCGTGCGCACGGTCGCTGAGTTGGCGCAGCGGCTGGCGAAGCTTCGACCGTTCGTTCGTCCTGGCCTCCAAATCCTGCTGATCAACCTCCCGAAGCCCGCCCGCTTCATCGAGGAACTGGTCGAGCGCTTGGATCTGGAGAACACGAGCGCCGACGACACCTTCTGGGGAATCCACTTTCGCGTCCGCTACACCCAGGCCGACACGCGCGGTTGGGCGAACGAGGTACACGATCTCGACGACGCGCTCCGCGAGAGGCTCTCCGCTGCGGAGGAGCGGGGCCTTCTGACGCTCTCCGTGCAGCCCGACCCGGTTGGTTGGGACTCGCTTCAGCAGGAGCTGCGCGAGCACCCGGCGCACCTGACCGTCGTTGTGGATCCGTTCGAGGTTCGTTCTACGCCGGTAGCTCGCGCGCAGATGCACTCCTTGAGCCCGTGGATGCCGACCTGCGAGTACCGTTTCAACAAGATCCAGAAGCAGATCCAGATCATCCCGGTGGCGGAGGAGCAGCTCTTTGGCAGCTACTTGGCCGCGGCCGCGCTGGTACACACCGCGCTCCAGAAGAAGAGTCCAGCACACCTGCCGCAGGTGCGCGAGATGAAGGACATCCTGGATGACATCGCCCAGCACTCGACCTGGACCGTCGTCGCGGATCCGCATCGTGTCCCGCTGGCGCGACTCGGCAATGCCGAGGTTATCGATCGGCGCGTGGAGAAGGGGCGCCAGTTGACCTGCTTCGCCCACGACCTCGCGCCGTTTGTGCGACGGCTCGACGAGCAGTTGCGCAAGACCCACTTCCTCGCCGAGAACGAGACGCTGCAGCGGCTCATTCGCGACCTCGTGGCGATGGAGCCCAACGGCATCTTGAATCTCGCCGCGACCAGCCAGGAGAAGCAG
>CANJPX010000115.1 GCA_947476185.1 Bacteroidota bacterium
ACATCTTGCTGTGCAAAATCGCTACCGTGATTAGCTTTACCATCCCAGTGTTTATTGATATCATCGGCGAAGAAAATCAAATTACCCCAGCGGTCATAGACGGACATTTCAAACTTTTTAATGTAATCACCCTTACCAAAAAACTCATCATTGATACCGTCTCCATTCGGAGAAAACGCATTCGGGATAAAGAAAGTGAATTCAGGTTCAACGATGATACAATGCGTGGTTGTATCAACACATCCGTAGGGACTCACCACAGCCAGTGTAGCACAATATGTTCCTGCTTGGGTAAAGATATGAGAAGGGTTTTGTAAGTTACTTGTGCTGTCCGCACCTGCAAAAGGATCCCCAAAATCCCAATGCCATGAAGCAGCATAGGCAGAGTTGTCACTAAAAATAACAACAGGATCAATGATACTCGTATTTGACGGAACGGTAAAGTTGGCCACCGGATTAGGATACACGTTGATCATGTTTGCATTTGAAATTGAAGATGTACATCCGCCTAAAGTAGAAGTGACAGTTAAACCGATGGTATAACTTCCTGCATTCGGGAAACAATGCGATGGAGTCGCCGTGTTAGCAGTTGTTCCATCCCCGAAGTCCCAAGCCCATGTAGCAACAGCTCCACCGGCAACAGTAGAGTTATCAGTAAAGTTCACACAAAGCGGCTCACACCCCGAAGTGATGTTTGCCGCGACAGCAACAACAGGTAAAGGAAGAACAGTAACGGTAACGGTAGCTGTAACAGCCGGTGAACAGCCGTCATTAGCCGTAACAGTATAAGTTGTTGTAACAGCAGGAGAAACTAAAACAGGTGTTCCCGGAGCCGTACCGGCAGGGGCCCAGGTATAAGTATATGGTCCACCGCTACCTAGTGAAGCAAGTGCAGAGATGTTGGTAGAAGCACCCGGACAAATAGAAGCCGTACCATTGGCCACCACAGAGAGTGGAGGATTAACAGTAACAGTAACCGTAACAGGCGCTGCAGGACAGTTGTTAAGTATATCAGAAGCATTGACAGTGTATACGGTTGTTCCGACAGGACTTACAGTAACAGAGGCTGTACTTCCTGTACCTGCAGGAGACCAAACATAGTTGTATCCACCCGGATTACCACCCGAAGCGGCAGCAGTAAGTGTAGTCGTTCCACCAAAACACATGGATGCCGAAGCAATCGGAGCAATCACCACAAGCGTTGGCTCGGTGATGGTAGCCGTAATAGTAGCAGTACAAAGGTTCGCATCGGTGATGGTACAGGTATAAGTACCGGCACATAGTGCAGTAGCAGTAGCATTAGTTTGAGCAGGAACAGAATTCCAGGAATAAAGATATCCGGTACCAATTGTACCACCTGCACCTGCAGCAGTAGCAGTACCATCACAAGCAGCATTACAAGTAACAGGAGAAGTAGCGGTAACAGCAGCGGTTAACAGCGTAGGTTGAACAACAGCAGTGCTGGAAGTCGCAGTACATCCCCAGGCATCAGTAACAGTAACAGAATAGGTATTAGGACAAAGACCTGTACAGGAAGCAGCGGTGCAACCGGAAGACCAAAGGTATGTATAAGCAGCAGTACCACCTGCAGGGATCACGATCGTTTGTCCGTTGCAAGCCCCGAAACAAGTAACATCAATACCAGCAATGGCAATGGTGATCTGAGGATCAGCATAAACGGTAACAGTGCTGGTACCTGTACAACCGGCAGGATCAGTGACTAGAACAGAGTAAGTAGTCGTAGTAGCAGGTGAAGCAGTAGGTGTAGCAGAAGTAGCACCTGCTAAAGTAGCGGCAGGTGTCCAGTTATATAAATATCCGGCACCACTAGGGGTAACCCCTAAAACAGCACTGCCCCCAAAACAAACGGTATCATTAAGTCCTGCATTAACAACAAGTCCGGGACTAACCGTAACGGTAGCAACGGCAGTGGAGGTACATGTTAAAGAAGTTCCTGTCACTGTGTAAGTTGTTGTAACAGCAGGTGTAGCAGTAGCTGTATTCACGCCCGTAGAAGTAGCACCTGCAGACCAGGTATAAGTAGTCGCACCACCTGCAGTTAAAGTAGCGGTAGTAGTCGGACAGATAGTCGGTGAATTAACAGTCGTAACCGGAATAGGATTAACAGTAACGGTAGACACCGCAGTAGAGGTACATCCTAATGAATTACCGGTAACAGTATATGTTGTGGTAGTTGACGGAGCAGCATCTGCCGTTGCAGTTCCTGTAGTTGTTGCACCTGCAGTCCATGTATAAGAAGTAGCTCCTGCAGCAGTTAAATTAGCTGTTACACCATTACAAATTGTTGGTGAATTAACAGTAGTAACAGGTATTGGATTAACGGTAACCGTAGCTACAGCAGTTCCTGTACAACCACTTGTAGTACCGGTAACAGTATATGAAGTGGTAGTTGTTGGTGCAGCTGTTGCCGTATTTACACCTGACGCTGTAGCACCCGCTGTCCATGTATATGTTGTCCCCCCGGTTGCCGCAAGTGTTGCGATATCACCATTACAAATTGTGGGAGAGTTAACTGTAGGTGTAATAGATCCTCCGACAGTAACCGTTGCAACAGCAGTGGAAGTACACGTTAATGAAGTTCCTGTAACGGTGTAAGTGCTTGTACCGGCAGGTGTAACAGTTGCAGTTGTTATTCCAGTAACAGTAGTTCCCGCCGACCAGGTATAGGATGTTGCACCGGCAGCAGTTAATGTTGCAGTTTGCGTTGGGCAGATAGTTGGTGAATTAACCGTTGTGATTGGTGTAGGATTAACAGAAATGGTGTATGTACTAGGTGTTCCTGGGCATCCATTTGCAGTAGGCGTCACCGTAATTGTTGAAGTAACTGCTGTTGCAGTAATATTTGTTGCAGTGAACACAGGAGTATTTCCTGCACCACTGGCAGCTAAACCGATTGTGGTATTTGAGTTAGTCCATGCAAATGTGGAGCCTGCAGTAGGGCTTGTATAAGCTGATGCGGCAACACTTGCTCCATTACAAACAGTGATATTAGCAGGAACGGCAACTGTAGGAGTTGGATTAACAGTGATGGTGTAAGTAAATGCTGGGCCGGGACAACCAGTAAGTGTGGGCGTTACAGTGATAGTAGAAACGTTCGGTGTAGAACCTGCATTCGTTGCAGTAAAAACAGGAGTGTTTCCAGCACCGCTGGCACCAAGGCCGATAACAGTGTTTGAGTTTGTCCAGGTAAAAGTTGCCCCGGCAGGTGTGCTTGCAAATGCTGAAGCAGCAACGCTTCCTCCATTACAAATTATAATATTTGTTATTGGAGTTACAATAGGAGTAGGATTGACAGTAACTACAATAATCCCTCTTGGTCCTTCGCAACCGGCAATTGTTTGCGAAACATAATAACTCGTTACTCCCGGTGTGGCAGTACTTGGTGTGGGTGCTGTTCCCGAGGCTACGCCTCCTACAGCATTGGTTCCATACCAATTAAGCGTTCCGCCGGCAGAAGGTGTTGCTGTGAGCGGGACAGCAACTGTTCCTTGGCAATAGGTCACGGGAAATGTGGTGGGGGCTAATGTTGATCCTCCAATATTCACAATTACCGGATCCGTAAAGGTTAATGTACCTGCACAGGTGGTTACAGTTTCTTGAGCAGTATACGTTGTTGTTGTTGCAGGACAAACATTAATTGTTGCAGTTGTACCAATAACTGTTGCTCCTTGTAGCCATTGTAATGAATATAACGGAGCACCACTTGGGGTAAAACGCCAGCCTTCATTTGTAGCAGTCCATGTTGTTGCATTTCTTCCCGGAACCGCAACAGCAGCCGTACCTGCTGCGTTTTGTATTCCAAGTACAGCTAATCCGGAATTCCAGGTTGAACATAATGGCTTACTTTGAATATATACTTCAATGATATTTGTTGTTTCATAAAGAACAATTTCTTGTTGATCAATTAACGTTGTACAACTAAACATAGGTACGTTATGCCATATTGCAACAAATTTTCTACACGGAGCTGTTCCTGTTGTGTAATAATAAACATCGCTAGTACCTGAAGCAGGAATAACGGCAGGGTCAATATCATGCCATGGTCCCATGATACAATTGGTCATATCTGCAGGAACCGGTTGTGGAATAGCACCGATCGTGGTACTGATAGGCCAGGTATTATAAAGATTTGCATTTGCGATATTAAATCCAACTGCTCCATTTGATCCAACGATACATTGTGTATAGGTGTTTCCATAAAATTGAAAACAAAAACCAATGTTAATAACAGGGCTCCAATAGTCATCGATATTTGTTACAAGTGCCGAAGCCGGAGTTAAGCCTGTTGTCGGATTTGTTATATAGGAGTATGGAAGATATGGAACACTTGCCACGCCGTAGGACGTAGTTGCATTCACAGGCAAAAAAGTTTGAGTTAAATTTACACAGCCACCACAAACTGTTTGATCTGGTCCTGCATTTACAGATGGACAAGTATTTGCAGGTTGAGCAAAAATATTTCCAATTGCAAAAACAAAAATAATGATGGAGAAAAACTTGATTTTTTTCATAGAGAGAGAGATTATACTTTATGCAGATGCAGGAAATAGGGTTTACGTTGCATTTGGAAATAAAAAAAGATGAACCATAAAGTCCATCTTTTTTTATTTAAATATCAGGTATTATTTTACGATGGTAACTGTTCCAATGTAACTGTGTTTTTTGTCGAATACGTCGGTCAGCTTGACTTTCCAGACATAAACATCTTGCTGTGCCATTTCACTTCCGTGATTGGCTTTCCCGTCCCATTGTTTATTTAATTCGTCAGCGAAGAAAATCAAATTTCCCCAACGATCAAAAACATATAATTCATATTTCTTGATTCCGATTCCTTGTCCGAAAAAGAAATCATTGATACCATCGCCATTTGGCGAAAATGCATTCGGGATAAAGAATGCAAATTCTGGTCCTATTACAACTGGATGCGTTATTGTATCCACACAACCATGTGAATTGTGAACGATCAGTGTTACATTGTAGGTTCCTTCTACAGTATTCGGAAAATTATGTGAAGGATTTGCCGTCGTAAATCCTAGAGAATCACCATCACCAAAATTCCAACTCCAATAAACTACATCAGAGGAAGACTGATCATTTAAAGTAACAGTTGGCTCAAGAACAGATGCAGGGTTTGGAGAAGCATAGAAATCTGCAACAGGGTCAGAGAACACCGTGATATAATTCAAATAGGTATCGCTGGCGATACAGCCTCCTAAAGTAGAAGTAACAGTTAGTCCTACAGTATATTGACCTGGTGTTGTGTAACAATGAATCGGAGGGTTTTGCAAAGTACTGGATGTTCCATCACCAAAGGTCCAGTTCCAAGTATTAATCGTGCTTCCGGTAACAGTTGAATTGTCAATAAATGTGACACAAACAGGTGAACATCCTGATAAAATATCTCCAACAAATGCCACAACAGGAACAGGTAATACGGTTACGGTAACAGTAGCTGTGACAGTAGGTGAACAACCATCGTTAACAGTTACAGTATAAATTGTAGTGACAGCAGGCGATGCTGTCGGATTTGCAATGTTTGTTGCACTTAAGCCGGCAGCCGGTGACCATGAATAGGTATATGGACCTCCTGTACCATTAGCAGCAATCGCAGAAATTGGCGTTGATGCTCCCGGACAAATAGATGCAGTACCTGCTGAAACAACTGAAAGCGGTGGATTTACTGTAACAGTAACTGTTACAGGTGCAGCAGGACAACCATTTGCATCTGTTGCATTAACTGTGTATACCGCAGTAGCAATAGGCGTCGCGGTTGGATTTGAAATGTTAGTTGCGCTTAATCCTGTTGCTGGTGACCAAGTATAAACATATGGTCCACCATTACCACCAGTTGCATTTGCAGTAAGAACAGTACTTCCTCCAAAACAAATGGAAGGAGAAACAATAGGTGCAATAACTACAAGAGTTGGCTCAGTGATAGTAGTAGTTGTTGTTGCGGTACAAGAATTCGCATCAGTGATTATACAGGTATAATTACCATCACAAAGTCCTGTTGCTGTCGCTGTAGTTTGAACAGGTACTGTATTCCAGGAATAAGTATATCCTCCACCAATTGTGCCGCCATTTCCGGCAGCTGTAGCGGTTCCGTCACAAACACCATTACAACTTGCAGGTGTGTTTCCAGTGATTGATGCAGAAAGTAAAGTAGGTTGAATGACAGATGTACTTCCTGTAGCAGTACAACCCCATGCATCCCGAACGGTAACTGTATATGTTCCGGGACAAATTGCATTACATGCAGCTGTTAAACAGCCACTGGTCCAGTTATAAGTATATGCAGGTGTTCCGCCAGCAGGAATAACAATCGTTTGACCATTGCAAGCACCAAAACAGGTAACATCAATACCTGCGATCGCCATTGTAATTTGTGGATCAGCATAAATAGTTACATTGTCTGTACCCACACATCCACCCGGATCTGTAACTGTTACAGAATAGATTGTGGTGACAGTAGGATTTGCCACTGGATTAAAAATGCCTGCATTGCTTAACGTTGCTGCAGGTGTCCATACATAGGTATATCCTGCACCGTTTGGAGTTACTGAAAGATTTGCACTTCCGCCAAAACAGATTGTGTCATCAAGTCCTGCATTCACAACAAGTCCCGGTGCAATCGTCACTGTAACAGGAGTGAAAGGTCCTGTACAACCCAGCATTGTGGTTTGAACATAATAGGTCGTATTGGTTGTTAAGATCGGTGTAGTATAGGATGCATTTGTTATTAATAATGTTCCTGCTACCGGTGAATTATACCATGCATATGTTCCACCGGGTGCTGTAGCCGTTAATGTGGTGGAATTGTTTGTACATATTGTTGCACCTAAAGCTGTCGGAGCTGGAGGTGTAGGGTTTATTGTAATTGTATAAGTATTAGGTGTTCCCGGACAACCGGCAACAGTTGGGATTACAGTAATAGTTGCTGTAATTGCCGCTGCTGTGATATTCGTTCCCGTGAATGCAGAAATATTTCCAACACCACTTGCTCCTAAGCCAATTGCTGTGTTTGAATTCGTCCACGTGAATGTTCCTCCCGCAGGAGCACTGACAAACGAAGTTGCCGGAATATTTACTCCGTTACAAACAGTGATATTTGCAGGAACTACAACAGTTGGAGTAGGATTAACAGTGATTGTGTAGGTATTCGGTGTACCCGGACAGCCTGCAACAGTAGGTGTAACAGTTATTGTTCCTGTGATTGCAGCTGTTGTGAGATTCGTTGCTGTAAAAGAAGGAGTGTTACCGGTTCCTGAAGCAACTAAACCTATTGAAGTATTTGAATTGGTCCACGCAAATGTACCACCAGCTGGAGTGCTGACAAATGCAGAAGCGGCAACCGTTCCGCCATTACAAACTGTGATATTTGCCGGTACGGTAACTGTGGGAGTTGGGTTTACTGTAATTGTGTAGGTATTAGGCGTTCCCGGACAACCTGCTAAAGTAGGTGTAACCGTAATCGTTCCTGAAATGGCAGCAGTAGTCAAATTTGTAGCGGTAAATGAAGGTAAATTACCGGTTCCTCCCGCTGCTACACCAATTGCCGTATTGGAATTTGTCCATGTGTAAGTCGCACCGGCAGGAACACTTGTGAAACCTGTTGCAGGAACGTTACCGCCATTACAAACAATTATGTTTGGTGGAACAGTCACAGTTGGAAGGGGATTTATTACTACAACTACTGTTGATGAAGCCGTACAACCACCGGAAGTAGCCACAACAGTATAGGTTCCTGCAGCAAGTGCTGTAACTCCCACGATGCTTGGGTTTTGAAGTGCGGATGAAAAGATATTTGGTCCGGTCCAGGCATATGAAGCGCCGGCAACTGCTGCTGCGGTTAAGTTAAGCGTGGCACCAACACATACCGGACTGTTACTGCCAGCAGTAGGGGTTGTTATCGATCCTCCACCGGTAATAGTAACAGTATTCGTAGTTAGGCAGCTTAATGCTGTGTTGGTCATTTCTACTGTGTAGGTTCCAGCGGGCAATCCGGTAGCGGTATTTGCACCGGCAACACCGGATGTAGTTGATACAACTGTTCCTAAGGAATTTGTCCAAACATAATCATAAGGACCGGATGCACCTGTAGGAGTACAGGTTGCGGATCCTGGTGCAACGCATGTTGCAGCAATAGTAGACACGGTTGGAAGGCAACATGAGCCAACTGCGGGTAAAACAGATGCCGGATCATCAATACATCCAATGTTTGCCCAAGACCCTGATTCCCCATCACCAGTGGTATTAACTGTTACGGAAAGATTTGAACCGGGAGCACAGCCATTTGCTACCGCTATTGTAAAACAGAAATTCCAAGTGCCGGCACTTTGAACCCCGGAGCAGTTATCTCCAAAGTTATCTCCGGCATTTCCATTTGCGTTATTATCAAAATAGAAACCAGGACCAAAATGTGTAAAAGGTGTTACAGTGGCTGTGCAGCCTCCCGGGTAATAAGCCCATACCCCTGATCCCTGACAAGGTGCAGGGGGAGAAGTTGTAAGTGTTGCCAAATTCCATCCGGCACCAAAAGT
>CANJPX010000116.1 GCA_947476185.1 Bacteroidota bacterium
GGATGAAGAAATACTACTAGCATTAGTGGCATCAGTGCCGATAACAGGACTCGTATCAGTGATGGCAGAGGCAGTGGCAGTGGCATTGGCACCGGTGATGGCAGAGGCAGTGGCACCGGTGATGGCAGCGGCAGTGGCACCGGTGATGACAGAGGCATTGGCACCGGTGATGGCAGAGGCAGTGGCACCGGTGATGGCAGCGGCAGTGGCACCGGTGATGACAGAGGCATTGGCACCGACGACAGTGGCCCCGACGGCAGTGGAGATGACGGATGACCAGAGTAATGCTTTTCTCCGCAGGTTGGAAGAGTTCCGGGAAATCCAAGCGGGGATTAACTTCCTATTCGAGGACGATCATGACGAAGAAGAAGAAGAAATTGGTGAGCAACATTTAGGGCATTGTCGCCGTTGTGGGGGACTTCTTGATGATGACGATTATGACTCCGATCACGAAAACTATATACCTCCGCCATTCGAATGTGGAATTTGTTCGAATCTTCCACCACATGTTGGTCACATCTCGCCAGAATTAGGCTTTTGTCGCCTATGTGGCGCCAGTTTGAGGAGTGAGGATTACGACTCTGACGACGCAAGGTATATAAACCAACCGAATTTTTGTACGCAGTGCTCTGTGCATCCTGTTATCTGGCGGGTTTTTTCACGCCGATAATTAAATAGTTGACGCATGCCGTTCAATAACTTGAAATCAAATCATAAGATAATTAACTTAAACAACACTTTAATTGAAAACAAATGCTATGTAACAAACAAGACAATGAATACAGTAACCATAATGTGTTACGCACGAACATTACGGACATAGAATGTTAGAAATACACGGCGAATTTTACAACTTCCAGCCTTAGAATATCCATACTCATAAAGTGCTCCTCAAACCCTCGGGCATGCAAGGCTTCAAACTTGTTTAACTTTTGAGAATTCATCAAAATTTCAAGAATTCCGCGGTTCCATAGGTGATTAAACATCACACGGTTAAATTCGCTATGTACTTCTTCGAATTCTTCCCATTTCTCCCGTATTTCAGAAACACTTAGTCGACCTAATGAACTTAACGCACGCCTCCCAGTTACGTAATCAACATCATATATCTGTTGTGTTTTCCTGATAAGGGTTTCGTAAAAGCCGGACGCGGGATGTGGAGGTGTGTATCGTGTTGTAGGGTAAATACTCATAACTCCACCGTTGTCAGATTCGATACTAATGTCAAACGCACGCCTCCCAAGGGTTTCGTTAAAGCCGGACGCGCAAGGTGGAGGTGTGTATCGTGCTGTAGGGTAAATACTCATAACTCCACCGTTGTCAGATTCGATACTAATGTTCAAAGATTTCAGGTTGTCCTTCAAGTAACTAGTAGGCTCATGGGACACAAGCACATTAACGAAGTCGAAAAGATCCTGACGTGAATCACTGTCAGTAATGTGGAGCCCAAGCTGTGTCAAAGGCACCCAATGTTCATTCTCGTGCCTCAACTTCACAAATGCTCTGAGTTGATTGTGTAAACTATGAGAATCTGATTTTAGGGCATCGCCCCGTAAATGATGAGCACCCAACCCCCAAATGGATAGTGAGCTTACATTTCTTAGAGGGACACTAGACCAGCAATTGCCACACTTCAACCAGTCCATGGAGAGTGTGTCCACTCTTGTAAATACCTGTATTAAATATGCTGAGTTACAACAGTTGCATCAACAAGAAATAATTATATTTGAATAAAATAAAATAAAAATATATATTGGCCGTGCCATACCAAAACACATGTCATGAAACCACGGACAATCATATCCTCCAGTGATGCGTGTAAAACGCAACTGTTTTTTCGCCACCATAGCTTGTAAAATACCCAAGGTATGTTGACATGGTTGTAATCTACGCTGTGTTCTGCTGAGGAATAACTGGTGTACGTTGTCTTCCCCAAGCATGGTCTTTAACAACGAACAAAACGATAAAAAAAGAGTACTAGTCGCATATCGAACAAATGGACTATCTCCGACAAACACCCAATCGCGCAATGTAGGACATTTCGTCACTTCCTTGATTATCTCCATAGCTTGCCGACCATTCAAATTCAGCATCGGCGCATTTAACGACAACATAATTAAATTTGGGCAATGCTTAAAAACCGTTTGAATGAAATAAAACGCGGAGGTACAGTTGAACGTAAACTTCAGAGATACTGCGAGTACCGCAGATCCGAATTTTTTAAGATACTTTTCCACAAGCTTCAGTAAATTCTCCGTTTTATTTTCTTGTGTCAAAATGTTGTCTGTTCTCACAATGGAAATCTGGACAACCAACCTTTTCATCGAAATACGATATTGACCACACCATTGCAGAAAGGAAAAGCTGTCACTTTGGTCGTCAAGTTCGAAAAACGAATCAAACTTGTCATCAGCCGCCCTTGTGTTTGCGTGGGATACACAATATAGTAAAGCCGCGTGATTTACTTTACGTAGTGAATTCCATAAGTCCCATAACGTGAGATATTGAATAAGTAATATATCAAGAGGACCTGTCGATTCCTCTATTAATCTCTGAAATATAATACTCGGCATCTTTGGTAATGTAGGAAGCAGGTGTTTTTTTGACAGGTCACATAAAATCATTTTCTCGCTGACGGCGTTACCTATTTTCTTTCACCCAGTCATCTCCCTATTTAAACTGTAAATCTAACCCTATAAATAATTTTATTATAAACAGAAACATATTATAGTCGGTTTGAACATAGTTGATATATTTAAATATTAATATCCACTCTAAGATATTTACTGGAATATTATATGGCTTAGAAGTGACTTTGAACATTGTAACGGGGGTAGGAAAAACCCACCCCTTTCATTTTTCAAAAACCCAAAAACCAAGAACTGCAAAAGAAATGGATGAAACAGTAGAACTGCGGGAGTTAAATAGAGAGTTATGTGATACCTTTCAAACAGATCGACTTCGATGGAGTAAAACTAGTTTGGTGAGAGGAAAGTATATAGGATGGGTAAATGGAGGATATCAATTTTTACTCGCCGACGAGCGATATATTACAGTCTCGTATGAGTTCCTTCATGAGCTTTTAAACAGTAGAAATCACAACAAGATATTGACTCCGGAATTTAAAAGTATAATGATGGCCGAGTTCACCGAGCTCTGTTGGCCTGAGTTTAAGGAACTGCACAAGGAAGGGAATAAAGATGGCATGTCCACAAAAATCTTTTTAGTGACTATTGCTAATAAAAGCGTACCAACAGATTTGTGTCCCTTGCCTGCGAACAGGAAGACTGGACTTGTTGGTGATTGCTACCACAAGGTGTGTAAAATTCATCAAGATTTAATGGATGTTTACAATTACTGGGTTCAAGACGAAGGCGTCCAAAACTTGTATAAATTAAATGAGACTGTACCATCAGCCACAGGAGTATCTTACTTGCGGGGTCGTCAAGATCTACCGGCTCCCCAATCCGCGCTTTCGATTGTAAAAAGTCTTCATTTAAATAATCAAATGCGCAAGTCTGCTAAAGCAGAAAAAGAAGCACTAGAAACCAGTAATATTTTGATTGGTGTGAGCGCGAGTTCTGCTCCAAGTTCTGTTCCGTTTCCGGCAAATCAATTATCTGGCCTTGACGTCACAAATTTGCCTGAACAGGACCCGGAATTGCGTGAACCTGATATAGTATGTTTGGATTCACCATTCTCGTCATCTGACTTGGAAATGTTGCGAGCCCATCAAACAATTTTGGCGATTGGCGACATGAGGCAAGCTTTACATACTTATTACTTGACTGCAATTGTTTTTTTTTAATATTGCTGTAATTGTTTTCAATGTTATAGTGCACCTAAAGAGTTGATTGAAAAACAAAAAACGTTTATGGCTAGTCATTTGGTAACAGAGGGTGTTTCTGTGGTGACGAAGAGAAATGAAAAATTAACACCGAATCTGGATTACTTTATCATTTATGGCAAAATTGTGAGTTTGGAAGAAGGTATTTATAGCTATTATATCTATGTATACCTTTGCGTTTATATATGGCTAACCATTTGTCGTCCTTGTTGGCAAGATTATGATTTTACGATTAATCAGAACAGCTTCGGCGTACATGTTGAGGACGAAGTGTTGCGAACAATGTTCATATATTCAGATCAAAAAGGACTGCATTCACTCCGTGTGGAACAAGGAGACATTTTGCATAGTACTGGCTGCCACGAAACATTACACCTAACTGTTTTGTCCTTTGTAATGCCTTTAAAACCCAGAAAAGCAGCCCTGAAGAAGCCAAAGGATGAAAAAGCGGGAGCTTTGAACCGAAAGGTCCCTAAAAACAAGAGCAAGAAAAGGAGGATTAATAATATTGAGGAGGAGGGAGGAGGAGGAGAAGCAGAAGGGGCGGAGGGAGGAGTAGAAGAAGAAGGGGAGGAGGAGGAGGAGGAGGAGGAGGAGGAGGAAGAGAAACCAAGTAGGCGTAGTGCACGTTTAAGCGGGTTTGAAAATAGTTCTGAGGATGACGACTGGTCAAGAAAACTCGAGTCTGGCAACAATGAGGCCAAGGGTTCATTAGATGGCGATTCTTCATCCGGCACCTTGTTATCAGCAAGTGGCGATGAGGCCAAGGTGGCGAGTTCATTAGATGGCGGTTCTTCCACAACCAACGATATGGGCATATCCTCATCTGCCAATTCTGGCGACAATGAGGCCAAACGTGCGAGGGTTTCATTAGATGGCTGTTCATTAGATGGCGATGAGATAAAAAATTCCTTCGGTGATGGCAATGGCGTGAGTTTGTCCAAGGTTTCATTAGTAAGTGGCTCCATTGTCGTTTCATTTGGTAACAACGGCGGTAGTGAATGCTTTGGTGGCAATGGCAATGGCGATAAGGTTTTGAATGTCGTCGAGAAGTCAAGTGTTTTATCGTCATCGTCGTCATCGTCAGTCAATGGTAAGAATCAACGAACCGGCTTGAACAGGGTTTCCATCGAGCCAACAGAGTGGCCGATCAACGAAGCAGGAATACCATTCTGTCCACCTTCACAGGAGAATGATGCCCTACATGATGAATTAGTTAAGCTTCGTAAAAAGATCGTGCGCTTAGAAAAGAACCAGAGCACTGTGGCTTTGTACCGTACGTGGAAAGCAAAACACTGCCCTCAAGTCGATACTGCTGCACAAGACAAGCTCATTCAGTTACGTCTGAAAAGTGAACATAGGTACTCCGACAAGGTGCGCCAAAAGGTGGAAAAGTTACTTGAGGATGGGTATGGTGAGATTACAAGGAATGATGCGGCGTACGAGAGCTTTAAGATCAAGGAAAAAGACAACTTCACTAGTTTTCAACTGAGGGAGAAAGCGAGGCAGTTCTACATTACGGGAGGTCCTGTTGCATCAGTTCGGATAGATGACAGACAAGCACCTATAGAGATATTTCTTTCCGATTTTGGGAGATTGGGAACGACACACCAATGGGGAAACGATACGGTATCAAGCGCTTTTCATCACAAAAGAAACTTTCATGTACCCTGCGCATATATAACGTCGTTATTTTTTTTCTGTATATAAAATATAGATTTGCGCTGCCATGCTTACATTGTTTCAGTTCCGATCGGATTATCAGACTAATGAAAGTGGTCGCAGGAAGGACTATTTTATTGATTCGTTTTTCTACGACTGTCTTACGCGCGGCAAGTATAACTACTCGACGCCCGTGCAGAGATGGTTTAGGGCGTTGGATATTTTTTATCGAGAGCGCGTGTTCATGGTTATAAATAAAGGAAATTATCACTTCTTCGCCGTCGCAATATATATGACCGAGCGCCGAATCGTCATTATGGACTCCTTGGCCAAGAAAGAGAATGATTTTCACCTTGGCGTGTTCACAAATGTTATGCATTGGCTAAAGGATGAATGGGAAGATAAGAAGGGAACGAAGTTCAACTCGGAAGGTTGGGAACAAACATTCGGAAAATGTCCACAACAGGAGGACGGGATAATGTGTTTGTTCACAACCCTGATGAATGTGGACTTATTGGCTCACGATTTGCCATTGCGGTACACGGCCGACATTCCCGAGTTTTCTACAAAATTTCGTCGTCTTTGTGGGCTTTCAATTGTCAACCAGGGGTATACGTTGTTGGGCGATAACTCTGACATGCGTCGTACTATTTCACAACTACCAACCGCAAACAAAGCCACAGGCGAAGCCACGGACTTAACATATAGTCCTTTGCGATCCGATTCAGGCGATGGAGCGACAACTGATGAATCCACTGTGGTAACAGCCCCTCTCGCCGCAGCAGTCCTTCCCGCAGCAGTTCTTCCCGCAGCAGCAGTCCTTCCCGCAGCAGCAGTCCTTCCCGCAGCAGCAGTTCTTCCCGCAGCAGCAGTCCTTACCGCAGCAGCAGTCCTTACCGCAGCAGCAGTTCTTCCCACAGCAGCAGTTCTTCCCACAGCAGCAGTCGATCGTTTACTAAAAACATTACCGCCAACCGTTAAGAATAAAACTGTGGACAAATCGGCAACTGTTCAGGATAGCGGTGAACTGACAGATCGTCCGATGTGTGCAAGCAGCGCTTCCCTTTTAAAAAACACGTTCGTACCACCGCCACCTAAGGCAACGGAAGATCGAACTCAAAAGGAGATAAAGAAAGAGGCTGCAGATGAGAAACACGTTGATCAATCTTCGATCATGAGGGAGCGTCGAACTGAAGCCGATGCTTCACAGCATCGAAAACGCACATCGTCAACAGATCAATCGTCTTCGTCAAAGCGAGGAAGATCTTGTCTGACAGACGGAGGAAGTGGCGAGATACTCGATATGGGTGACAATGAAGGTGATGATAGAAACGGGATGATAGTAACTCTAACGAGTATAGTGACTTCCCCTATACAATATATCCTGACTGCAGGCGCTGAAATCTTTGCGAGTGTAGTCGCCAGCTTGTCGCCCAACAATAGACCTGTCGTCGATGCTGTCCCTGCCCCCGCCGCCGCCGACGCCGCCCCATCCAACGCCCTGCTTCCACCTGCAGTTGGGGTGGATGCGGCACTGCTCGTAGTAGAGACCGTAGTACAGCAGACATTGAATGTCCCTGTCGTCACATCATCTTCCACTTCCAACGCTGTGCTTCCAGCTGCAGTTCAGGCATCTGTTCCTGTCATCGATGCTGTCCCTGCCCCCGCCGCCCCATCCATCGAAATATCATCTTCCACTTCCAACGTAGGACAGTTGGCTGCCCCTGTCATTAAGAATCCTGTCAATAAACAAGGCACGACTTCCAACGACGCTGAAACACAACCAGTAGTACAAGTAGTAAAGAAGGCAAAGAAGGGAGCTGAAAAACCAATAGTAGTAGTGAAGGAACCCACGCCCTTGGAAAGCTGCGTTGGAGAGTGTACAACGGTTCTTAGTGATGGTAAGTCGGTGAAGTTCCAAGACATTCTATTGTTGCTTGCGCCCATGAAGAAAGCCAACGCCGCAAAGTTAAATCGACTAGAGACGTCGATACTTGCGCATGACACCGTTGAACGGGGTGAGTTGCTGACGTTTTCCCTAACAGGGTGTGGTGAAGCACCTCCCCTTACAATTACCGTTCTCCCGAGAGAATTGAACGGTATAAACGTTTGGGAATTGGAAATTCCAGTGAGCACATACTTCGTCGAAAAAAAGGGCACAATCCTCCAGTACACAACTCCTTTCACACACCGTGTGGAGAACTTTATATTGGATATCGAGGCATTTCTCCGGAACATGAAATGTCAACGAGATCCTGGGGGTTTATATGCTGTATATGTTAGAGAGTATCTAGTATACCATATTTATGCTCACAAGGAATGGTCGGTAAGAGCATGGAAAGAATGCCTGATGAAGCTGGGTTTCGTAGATAAAGATAAAAGGTTCAAAGAGTTCATCGTCAAACCACTGTTTACTGAACCACCAAAACGGGTAGTAAAACGTATCATCGAAACCGGTAGCCAATGAGTTGGTAGTATTTAATATTGTGTAATTTCTAATTGGATTGTAATTATGTAATAGGCTCTTTGTCATTTAACGATTGTATTATTAAAGAACGCATCGCGCCTCGTTTTCTTCCTCCTAGAGAGATTCACGAAACTTTGGTATGAATAGAGTGAGTTCAGTTTGTTTAAATCGTATGCATAATTTGCCTCCCCTTCTTACAACAGCAAGCCTTTTTTGGAAGACACGGGTTGATGTTACTCCCATGTGATGCTGTTATCAAAAGTGAACTTGACAACATAGGAGTTGACTGCTTCTCAACATTTGCTAAAGATGTATTCAAAGCTTCTGGAAAAA
>CANJPX010000117.1 GCA_947476185.1 Bacteroidota bacterium
AAATGATAATGTTTTCATAGTTTTATTTTTTTATTAGATTATATATTAAATGCAGCGTAAATTTTGGCAGGAGAGTTTTGGAAATATAGATTCAATGCCGGGCACAACCATATTTGATTTACTTTTTGTTTGTTTTTGAAATCGGTTGCTGATGGGATTTCGTATACACTGCCCATGCCATCATGTTTAATGAACGTTAATTCATAATCGAAATCTTTAAATGGAATTACCGAAAAAACCATATTGAATCCCCTTTTACCCTCTTCTAGTTTTTCGATCTTATTCAGATGGTAATCAATGAATTTGTCTGCACCGGCAACAAAAGGTTCTTTTGTTAATCCAACTCTGTCATCATCAAATACCCACATGCCTCTGTCGTAATATGGATGAATGACTAAAATGGAATTGGAGGATTCTAGAACTTTACGTCCTTCAATGGCTTCATTGTGTTTGTTTAGGTGTTGGTTTGTCGTTTTCATATCGTTTAGTTTTTAAGTTTAACGATACAAAGGTGCAACGAACTAGGAAGGTAGAGGGTATGTTGACAAGCTTGTCAGTTTGAAGAAAAGGCAACTATCATATATAGCTTTTATTTGTTTAACAAACGAAGTTTTTAGACAAACTTCAGTTTACAGGTGTTTTGGAATTGAGCAGCTTACTATGAACAATAAGTATATTAATTCAGACCATTACTTAAAAGGAACGATTGATGAATTTAGAATATTGAACACTAAGTGTGCTTATTTCCTTTTTAATACAACCCAATTTGTTTGTTTGGCAGTTTGTGTCTTCATTTGCCCTAATACTTTTATTTTATTTATGTTTGGGTCACGATACCAGCCTTCGTCCCAAGTCCCCATATCAAAATTCAGAAGATCTTTTGCACCATAGTTAACCATGTCTTCTGCGAACTTATTTAAAGTTATTGGCTGAACTGATTCCACAATTGCATAACCTCCTGTATTTAAAGTAAGAATTCCTCTGCGTTGAAATAATTTTGTATCTGCGAATTTTTCAGCAACACCTTTGACAATGCATTGTGTTTGTTGAAAAAATATACCATTTTGATTCGAAATGGTTTTTAGTAAAGAATCATTCAAAGACTTCCCATAATTGGTGGGAAATATCTCAACACTATCATTAATGATCTTAATTCCTCCCCCTAAAGAATGATTAATATGTTCTATATTATAGACTACTCCTTTACAAATATGAAGTCCGTCAACTTTATTTGTTTTATCGGTGTATGCACCAGGAACACATAAAAGAATATTCTCATCATTTTTCGAAGGGCGGGTGATCTCAAAATCAATATGAGCGTTAACAGGGGTAATGATGAAATACTTTGTATTGTTGATTGTTTTGTGTTCTTCTTTAAAATAAGGTCCATTGTTTGATGAATTATCTTGGGTTGCAATGCCGGCACTTCCAAAAATTAATTCAATCAAGATAAATGAACATGAAAAAATAAGTTTCTTAGTCATTGTCATTGGATTTGGGATTTGAGTGTATTACTATCTTCTTTTAATATTTGTTATTTATTAAACTCGTTTTCAGATATATTTTGAGAACTAAACGAATTAGAAATACCGCTTAATACAACATCCAGCTGTAATGTAAAGCTTGGAATACTATAGCCATCCGGATTGTTTATAATATTAAAATCCATAATGTCTGAACCTTTTTCATACATCGGATTGCTCAAAAACTTGCCTATGCACTGTCCGTTCTCAACTTTTGATAACCAGTCTTTCCCATAAGCGATCTTGAGATAATATTGACCTTCGGGTATATTATTAATACTGTATGTTGACCTGCTGTTTATAAAAACGTATCTCACGGATTTTTCAGTTTGTATATTCATAACCTTTATCGAAACATCGGTTCCACTTCCTACATATCTATTGAATCCTGTTCATATGCATATTTCTTCAGGATTTGCTGCATATAATCTTCTGCACGTTTTTCGTGTTCGTCAAGCTCCATTATTCCTTTATATATTCATTTCGGTTTTCAACTACTTTATCCATAAATATAGATAAATCATTTGTCGAATCCCAGAAGTCTGTTATTTGGTCCTTTCCCCATTCCAGAAAGTAGATTTCATTTCTTGATACAGCGAATTGCAAAGGGTTATTAAAAATTGGCTTTTCAGAGTTTGCCGGGTATTTATAGTTGCTGAAAGCATTCAAAGCACTTTCATTATAATCAATAGAGTTAATATTTATTGGAACACCTTTTGAATAGGTATCATTCGGAACAAAATCATCGCTCGTGTCGAAGCCAATTGCTACAATCATATCTTTATGCACATCATCAAAAATGACATAATCAAAAGTTGAATTATTGTATTTATAATTGGTCTTTAAATTATCAGTTACAATTGCTGACCAGGTTTTATTATTTATCAAGTACATTTTATCCGGTTTTAATTTAATTTCTAATAGTCCAACAAATCACCAATTGATACACTTACACACCCCTCTAAATTAGCTGCTACCACAGAATAAAATTCAGTTCGCAATAGTTTAGCATTTGGTATTTCAGACAAGGTATTAATTGAAATGCCTTCAATTTCCCCATCCTGTTTCATAATTTTATATATAAATATTGTAGCAGTAGCATCAGAATACGCATCAGAATTGGATTCTCCAGATGTTATGTATGTTTTTGCTGTATTGAAAGAAGCAGATATCCCATTTGTTTTACCAGGCCGGGTATAGTATATAAATAAATTTGTTTCACCACAAGGATTCCAACAGCATTCTGCAAGGATTACTCCCCCATCTTTCATGTTGCAATCTTCAAATGGATTTACAGAATAAAAATCCGATTGTTCTTTTCTCGGTTTAATTGGTTCAACCAATTTTATTTTCTGATTAAAACTTCCGCATATTGCTTTTAAAGAACATCTATCAAGCCATGTGATAGTTGGTATAGGTTCATCCTTAAAAACGGTATAGTTCAAGCTGGAATCAGTCAATGCATATCCACCGGTTCCGCGAGTTCGATGGCTGCCTCTTTTGCTCCTTCTTTGGAAAGCAATTATCTTTGAACATAATTTTTTATTCCAAAGGCATTAATTTGTATATTTAAGGAATAAATGCGCCAGAACCAATTTATATACACTATAATCATTTTAGTTATTATCAGCTTTTATTCTTGTGAAAATTCTTCCAATGAACAAAACAAGAAACTTCATAATAATGTCAATCAAAAAGAGGATGCTGCGGAATCCGGGGATTATTATCCACTGATTGAAGATTGTTTCAGAAATGGTAAAAACCAGAATTTGAAATTTATAACTGGGCATTTATTAACTAAAACAGGTCCTTTCCATAATATCACCGATACAATTGAAAAAGCGCTAAATGATATTATTGAAAACAATTATATTAAGAATACCCCATTTCTATTCACAAAGCAAGATAGCATAGAGTTATCGAACATCGGTATTAATGTCTTAGTTAAAGATGAAATTTGGTTAGAGTTCCAGTTCAATGGATTAACATTCTTTTCAATACATGATATGACTTACCCAAAAATTTCAAATGGCGACACATTATTAATCGGCTATTTCGACAAATACAATGATCATGAAGCGGCAATTGACTATTATGTAAAAGTTAAATAAAACCTACCATGTCAGGTTCGAAAAGCTACGATACACAAAAAGTATATCCCGATTTAGTTATATACTGTATTAACGCGCAAAGCGGCATGAGTAATAATAGCAAAAAATCCGAAGGACTTTAAGCCACCTTCTTCCGATTCAAAAATTCCGGGCGTGGGAGCCTACCTTTTTTGCCAAACGCTTCCATGAATTGTGATTATCAAATTACTATTCCTGTATTTCTTTTTTACCATTGTATGCTGCAATTCTCATTTGCCTTAAATCGTATTCTGAGGGTTGTCTGCCATCAGGGTCATTATTCGGATTGTTTTTCAAATACCATTTTTGTAATAATTCGCTCTTGTTTTGTTCCACTTCATATCCCCTTTGAGCCCCTTGTCTTAAATTATAAAGGTATAATATAGCGGCAATTGCACCAACAAAAAAAATTATTTTTATTATTTTCATTTCGTTATTTCTTTAGTGGTAAAAGTTGTTTGGGTCTTATATGATGCATAATACAAATATTCGGAAAAGATACAATTTCTGCGTGCACAAAAGTGTCGGTTATGTCATAAATTTCATTATGATCACCTGATGTATGGCTTTTTTTGGCAAAAATTCGTGTTTTTGTATCGCCTGAAAGACTTAACTGTATTGACTATCAGAGTTATCAACCTTTGTACTTGGGCGATTTAGTGATTTACAAGAATTAGGGTAAATAAACTTAATTTTTGGGTTATTTCAGTCAAAAACAACCCAGCTAAAAGCCTTGACTGCATTAGGTAAGATTATTAGGGTTTTCTGTTTTTGAATCTATTGATGATAGGGGTTTATGAAAATAACCCATTTTTATAAATATGATAATTGTACTTATAATATATATTCGTTTTATTTGATTTCTCAAAAAACGTGCTTTGTTATTGAATTCAGTTTTTTGGTGTAAATATGATAAGTGTAATTATAATATTTTTTCCAGAAAATAATTTAGCTTATTTTTGAAATATAGATCGAAGAATAAAAATACAAAATGCAATACTTCTTTTTGGGTAGAATTTATAATTAGCCCCAACTGCCTAAACATCCTAATCTAAATTCATACTTTTTCTAATGAATATAAACTATATTTGATATTCATATAACTCCTTCTTAAAAGTATCACAGAATATAAAATGGAAACAAAGTATTATCTAATTATTTTTGTAACAATTGTTGTATCAATTATCATTTTGTATTTATCATTAAAAGGTAATAATAATAATAATAAAATTGACAAATCAGATTCACAACCCACAGTTCCAAAGCCGCCACCCATTGCTAAAAACAAATGGTTACACCAAGGTGATGATTTTGGAATGATGGAACCAGGCATTTCTGATCCATATTTCCCAGTCAGAAAGAAAAAAACATAAAAATTTATAGATTTAGTTACTATAATTTAGAATACCTTTCCTCCAGAAGTGCAATATATTTTTCTTTGTATTCATCCGATAAAAATGAATTTGCAATCCACTCCATTGCAAAATGTTTATTTTTATGTAATCTTTTAAATACACCTTCAACCTGCTTATCATTTAATTCTAAGCCTTTCCCTAGCCGCTCAAAATTTTCACGTTTCAATTTTTTCTTTTTTCCTTCTAGAGTTAATGCCAATTCTTCTTTATCATCAGGGTTAACAATTGCTACGTTCAACAAATCATAAGCAGGAGATAACGTCCATTTTGCAGCGCCGGTGTTTATCATTGAGAAATTTTTCAGGTGCATATCATTATTGCCTGTAAGAAAACTAAAAACGCTTAACTCAAAAAAGTATAATTTATCTAATAAAGTATTACTTGAATATTCGCCTACAGCTTTTCCAACTCGCTCCATAGAACTTTTGTATTTATCATATGCTTCCAGAACTTGGAACATATCAATCATATGAATTTTTTCTCCATTTGTTTTTCTATCAATTCGTTTGGTTATATAAGACAATTCTCCTGATTGCAATCGGATCAAACTTGATGGTACAGTCCTTATTCCAAAAGCTTCAGCAATTCGCATAGTTACATGTTCATTTTCTGGCATTTCGTGAAATTGTTCAGATGATGGTTTGAAAATATAATTACCTCCCAAAGCTCCAACAACAGTCAATCTGCCGGAATTTCCATTATCCAAGGCTTCTGTGAGCAATGATAAAGACAATTTCGGTTGTACACCAGGTACTGCAACACTCCTTTCCACAATATTTTTAGCCAATTCTGCCATCTGACCTAATGAATATGCTAGCAAAGGGGCTTGTGGTGTTCCAAAAAATGCTAAACTACATTGCCCATGAAAATCACTTACGTTAGATTTCTCCAGTACTTTATAACAATACAAACATTTCTTACTCATCTTTTTCATGTATTGGTTTTACACTCACAGCTCCTATACAATTCTGACAACAGGCTAAAAGCAAACCCATTCGGTCATTTTGGTTTATCTTCCAATTCTTTGATGCAATATCCAACAACCACCCTTCTGGTATAAGTCCTTCAAAAAATGGAAATAAACGGTTATCCCCATACTTTGCCTCAATTACAGGCATACTAAAAGTTATGAATTGATCAGGATGCTTTGCAACATATTCCTTCTCATACTGAAAAGTATACAAGCCCTCATCGGTTTCCACAAGAATACCGGCTAACAGATCCTTATAATATATTTCTGCACGTCTCATTATTCAGCCTTTTTTTGTTTTTGATTAAGCTCTTTACTATTTAGCGGAGCCAACTCATGTCCGAACATTTTCAAAACTTGGTTAGCTTTTTCCAAATTCAAATTTTCCTTCCCCTGCTCAATTTTTCTGATCACAGTTAGAGCCACTCCTGCCCTTTCAGCAAACTCTTCCTGAGTCAGATCAGCTTCTTTTCTTTTCTCTTTTACAAATTCTGCAAGTGTTTTCATTATATGCATTTACATCTATTTTTAGCAAATATACGCATATTATATGCATTTACATATAATTTAGCTGAAATCATATTTTTATATGCTTTTACATATAACCGACCTCTAATTAGGTAATTGCCCCTCAAATATGCAATGGCAGACAATAGAAGAAGGTAAGAAAAAAGATAAGTGGGAATAATAAAAGAAACTATGTTTGATATGAAAATTCGCCAATCTAATAAAACAATGAAAAATCCATTTTATACACCAAAGGGAAAAACAAAAAGAAAATATATTATAACAATTTTTATTGACCAGTCTTGAAATAACAAATAAAAAATTCTTGTTCCAAAAAAACAATATTGTATATTTGCACCAGCATTAAGAATCCTTGAATGGATACCAACCGAGAGAACGCTACGGTGGTAAAGCAATGCGGACTCAACAAGGTCAAAAATGTTTCAAAAACATTCCCTATTTCGTTTCCGCTTTGTTTTCTGGATGCAATAATTATTAACTAAAAAATTATTGTCATGGAAACAAAATCAAATCAAAACAGAACAAGAAGTGAAATTCTAAACGAAGAATTAGATCGAGTGAATTTCAATTTGCAATGGCACAGAGAATGTTATTTCTCAAACGAATTTCAATTTAAGTGGCGAGACCGCGAGTTAAAGGTTCATATCAAAGTATTTAAGGAGGGTTATCCAGCCTGGGGATATAGAACGCACTACACATTTACCTATGACTCAGTACTCAGTTTCTATAATTTGTTAGATAGTCAATCAAGAGGCTCGTGGAATGCGAAGAGAATTGTCGGGGAAATACCAGAAATATACACCAACAAACATAAACTAATCATTAAAGCGGGTCACACTTCAATTTCGATTAATGAATTTCCCCTATGTGAAAGAGAACCGGGCGTTTTCCCTGAGCTAAACCAAATAGCTTTAATAGATGAAGACAATGGAGGGGTAAGAAATACTATTATGGCTCAATTTGACAATATGGACTTTATGTTGGATGGGAAAATGAAAGATTATAAGGATGGGAGAAACCAAACCTTCTATATAAAAGTTGACAAAGAACATGTGGAGTCAATATATTATCTTTTTATGATTGAAACAATGGATAGGAGAGATTTGTTGGAATACCTTAAAAGGCAATATTATCAATGTAATTGTTTTATGAAAATTGCAAAATTATTTAAAGAAAATAATATTCCTTATTTCTTTTATTCGAGCAATGATTCCTCGGAAGAGTATTGTCCGCATGTGAGGTGGTAATTATTGAAATTTTTGGGAATTAGGGAGACGATTTTTCACCCTTAATTCCAAGACGTTTGCAAGTTTTCCAATTCTCCTATAGAGATTCCCAAAAAAGAAAAGCTGTTCAAAACGGTCGCTTTAATCAGGGTGGGGAGATGGAGATATTTTAGAAGGTAATGTAATGTAGCAGTAAAACTATAAGTTACCCGAGTAATTTAGTGCATCTTGAAGAGTTGGAAATAAACCATAGGTTTGCCCTTCAGGTTCTTTCCAAAAATACCAACCTTGTATTTCATACAAAACTGTTTCCCATATTCCATTTTCATAAATAGATTCATCGC
>CANJPX010000118.1 GCA_947476185.1 Bacteroidota bacterium
ATTGTTATGTTTTATTAATAATTACTCTTCGAAAGAAACACTCAGCCCTTCACCTCTCAAGAGGGGAATATATTTTCCTTCGTATTATGATTGCTTGATTTCTATTCTAATTTTTTCTGATTACTATCCTTAAAAGGCTTTTCATTTATCACTTTCATATATTCAACAATCTCATCAATATTAAATTCATTCTTGCAAGCTTCTTCGTTATTCCCGGAAATCCCAATGTTATTTTTCAACACAAATGCAGCAAAAACAGATGTTCTCAACCTTGTATATTCCTCCCAATAAAAATTGATTTTCTCCATTACTTCCAAATATTCGATATCATTCAATTCCACAAACAATTTCTTGCCTCTTTTATCGCCATCCATAGAAACTCCTGGCTTAGTATCCTGAATGCATTGAACCAATAAATTCAGATGATCATGCCAATCGCTCACTTTAAAAACATAATTTTTAACGAGTGGTTGAAGCACACCAATTTCAGTGAGATTATACTTCTTCAAGATTTCTTTCAGCTTTGCATTTGCCACCTCTCGCTCACCCTTCTCCCCTTTTTCAACCATAGCTTTTAGTTTAGAAACAAGCTTCTTTACTGTTTCTATATCACGACCGTTATATTTGTTAATTTCTTCCATGGGTTTAAAAGGACAATAAAGACTAATTTCCACCTTTAATTGATTCTGCAATTGCCTTCATTTTCATTTTTAAAAGAATTATCTTTTTGACGCTGCTGCTGGTTTTATTTTGATTTACAAACTCTTTTCCTTGATTGGTTAATTTATAAGAATTGTTATATTCAATATTTAAACTCCAACTTCTATCAGCATTTATAAGTTCAAATACTAGCAAATGATTGAGCGCGATTTGAACTTTCTGATCGAAACTTTTTATAACTATTTTTTCATCGTTTGTTTGAATTAATCTATCCTGATCTTCTTTAGATATTTTATTAATTGAACCTAATTTCTCAATTAGATCATTAATATGGTGAATACCTTTGTCCTCTAGAATATGCAGTACCTGCAGCATTAAATTATAATCATTTATCTGTTTCAAAATATTCAATATTTATGGGTTAATCAAAAATTTTATTGTAGACTCCACTTTACTAAAAAGGAAAATCTTCATTACCTTTCATATTCCAAGGTAAATTCCCTACAGAGGCATCTACGTTCGTTTTATTCAAACCAAGAACTAGTAATTTATCGTCTGGTTGTTTTATCACAGCTAGATCCGGCTTTAGAGTATGAATAAATTCCCATTCCGGAGGCATCTTAAAATAATCATTGAAACTTTCACCATGCAGCAGAGGTATCTTATTTTTATGCAGATACAAGGGAGTAAACTCCCCTTTAGGGATATCAGTTGGATACGTATAAAAATACCATGCTCCAACTTCATCCCATTTAACCAATTGCGACCATTGCTGAAAGTTATGGACCATACAACTAAAAATGAGCATGCCATTCATAAACCAGGAAATATCATTACCAATCCGTTTGGGTATTAATGTATCGTCATCATAAAATGCAAACACATTCCAGCTATTGTCAAATACATCCTGATTATATAAAAAGAAATCGGTAATAGTATTTCCATCAACAATTTCCCATGAATAGCGGCAGCATTGTCCTTTCTTTTGGCTGGATTTTATTTTTTTTTTCATTTCAATAAATAAATTCAAATTTTATTATTACAAAGGTGGGGTTCCACAACGCATTCTATTTCCGTACCCTAAATTCAGATACTACAGGTTAAAAAAGTGGTTCTAGTTCGTTCATACATATTGATTCAAGATGAAAATCTGTTTCCGTCACAGTAATTTTTAGGACTTTTTCATTTTCTGATACTTCGACAATCTTTTGAATCGTATCTAGTATTTCCATTCGGTCAAGAGGCATTTCCTTGCAAAATATCTTGGAGTAACCTACACCTCTTTCTGTAATAAATATTCCAAATTCCTGTCCTAAATGTTCCATTTTTAATGCAATCATTGGTAACTCAAAAAAAGGTTCATTTCCATCTACAGAACAAAAAACACCATTCTTGCCAACACAACTATAGTTGGGGCTAGTATTGATATACATAACTTCATTTCTTAAAAAATCGCGCTTTAGCCATTTGTATTCTTTTTTCAAAACATCATCAGCTAATTTTACTTCCAGTTTTATCATAGTATTTATTATTAAAATTTCAATTACAAAAATTTGTTAGAATCCTACTTTCTTTCGCCCGCTGGCATTCAATAAACTTTCCTCTTCGCAGTATTGAATAGTATCTTCTAGCGAATACTTTTTCCCATGAAGCAAAGTGTCCAAAAATAATTTCCTTGATATGTTTTCGATCTGACCACCAGAAAAGTCAAATTCTTCCGCCAACCGAATACTATCTTCATCGGTTAAAAAACTTAATTTACTTTTCCAGATTGCAACTTTTGCTTTTTGAGAGGGACGGGAATATTTTATTTTAAAAAGGAATCTTCTTTCAAAAGCTTCATCTAGATTCGCGGTAAGATTGGTTGTAGCCATCAATATTCCTTTAAAATCTTCTAGCTCCTGCAAAAGAATATTCTGCATCGCATTATTCATCTGATCAACGCTAGAGGTTACATTTATTCGTTTACCGATCAAGGCATCTGATTCATTGAATAAAAGAATAGGTACTTGCTCAAAACGCTTGAAACTATTTTTATACGTATCAAACACTGATTTTAATCGCTTTTCCGACTCGCCCACCCATTTATCACGAATCTCGCTTATGTTCACCAACAGTATATTCCGTTTAGTCTGTCTAGCAAGTTGATAAATGGTTTCCGTTTTTCCGGTCCCTGGATATCCATGCAACAGGATTGTCAAGCCTGGTCGCATCTTATTTTCCTCTAATCTTTTAACGATATCTGTAAATTTTTCAGCATTCAGAAACTCTGAAACACTATCAATGGATTGCTGTTCGTTTTCATTATAGAACAGTTCTTTTTCAACAATGGAATCATGTTTGATCAACTTACACATCCCAGAAGAAAAAACATCTTCCTTTGAAAGGAAGCATGCATCTTCCCCAAAAACCATTTTCACCCCTTCAGCAGTAAGTTTGAGATATTTGTCCGTTTTGAAATCTTCGATAGTAAATTCAATCAATTTATTATCAAATAATATACTTTCTCTTTTCGCAAGCATTCTTTTTAGCTTAGATCTTTCAGTATGCGAATTAAAAAAGTTAGAAAGCATTCTATCAACGTCAAGCTGTTCTTCACCTGCTGCCATTTTGCTTACTAAACAATAAAAAATTATTTTTGAAGATCTATCAAGGTTTAGTTCATTGGTAATTTTAAATGGATTGATATTAGGATATTCTTCTTCATATTCAAGGAACAAAGAACACAATTCATCTATCTCTCCTGCATCTTCGCAATGCTCTGTAAGGCATTTATGAAGCATTTCGGAGGCAGCATAAACATCGATTTCCTTAATTTTTATTTCTGGTGTGATATCTTTGTATAGTGCATCCAAAACACCAGGAGAAACATAATAAAGTTTCTCTTCAAATCGCCTGCTGCCTCTATGCATACCAGCCGAACCGGATTTTACGATCCAACCTTTTTTAAACAGACTTTTAACAATTTTTTTTATTTCAAAAAAATCAAAAGGACTAAAGTTGCAATCCGATTTCATTTCAGCTATACTGAAACTATCATTTGTAATAGAGATATACGTTGCCAGGCAAAATATTGCAGTTTCTTCATTCGTTAATTTTAAGAAATCAGCTAATTCACTAAGGTTGGTATCAAGACGCTTCAGATCCTCAAAAAAACTTTTGATCTCCTTTCTATTCCCTTTTAATTCAAGGGCCATTTTTTCTATGTTTTTTAAAACAGTTGTTGCATTTGTTGTCATAATTATTTTTTGATTTAGCGTTGATACATTATAAAAGTTAAACGATTTTATTTCTCCCTCGTCCTCTATTATATCTATTTCTGTTACATTTTCTGGCAAAGGAGGAAAAAATAAAGAGTAGAATAAAACATCTCCCTGTTTAGTGAAAGAAAGTATTTTTGGAGATATCGGCATTCCTTCAGACCTTATCATCGTTAGTTCCATTTCGGTTCCAACTTGACGAATAAAGCATTTAGGATTCATTCTTACCCAGCCTCCATAACCATATCGATTGGTGTACCTAAAATCTATCCTTACTTTATCGGTGTCGGATTCGATATAGACTATTTTGCAAGAGTTGTTCATGGACAAATTAAATTGAATCGTATAAAATTTACAAACCCTCTCCGGTAAGGTTTTCTATAATTGATAATTTTCTTTCGGAGCTTATTTTAAGAAGAAGCGAGATCTTTTCACCTGTTTCTAAGTCATTTTTAGAAGCCCAGTCTACTTCATCAGCTGAAGCTGAATTAAGCACTTCTAAAAACAGTTTATTTATTTCCTATTCTTCCATTTTATCCGATAAAGATGTTTTCGTTTGTCGCTCTTTTTAGGTTATTACAAAACCGATATGCTTTCTGATTGATCTGGTTAGCAGTTCCATTCATTCTTCCTGAAACAGATTCAGCATTTCGCATTTCATGAGAAGTATACCACGTAACTCCATTAAACAAACCAAAAGCGTTGTTTCCTAAGTCCTTCATCTCTTTGTCAATTGACTTGCGAAGTAATTGCATAGATGGGCTCCATCCCCAATTTTCCTTTTTTAATAAGCTGCTGTCAGTTTCTAACATTTTGTGTATATCAACAACCAAACGATTGATGACGCCTTGATCAACACGCACACTTTCCATTCCATCAAATGCACCATAAACTTGATTTTTTTTAAGCTTGTAGGTTTTAATTATTTCAAGGATTTCAAGTTGATTGAATTCAAAAGGTGATGTATGTTTCTTGCGATAAACTTTTAAAGTAGAATAAAACTGATTGGAGCACCTAATTAAATTATTAGCTGTACCAATGGTAAGCGCTTTCGTACCATCGTGCGTATTGCCGATGAACATATATTCTTTCATAGCACAACCATTGATCTTTAGATTTGGATTTTTATTCTGAAGAAAGGCAAGGATTGTTTTACCATCGTTAAGTTCATCAAACCCTTTCAGTTCGAATTCACCTGTTCGTGTTAAAGCTTCCGTAAAATTCATCAATTGAGCATTCGTTACCGGACAATAATCTTTCCCTACAATACTTAAAAGATTATTGTTGTCTGTTCTGATGATGGCTTTTTTACCAGTATCAAACATACTGCTGATGTTTACCGATTCTGTGCGGATGTCCCAATTAAGGGTTGGTAGCAAATTTGTTTTCATGTTTATTGATTTTTAGGATTAATAATTTGAGTTGATTTATAAATTATATAACTATTGTATGTTTCTAAAAGAAAGTATAGCGTATAGCAAAGTGTGAATAAGCCAAAAAAGTAATACACTATTAATTGAGTGGTAAGCATTTGGCAATTATGATACATAAGAAGAGTCATAGTACCGCTATATATAAACATGTTAAAATTGAAAAGAAATTCCTCCTTCTGTTTTGAAAAGTCAACAGATACGATGGTAACATAAAAGGATGAGATAGTTCCAGTATGAAAAAATGCCATAGCAAAAATTAATGTCGGTTTCATACTTTCGCGAAAGATGAATCCTTCATCATATAATATAATATAACAGTACGATGCAATAATTAAAATTTGCTGAAGAAGGAACAGGATTTTATTTCTTTTCATAATCAAGTTAATAAATCAAGTTTTGGTTTGAATGATTTACACCACAAAGGTATTTTCAATTGACCATATTGTTAATACGGTTTACTAATAATAGGCAAAAAAAAGACAGTTAGCTATATAACTAACTGAATTACAGATTAATAAATTTTATATTTTTTTTCTTTTTCGTTCAACTTGATGCGAAAAAAATTAAAATCGTTTTTGTCGCCAAACTCCTCTTCGATCAAATCAATCAAATCTACTTCTTCAGAAATAGGTGGAAAAGCCAAAGAAAAATAGCGCCAACCAATGGTGGAATTCATTTGAAGTACTTCCGGACCAAAGGGAATATTATAAGCATTGGTCAATATAAATTTTTTGCTGCTACCAGATGGACGAATGAACGTAAGCGGATTTATTTTAATCCAACCTCCATCATCATAAAAATCAGTCGCCTGGTAACCAAAGTCAATTTTTGTTTCCACTTTAGTTAAAACGATCCGAAGGAGTTGAACATTTTCGTTAGAACTGCCAATCTCAGGATTAGAAATAATATAACCACCACTCGCTTTGGGAACTTCTTTTTTCTTTTTCATGTTAAAACGGTCCGTGTTTATATTGTTCAGCTGAATTGTGCAACACCTTAATAATTTCCTCTTTTAACCAATTGGGTTTCAACACACACATATTTTGACCATATGATAAAATAAGAGAAATTAATTCCAATGTAGGGACAAGATTTAAAATGATTACCAGATCCCCTTCCTCCTGCTCTCTAATAATTTGTGATGCGTGCAATGGCATTGATTTAATATAATTAGCCATCTCTTTACTAACCCAAATTTTGATGTCTTCCAATTTTTCAGAAACATTTTCATCAGCTGTTAAAGAGAAATTCTTTTTTTCGTAAACCTTAATTTGATTTATTCCAATCTTATTATTGAATAAATTCCTTAGATCATTTTTATTATTTGAAACAAACTCTTTATCGATAAGAATAGGATCGTAAATCCTATCTAAACCAAAATACCTTATCTCTTTGTGTTCTTCAGAATAACCAACCAAATACCAACGTTTGTTACTTTCTTTGAGAAGATAAGGGTGAATAATTATCGTCTTAAATGATTTTTTTTCATACGAATAATGAATAAAAGAAACGGAGATTTTTTTCTTGATACTGTTTATAAGGATTTCAAAATGTTCCATCCCTCTCATATACACACTCTCTTCCGGTTGAATAGCATTTGCTAGACTTTCTTCTTTTGATGACTTTTTTATATCAAGTGCAGAAAACAATTTATCGACTGCATGATTGTAGGTATCGTTTACCTTTATTCCCTTAAAATGTTGCAGGACCCCAGCAGCTAATTCAATGGCTTCAATCTCTTTATCATTTATACCAAAAGTTCGAATTGTATAATTGGGATCATCATAATAATATCCATTGCTTTGTTTGGAAAATTTGATGGGTGCCATATACCCTAAGTCTTCATCAAATTTCATGGCATGAATATCCCGTTGAATTGTATGAACGGTATATGAATGTTTTAATTCACGCTCACATTTATACAGCAGGTCTTCCATAGATGGAAAACGCTTGTAAATGTTTGTTAAGCATCTATCAATAACTTCGTAACGGAGAACAGCTTCGCTTTTTGGAGGCATTGGATTGAATTAGAAATACAAAGATAGGAAATAAAACGTAAAAACGATATGGTTAACAATACTATTTTTAAACATAAACAAATTTACCATTGTCCAAACTATTTTCCTCATCAAGTCTGTATGCCACAAGCTTGCCTTTTTCAGCAACACTATAGTCTAGGCAACAAATATTTTGTCTATAAAGAGATGGCTCTCCTTGTAGCCAATAATGTCCGAAGAAAACTTTTTTATCATCTTTAGGATAATAATCAAGCGATTTAAATCCAGCAATATCGATAGGCTGTTCTGTAAGGCTCTCTATAGGCTCAACACTTATTGACTTATAGGTCATTAGCGAAGGATTTTCCCACCACTTTATTCTAAGATTTACTCTTTTTGCGCCACCTTTATCAAGAAAAGATTCCCCAACTGGCATTTTCATCTCTTTTCCCTTCAATGTTTGATCAATGGCTTCATAGAAAGGTGTTCCAAACTTAACAGATTGATAAATAAGTTCATCAGTTAACCGATCATTGATTAGATTGTCTCTCAGGCATTGGATATTCTTATTATCCCAACAAGCATGAACCGCTCTAAAACTATCCGTTTCATAAAACAAAGGCAAGGTCTTAAACCATTCTAAATAGGATTCGTATTCTTTTTGTCTGTTTTGAAACTGCTTGAGTGTTTCGTAATGTTGAATAATATTTTTTATTTCATGTTTCCGAAGGTGCCCTCCTTTTGTTTCTTGATA
>CANJPX010000119.1 GCA_947476185.1 Bacteroidota bacterium
AAGAATATGAGGGAACCAATTAAAATTCTGGCTAAATTAAATAAGAGCCAATTTCATGTCAGAGGGAAAACCTGTTTCTTGCATTTTAATTGCTGAATACCAACACATTACAACTTCTACTCCTGCCATCTTTTGTATTTAAAAAATGTCGGGGCTGTGTTAATTCTTAACAATTTCCAGACCAATGCAAACAAATAGCATACTTCTGGTAATCAACAACTTACTTCATTTTCTTAAAGATTCACTTTCAAATATTGAATACTCAGGCCAAAAATGGTCATTCATCTACAATTTTTCAACAGTCATAGCACACTGTAAATCAATTGTCTAAATAATCAATTGTTAATAAATACATTAGATAATACTTCGTATCTTTATAGTCCATTAATAAAAACGACATGTTTGAGATCTTAAAGAGTTTTGAATCAAAGTATGGTCATCTTAAGAAAAAAGGTTTGACAATTGAAGGATTAGCGATGGTTGACGTGAAGAAAAAGAAGCACGTTATTAAAATCAGCAGACCATTGATCTTTGATAATCGTTTGTTACCAAAAAAATTCGAAGGTTTAGATATTAAAACAAATATCAAACTGAATGATGATATGCCAACAGAATTTAAAGTTGACCGTACTCAACCGGATTGGCACAAAACTCAATACATATGGGCTCCTGAGCGTTTTGAGAAATATGTAAATCGTTGTGAAAAAGAATTAAAATCGCAACTGAACAGTCCTCTTATGACAAAACAAGATCTATTGGATGCGTTATGCTTCGGTAATTTTGAAGAGCACAAATTAAAAAGTCTGGCCTTGATAAAAGAAGGGAAATTACCAGCTTATCACGAGAACTAATTGGATTAAAAATAAGGGTTAAACATTGGTTTAATTGAGTCCTGCAGAAATGCGGGACTTTTTTATTTAATAATCTTTCAATAAAATATGACTGTGTTATTAAATGAGTTTTATAATAATTATCTCTAAATTTGCTTGATGAGTAGAATTTCATTTCTCCTGATCAATAATCTAAAAATCAAAACAATACTAAATGGAAGGTCACGTAAAATCAAACATAGCAAACGGAATAGCAACAATCACATTTTTTCATCCACAAAGTAATTCGATGCCTGGGGCATTACTCCACCAACTTGCAGAAGAAATTTCCAATGCCGGCAAAGACAATAATGTAAAAGTTATTTTATTACAAAGTGAAGGAGACAAAGCATTTTGTGCCGGTGCTTCTTTTGATGAATTGATATCCATAAAAAATCTGGAAACGGGAAAAAAATTCTTTTCCGGATTTGCGATGGTGATCAATGCGATTCGAACAGTTCCTAAATTTGTTATTGCGCGCGTTCAAGGGAAAGCTGTTGGTGGTGGTGTTGGAATTGCATCTGCTGCCGATTATGCCTTCGCAGTTGAATCTGCATCAGTCAAACTAAGCGAACTTGCTGTTGGCATCGGACCATTTGTTGTGGGACCAGCAGTTGAAAGAAAAATAGGTACATCGGCATTTACTTCCTTATCCATAAATGCAACGGAATGGCAAACGGCACAGTGGGCAGCGGAAAAAGGCTTATATATGGAATTGTATAAGACAATTGAAGAAATGGATATTGCCATTTCCGGATTAACAGATAAACTTTCCAAATCAAATCCTGAGGCAATGGCAATGCTAAAAAAAGCATTTTGGAGAGGAACAGAAAATTGGGATACCCTACTGATAGAACGAGCTGAGATGAGTGGAAAATTAGTGCTTTCAGAATTTACAATCAATGCAATAAATAAATTTAAAGCGAAGGCTTAATAATTTTGGAAATTCAATTTTAAAAAATCCTTCAATTACTTTTCCTGAATCAATTATAATGTTAACTCGACTAAATAAATTTATCAGCGAAACAGGAACCTGCTCCAGACGTGAAGCCGACAAACTTATCGAACAAGGTCGTGTAACTGTGAACGGAAAAATTCCTGAACTTGGAACAAAAGTTTCATATGCAGATGAGATCACTATCGATGGTAAACCGTTGAAAAGCAAAGAGCAACCGATATACATCGCCTTCAATAAACCTCCAGGCATCACTTGCACCACCGATCTTAAGGATAAGGATAATATTATTGATTTCATTCATCATCCAAAACGGATATTTCCTATTGGCAGATTAGACAAACCATCAGAAGGATTAATATTTTTGACAAATGATGGTGATATTGTAAATAAGATCCTTCGCGCAGGAAATAATCATGAAAAAGAATATTTGGTAATGGTGGATAAACCAATTACTGATGATTTCATCCGGCAAATGGGAAGTGGTATAAAAATTTTGGATGCCGTTACTAAAAAATGTTTTGTCAAACAAGAAGGCACGAATAAATTCAGAATAATTTTAACACAGGGATTGAACAGACAGATCCGAAGAATGTGTGATGCCTTAGATTACAAAGTATACAAACTACAGCGAACAAGAATTATGAATATTAATTTGAACGGAATAAATTCAGGCGCCTGGAGATATCTGACAAATGAAGAAATTGCTACCATTAATAAATTAGTTGCATCCTCCAGTAAAACAGAAGAGGCATCTGTTATCGGTGATATCGAAGAATAAAAACCCAAACTGACAATAGTGTTTCAACTTGTTCTCGATACATTTTTCTAAAAGGAAAAACACTCGAACTGACAATTGTATTTCAACTTGTTCTCGATACGTTTTTCAAAAAGAAAAAATACTCAAACTGACAATAGTATTACAACTTGTTCTCGATACATTTTTAGAAAAGGAAAAATACTCGAACTGACAATTGTATTTCAACCTGTTCTCGATACGTTTTTCAAAAAGGAAAAATACTCGAACTGACAATTGTATTTCAACCTGTTCTCGATACGTTTTTCAAAAAAGGAAAAACACTCGAACTGACCACCTTTATTTATACAACAATCTTAACAAATCAATGGTCACTTCGAGTTCGACCAAAGGGAGAGTATCGAGAAGTATTAAAAAAAGCATTTATTATTTTTTCTTAAATACTTTCTTTGAAAGTCCAGGTAATAAATCGTAATTTTTAGATATTAATGCCTCCTTTTTTGCTTTGCTCCATTTTTTTATTTTTTTCTCAAAATAAATGGCCTTTAATGGATCATTAAATAATTCATAAAACACTAATTTATTAGGTCGTCTTGAAAAAGTATAACATTGAGTATTAACACCGTCCTGATGTTGACATAGACGTTGTTCCAGATTGTTAGTGACACCAACATAATAAGTTTCATCAGAACAATGTAGAATATAAACATACATGATTTTCATAAAAAAAATTTAGAGCATCATCTTGTTCTCGATACGTTTTTCGGAAAAGAAAAACACTCGAACTGACCACCTTTTTATACCACGATCTTAACAAATCCAAGGTCTCTTGGAGTTCGACCAAAGGGAGAGTATCGAGAAGTTTGGAAGGGAACAAGGTTTTCGGAAGTTACTATTTCGAAACCTCCATCTTTATTTTTCTTCCCTTAATCTTTTCATCCTTTATCAAATTAAGTAATGAATCAATTTTAGTACGATTAACAGCTGCATAGGAAGAAAAGTCCAGCACTTCTATCAAACCTAATTCCTCCTTTTGTAACTTTCCTTTTTGTAAAAGCATTCCAACAATATCCATTTTATTGATCTTATCCTTTTTCCCAGCTGCTATATAAAGTGTACACCAAGGCGTATTTTCAGGGATCTTATTTTCAGCTGGGAGTGTTTCCAAACCGGGAGTATCTTTAATAAATGGAGGAACGAATTCACCTTCTCCCAATAATAAATACGCTGTTCCTTTTGCATTCATTCGTGCCGTTCTACCATTACGGTGAATGAATACATCTTCCGTATGTGGTATTTGAAAATGAATTACGTTTTGTATTTCCGGAATATCCAAACCGCGTGATGCCAGATCAGTAGTTATCAGAATTTGATTTGTACCATTTCTGAATTTTATCAAAGCCCTCTCCCTGTCCTCCTGCTCCATTTTACCATGAAATGTCCCATGGAATAATCCCTTTTGAGATAACAGATCGCTAATTCTATCAACAGCATCTCTGTGATTACAAAAAACGAGTGTAGCAGAATTTCCCAATTTACAGATCAAAGAAAACAATGCATCTATTTTATCTCTTGTTTGTGCCTGAACAATTTTTAATTTTAAACCCTCTGCTTTTACAGGTGTTTTGCTCAAATAATTTAATTCAACAGCATCCTTAATGCCTGTAAATTCAGGAATCGAATTCATTTTTGTTGCCGAAGTAAGAATTCGCTTCTGCAGATTCTTCAAATAATAAATTATAAAGGACATGTCCTCTTGAAAACCAAATTCCAAGGCCTTATCAAATTCATCCAATACCAATGTTGTTATGGTAGAGGTATTAATATTCTTATTTCGAATATGAAACGCTAATCGGCCAGGAGTTCCGATCAGCACCGAAGGGGCTTCCTCCAGATTATGTTTTTCTGTTCGTGTGGAATGACCACCATAACAACAGTTCACTTTAAAACCAGTTTGCATTTGTTTAAATACTTGCTCAATCTGAATTGCCAATTCTCTGGAAGGCACAATTATCAATACCTGAACACCATCTTTACTTTTATCCAAAACATTTAAAATTGGAAGCAAAAAACCCAATGTTTTACCTGACCCTGTCGGAGATAATAAAACAATATCATTTGATTTTTTTGCAGCCTCGATCGCAGCTAATTGCATTTCATTCAATGAAGCAATTTTAAAATTCTCCAGCACTTTTTGTATCATTTTGTATAAAATTAAGCTACAAAGATACTGTATTTATCGGGGTGTCGTGATTTTCAATCCCGAGAATGAACTTGGTCATTTCATAAAGCTTAGAAATAATTTACCTTTACGTGAATTTTTTTCAAATTAACTTTTGGATGCTATGAATTCTCCATTTAAATTCCAACGTATTTTATTCTCAGTGTTCCTTTTACTATTATCTGTCAAACAAACGGTTTTTTGTCAAATACAAAAAAATCAACAATATATTCAGGGTGGAATCATCACCCTTGGAAATGATACTTTAAAAGGTGTTATAGAAAAAAAGTCGGAAGTGGATATGCAATTCCGAATTTCTTTTACTGTGGAAGCTGAAAAAAAATCAATTTACAAACCCCGGCAAATAAAGGGTTATTACCTGATCGAAAAAGAAGATACAATCTTCTTTGAAAGCTTTGAATATTGGAAATCCTGTCAATTCATAAATAAACATTTCTTCGTAAAAAAAATGAGTGCAGGTAAAATCTCCTTGTATTTATACAAAGAGGAAGGTTTTAATTTTACAGCTTTTGGAAAAACTACCTACTATTATTACTTTTTAAAAAAAGACAATAATTGGATCAAATCAAAACCGATCACAGCCTATAATTTCAAAAATAAATTGAAACTATATTTAAAAGATTGTGATCCAATTTTACTTGAAATTAATAATCCGAATCTTTTCATTGATGACCTCCCGGCATTATTTAAGAATTATAATCGTTTATGCCTCAATTAATAGTATCAAATTTACAATCGAAGCTCAAGAACAAAACAATCTTTTATTCTTATTTTTACGCTTTTTTCAATACATTATTCTGCACTTTCTAATTTCCTAGGAATTTAAAGTAATTATTTTTACTTTTAGCAATACAAAAGAGAATTATTATTATTTCTTTCATGCTAAATAAAAAAAAACTAATATTGAAATACGATTGTCATTAGGATTACTATCCGATTGAATAATTGAATGCCTAAACGAATGAACCAATTGACTGATAAAAAAAGAATAATAAATTCGTCCCTCGAGGAAACTATTTTGCTGAAAGCTTTTGATTTGATGTGCACAGCAAAAGCAATGTCGGAATTGTATGAAGCGAATAAAGAAGTTACTTCAAAATATGTTCATGCTACTTCCCGCGGACATGAAGCAATTCAGCTTGCTGTTGGTTTGCAATTGTTACCTCAGGATTTTCTTTCTGCATATTATCGTGACGACAGCATGTTGCTTGGTATTGGAATGCACCCTTATGATCTAATGTTGCAATTATTAGCAAAACGCGATGATCCTTTTTCAGGAGGAAGAACCTATTATAGTCATCCTAGTTTAAAAAGAGATGATATGCCCAAGATCCCAATGCAATCATCTGCAACAGGCATGCAGGCCATTCCGACTACAGGCGTGGCAATGGGAATTCAATATCTGGAAAAACAAGGCCTCTCCGCAACCCTCTCCAAAGGAGATGGAGATGTTGAAAAAAAGCCAATCGCTGTTTGTTCTTTAGGTGATGCCTGCATAACGGAAGGAGAAGTAGCTGAAGCCTTTCAGATGGCTGTTTTAAAAAAATTGCCGATCCTCTACCTCGTACAAGATAATGAATGGGATATTTCAGCGAGTGCAAAAGAAATACGTGCACAAGATGCAACTGAATATGCAAAGGGATTTAAAGGATTAGAGACCCGCACAATTGATGGAACAGATTTTGAAAAATCCTATAAAACTGTTAAAGAAGTTATAGCGATAATCCGTAAAGAGCGAAGACCATTTTTAATACATGCAAAAGTTCCATTGTTAAATCACCATACATCAGGTGTTCGTAAAGAATGGTATCGCGATGATCTGGAAGATGCGCAAAAACGCGATCCATTTCCAAGATTGCGCAACCAAATGATTGTTGCCGGATTTTTAACATCCGAATTAAATGAGATAGAACTTCTTGCAAAAGAAAAAGTAGAAAGAGATTACCAAAAAGCATTATTGGCGGAAGATCCTCGACCTGAAGATTTATTTGATCACGACTTTGCTCCTACCCCAGTTACAGAAGAAAAAGGAGAACGCGAACCTGCAGGAAAAGAAAAAACGGTGATGGTTGATTCTGCACTTTTCGCCATTCGAGAGTTAATGACAAAACATCCTGAATGTTTATTATACGGACAAGATGTTGGAGGACGTTTAGGAGGAGTATTCCGTGAAGCTGCAACATTAGCGCAGACATTTGGAGATCATCGCGTATTTAACACCCCAATACAAGAAGCTTTTATCATTGGCAGCACAGTTGGAATGAGCGCTTCAGGTTGTAAACCAATTGTTGAAGTGCAATTTGCAGATTATATCTGGCCGGGCTTAAATCAGTTATTTACAGAAGTTAGTCGCTCTTGTTATTTATCAAATGGTAAATGGCCCGTAAGTGCAATCATTCGTGTTCCAATTGGCGCTTATGGAAGTGGCGGACCATACCACTCTTCCAGTGTAGAAAGTATTCTTACAAATATTCGTGGAATAAAGATTTGTTATCCATCAACAGGTGCAGATTTGAAAGGTTTAATGAAGGCTGCTTATTATGATCCTAATCCTGTGATAATGCTAGAGCATAAAGGCTTATATTGGAGTAAAATTAAAGGGACAGAAGATGCGAAAACAATTGAACCTGATGAAGATTATATTATTCCATTCGGAAAAGCAAGGATGGTACAGACAATAGATGCAAATAAAGAAAAAGGCTCTATCACAATCATAACCTATGGAATGGGCGTGTATTGGGCAAAGAATGCAGCAAAAGATTTTCCGGATCAGGTGGAAATTGTTGACTTGCGCACTTTAAATCCTTTGGACGAAGAAACAATTATTGCTTCTGTAAAAAAGCATAGCAAATGTATTGTATTAACTGAAGAGCCTTATAACAATGGTTTTCCTCAGGCATTAGCAGGAAGGATTTCCAAAAAATGTTTTGAATTTTTAGATGCTCCAGTGGAAGTATTAGGTTCTGAAAATTTACCGGCGATTCCTTTGAATTCAATTTTAGAAACTACGATGTTACCAAATGCTAGCAAAGTTGCTAATGCGATTGGGAAATTATTGGCATATTAATAAGCTTACGGAGAAAGTCAACATAGAAGAAAACTGGTCAACTAAATCTATTACACCGGAGCAAGTCCCCCTCAAAGGGGGCAGGGGGATGACAAGAGGATGACGAAGAGTAATACAAACTTGGATAAATAAAACTATTAAAACGGAGCAAGTCCCCCT
>CANJPX010000120.1 GCA_947476185.1 Bacteroidota bacterium
TGGAAGCACACGGAATTGGAAAAGAATCGAAAAGGTTCATCTTAATCCTGATAAAACCAAAGAAGGTGATGCCAAAAATATAGATAGTCAGACAAGAAAAGTAGCGTAAGTTTTAACCGTCGAGGCGACAACTACATTGACAATTTCCGCTGTATGATGCTTGTTTCACATCACGCAAAAGATATTAAACCTTGAACTACAATAAAGCTAGGTAATAATTGTGACAAATTACAATTTTTGTATATTTAAAATAGAATAAAAGTGATTATTTTTGTTGATTGTCAATAAACTGTTCAAACATAATAAACATCGACTATTGCTTTAATAAGTTGAATTTAAGTCTGTCCCTTATGATGTGATTAAGCTATATCGACGAGGGATGGTTCTTAAAGAGTTGTTTTCTGATGTCTCAGATTACTTTAATTAAAACCGTACTTCTATGCTGGAAATTATTTGTTTATTGATCAAAAATAACCGCAATGAGTGCCATGTTTTATCACATATGCACGGTGATTAAGAATGGATTGGCTCTCTGATAACCACCCATTGTTCACATCTATTCTAAATACCAGTAAATATCCAAAATATACGTAAGTCAAAAAGACAGGAATATCCCCTCGACGAAAACCAGCGGACATAAAAAAACCCTAACACATCGAAGCCTTCAGGATGCATGCTAACCGGTGTAATAACAGAACTTTCGACACGAGGATTTTCAGTCCTCTGCTCGAACGGCTGAGCAAACACGGGGCCTTGAGCGGTTACGGTTTTTGTATGGGCAATCAATTCAGTGATGGCTTGGCGAGACAAGGACTATCAGTCCCCTGCTCTAACGATTGAGTAAATACAGGGCTTAGGGGGGTTACTGTTTTTGTATTGACACTAAGAACTGACATGAGTTGACGAGACAATCATAGAGTGGTGTTTCATATTGTCCATGCCAAACGCACAAAACTATTGGACTTATTGAATATTTAAAATTTCTTGTTTTAAGAATAGACTCATTATTTAATGACTTTGCTGGGAATTGTAAAAATATTTTTTAAAGAAAAAATAGTACATATATTTTCTGAATATTAAGTGAAGTTATGTTAAAAAAGCTTAAGACTAGTCTTCTTCAATCACAAATTCATGACGTTGACCATTAAATAATATATATGTATCGTCCCATTTTGATGGTGATTCAATTGCATAAAATCCATATCTATTTTCGTTCCAATTCATCATATCAAATAATCCAAAGTTGGTTACACGAATATTTTTGATAAAGTCTTTTATGAAAAATGGTGAGATTGATTCTCCTCCATCTGGATAATCTAATATATCAGCGTCTACAAAATTTCCCGTGCAATCTTGCTCACGTACCCAAGCGTTTTTAATTAGAGGAATATTTGATCTATTTGACAACACCTGAAAAAATGCTCCACTTTCATCATAGGCTTTACTTAGCTTAATCATTTCATCTACGGAGCAGATTAGCATATCATTTAGATAAATATTTGCTGAGCCATAAAATCCTTCTGCATAACCGTGGCTATTTATCTCACATGCCTGATATTCAGAGGACTTAAGAACAACTAACTCCGCATATTTCTTTGCAGTAGCTTCATCTAAAGGAGCTATATCCACCCATTTTCCTGAACCTGATATAACTAGCTTTGCCATAATTAAATTAATCTTAACCCTAGTGTTATTATTTGAGATTAAATGTCTTTTTAAATATATATTTCTTATTGATGTTAAGATTATAGCTCTAATTTTACAGCAACCAACATTTTATTAAGTGCCAATTTATATGACTAGGGTTAATTATTTAGTATTTGCAATAAAAGCTTATCTTCAGTGACTGATAAAAATCAGTCACTTGATTCAAAAATAAGTCAATATGTCACTGGATATTCTTGGGTGATTATATTCTTAACTTTAGCAACTATAATTTTTTCATCAATTGGAATTATTTATTTCAAATTTGATAATAATTATCAAGCTTTTTTCAGTCAAGAAAATCCACAATTACAAGCATTTGAAGCTCTACATAAGACTTACGAGAAAAGTGATAATATTCTTTTTCTCATTAAGGAAAACAAAAGTGATATTTTTTCTCGAGAGAATCTGAGTGCGATCATTGAACTTACAAATGCTGCGTGGAAGTTACCTTTTTCTAGCAATGTAAGTTCAATTAGTAATTTTCAACATACTGTTGGGAAAAATGAAGAGTTAATTATTAATGATTTAATAAAAAAGCCTGAAACTTTAACTAATGCGGAAATAAAAAGTATAAAAGAAATCGCTCTCAGCGAGCCTTCTTTGAAAAATTTTCTTATCTCACCTTTGGGGGATGTTGCTGCAATAAATGTAGTGGTTCAGCTACCTAATAAGACCTTTAAAGAGTCTATCGAGTTAGCAGCTATGGCAAGAAAACTCGCTAAAGATATTGAAATAAAATTCCCAAATACTCAGGTATATTTAACGGGTATTGTCATGATGAATAATGCTTTCTTTGAGATAGCAAAAAATGACAGTGTATTATTAGTCCCGATTATGTTTGGGATTATCCTAATTGTTGCTTTTGTCTGCTTGGGTTCAATTACAACGGTGCTCGGAGTATCTTTACTTATCGTATTGTCAATATCTTCTGCAGTAGGGATTTTTAGTTGGTTTGGTGGCGTATTGACGCCAATGTCTGCAGCAGCTCCAATAATAATTTTAACAGTAGCCGTTGCTGATAGCATTCATTTCTTGGTGACTATGCTAAATAATTTACGTCTTGGCCATATTAAAATTAAGGCTATACATCTTAGTTTAAAAGCTAATCTAAAACCTATTTTGCTAACTAACTTAACAACTATGATCGGTTTTCTAACCATGAATTTTAGTGATGCGCCGCCTATAAGGGCATTAGGTAATATTTCAGCCTTAGGTGTTTTTTTTGCTTGCATATTAACAATTTCTTTTTTGCCCGCTCTTATGAATATTTTGCCCATAAAAGTAATATGTTCCAATAAAAGAAATACTTCATTTATGATTCGATTAGCTTTTTTTGTCATACGTCATCGTAAAATTTTACTCCTGACAAATACGATAATTGCTGTTTTCTTCGCCTGTTTTATTTTTAAAAATGAACTTAATGACAACTTTGTCAAATATTTTGATAATAAAGTTGATGTGAGACAATCTACAGATATTTTAAGCACTTATATGGGAGGCGCCGCTAATATAGAGATTTCTGTCAATTCAGATGGTGAAGGTGGCATTAATGAGCCGTATTTTTTAAATAATATTGATAAGTTTTCTAAATGGCTAAGACTTCAACCTGAAATTGTAAATGTCAATACAATTACAGATACTTTCAAAAATCTTAATCAAAATATGCATAACGATGATCCTGCTTGGTATAAGTTACCTGATAATCGTAATTTAGCCGCTCAATATCTATTAACATATGAAATATCTTTGCCATATGGATTGAATATTAATCAACAAATAAATTTTGATAAATCAGCGGTCCGATTAATGGTAACTCATTCTAAAAATGATTCTAATGAAATGTTGGCACTTGAATCACGCATAAATTATTGGATGCACCAAAATATGCCACATAGCGAATACACCATGTCAAGTGCACCCTTAATGTTTGCACATATTAGTCATCGCAATGCAAATAGCATGATTTCAGGAGTAGTGATTGAACTTACGTTAATTTCATTAATCTTGATGGTTGCTTTTAAATCTTTCAGATTAGGTTTGATCAGTTTGATACCTAATTTAATTCCAATAGCTATAGCATTTGGAATTTGGGGGTTGATTAACGGTCAAGTTAGTTTAGGCATATCTATTGTGGCGAGCATAACTTTTGGAATTGTTGTTGATGATACTATTCATTTTATGAGTAAGTATAGCTATGGAAGGAAAGCGTTAGGGCTAAATAGCCATGATTCAATATGTTACTCGTACTCACAAGTAGGGTTATCTTTATGGATAACCACGATTATATTAGTGAGTGGTTTTATGGTATTAAGTTTCTCACATTTTACTATCAATGCAAGTATGGGGTTTCTTTGTGCAATTACTATTTCAATCGCTTTATTTATGGATTTGCTTTTCTTACCTACATTATTAATAGCCTTGGATAATAAATGAAAACCCTATTAGTAATAGTATTAATTAACTTATTTTCTGGTTATTGTTATGGATATACAGATGAAGAGTTTGGTTTACAAATAATGGAAGAACTTGATCGAAGAGACTCTGGATTTGGAGATAATACAGTAGAAACAAAAATGATTTTAAAAAATAAAAGCGGTGATGAAACTTTACGTATGCTTAAAATTAGTACATTAGAGGTTCGGGATGATGGTAATAAGAGTCTTACTATTTTTGAAAGTCCTCTTGATATAAAAGGCACATCTTTTTTAAGTTATACTCACGCATTAATACCAGATGAACAATGGCTGTATTTACCTGATCTAAAACGCACTAAACGAATTTCATCGAGTAATAAATCTGGCTCATTCTTAGGGAGTGAGTATGCTTATGAAGATCTAACTTCGTTTGAAATACAAAAATATAAATATAAATATTTGCGGGAAGATATCGTACAGAACAAGACATGTCATGTGGTTGAATTATATCCACAGTATGAAGATTCTGGTTATACGAAGCAAATATTTTGGATAGAAAAAGACAGATATATTCCTTTAAAAACTGAATATTTTGATCGTAAAGATACCCTATTAAAGACTCAAGAATATAGTAAATACAATCAATATTTGGGTCGATATTGGCGATCCAATGAAATGAATATTATCAACCATCAAAATGGAAGAAGCACAAAAATGATATCTGAAAAATTTGATTTTAAGACTAATTTAACAGCGCGAAATTTTGATCAACATTCTTTACAACATAGCAAGTAAGGTAGTAAGTTTTCACAGTATGAAATTTGTTAGTTATCTAAGATTTATTTCGATTTATAACCGATCTTATATATTCATTTTTTATAAGAAACATATAAATAGTTTAATATTTTTAGTTGTAGCTTTGCTATTCGTATCACCCATACATGCTTTTGAATTATCTGGGGTTGTTGGCTTAGAAAATCTTGGCTTTCTTGAAGCCCCTTTAAATAATCAGCAACATAGCAATTACCTGTCAGGAGTTATTGAGCCAAAGCTAACTCATGAATGGGATGATTCTAAGCAAATGTTCACATTTGAGCCTTTTTATCGCTACTCACAATACGATAATAGGAGAACTCATTTTGATATTCGTGAACTAAACTGGCTTAATATTTCTGATACTTGGGAATTGCGTGTCGGCATTTCTAGAGTATTTTGGGGTACTGCTGAATCTGAGCATCTTGTTAACATAGTAAATCAAACGGACCTTGTTGAAGATCTTACTATGGAAGAAAAGTTGGGGCAGCCAATGGTGAACTTATCATTAATTCGTGACTGGGGAACTTTAAATCTTTTTGTGTTGCCAGGATTTCGAGAAAGAACATTTTCTGGCTCACAAGGTCGATTTAACTTTAATCCTCCTTTAGATGTAGAAAATTCTCAATTTGGAGCGCAAGGGTTTAAAAAAGAAACTTCTTATGCAACGCGATGGTCCAAGTCATTGGGGGATTGGGATTTGGGACTTTCTCATTTTTATGGGACCAGTCGTGAACCCTCAATAATACCCTCTACAAATTCAACTGGTGGTTTAAATTTTGTGCCCCAATATCCAATTATTCATCAAGGTGGTCTTGACCTTCAAGTTACTAAGGAACGGTGGCTTTGGAAGTTAGAATCAATTATACGATCAGGACAAGGCCCTAGCTATAATGCAAGTGTCGGAGGACTAGAGTATAGTTTTTATGGTGTTTTTGACTCAAAGGTGGATGTAGGTCTAATTACAGAATATATGTATGATAGTCGTGGAACACGAGCAATTACATTGTTAAACCAACCAAATCAATTAATTTTTTTCCAAGACGATTTCATGACAGGAGTCAGAGTGAATTTTAATGATGAACAAAGCTCAGAAGCTTTAGCTAGTGGCACATTTGATAGAACCACTGGTGAAAAATTTTATGGTTTGACTATTAAACGGCGACTGGTTGACAATATTAAAATGCTATTCGAAATGAGATTTTATAATAATAATGCATCAATAAATGATGCAACATATTTCTTACGAAGAGATAATTATATAAGATCTGAATTAAATTATTATTTTTGAATCCGTTAACTAACTAATTTTATTAAATAACAGAGATGACCTCAATTATTTAAACAGACATTATCAATTTATAGGTGAATACCTGACATTTATTAAGCAGCCTTTTTACTGGTGACAACCAATCATAATAGGCTTCATCGCATGTCAAACAGCACCTAACATTGACCATCTTCAGCATTGGTTTTTATTCACTCATGTGTATTAGAACAGCATATTAGCGATTTAACATGATCAACTTTGACGCTGTTTTCACCGATTAGCTGGCCATTTTTCCACGCTGTTTAACATGAAGTTGGGATCGGTTCTGGATGATGAGCATGATTATTTCCTATATTTTGGGCATAAAAAAGCCCTACACTTTCATGTAAGGCTGTTTGTTTTCTTGGTTATTACATTAAACATGATACGTCTTTCTAACCTCCTCAAACTAATCGACGGAGGTCGTTGTGTTTTGTTGTCTTACTAACCACTTGATAGTTAATATATTTTATAACTGAAACACATAAACATACTTAGTTTAATCTCTCATTTCTTTCAACAAAAGAATAACTTTATTGAAGAGAAGGTAAAGGTGAAATTATAATGAGATTTTTGTTTGAAATTCGCTCTGCTTGAAATGAATAATTTACGCCATCGTGAGTAGAAATCCCTTGTATCCTACTTGTGTTAGGGCTTGCAAAGATACTAACTGAAGTAAAAATGAACTCTTGATCAGTAACTTTTAAGTCATAATTGAAGATACAGCTTTTTGTACTCTGTTCCTGCGAGTAACTAAAACTAGGAGGGGAAACAGGTAAATGAAGAGCCGAGGTGCTGCCTAAAAATTCTGTATCACCACTGCCTTTACCATCAAAGTAAATATAACCGGCAAGGGCAATAGGTGCACTTCCTAAGTTACCTAATGTCGAAAATGAATACGTACCCTGTAAGGTTTGTAATGAACATGATTCTTTCTCATCCTCATTAGAAGAAGACTTTGCCATAGACGCTGTTGTAATAAACGTTGCGATCAAACCGGCAAATACAAACTTACTAATTGATATTTTCATTTTTATACTCTCTGTCAGGTTAGTGTAATGGTTAGCTTTGCAACTTGTTGAAGTGTCTTGCTCATGAAAGATCTCCAAGTATTTAGTTATAGGAGTTATTTAGCAATATTTTTACAACGCTAGCCTTGCATAAAAAAAGCAACATAAGAAATCTACCCCTTCATCTTTATGAACCTCATCCTTGAGTAATGTTTATTTAATTAATCAACACCCACTTAGTCACGATATCAATCAATATCAGTTGAGTATACTCGCGCTTAAAGGCAATATCTATTGTACCAAAGTACAATACGGAGATCGTATTAGTTAGAGCTTATATTAACCTTTAAGCCCTATTCTATAAGCCGTCTAGGCCCTATATAAGATTATACTTATTAAAATAAATTCTAAAAAAAAGACAGGAATAAAACCGTAACCTCAAAACCTCCCTGCATAAAAGGCCCCCATCTGATCAGAACCCTCAAAATACAGGCTAATCGCTGTCAGCACACAATTTCCGACACGAGGATTATCAGTCCCCTGCCCTGACGACTGAGCAAATACGGGGCCTTGAGAGGTTACCGTTTTTGTGTTGACACTAAGAACTGACATCAGTTGACGTGACGAAGACTGTCAGTCACTGGCTTTAA
>CANJPX010000121.1 GCA_947476185.1 Bacteroidota bacterium
AAAAAAGAAGAAGAAATTGTATTAGAAAACTTTAAAAACTAACTTAGCCGAAGAATGCTAAAACAGATTTAGATTAAACTAAAAATGCAGTTGGAAATGAGGGGGCTGAATGTTTGATCTTGAGGGGGCTCTTTAAGTGAAATATCTAGAATACCTTTGAATACCTTTGAAAATTAGCCAATACCTTTGAAAGTTAGCCAATACTTTTGAATACTGCCGAATACTTGCCTCCCCACTATTTTATTCGAATAATATTTGTCAAAAATTAAGACAAAAAAATGTATTCAACCCAAACTAAAACAATAAAGCCTCTTTTCATATTAACCCGCTGCAAGGATTTTTCTCTTTGCAGCGGGTTTTTATATCAATCATAATGCCTAGCAGAATCGAATTTAGACCGTTAAGTAATCAGAATTTAAGATAGTAAGGAGCCATCGACCGACTTCGGTTACCGTGGATAATTTTGTAAATATTTAGCCTAACCCAAACAGTGGTTTACTCAATGTAAGTGTTGAACTTGATAAATCAGATGATATATACTTAACCGTATATAATCTTGTTGGTCAGCAAATTTCTGAAAAGAAAATGAGTAACACATTAGGTGGTGTTTATAGTATCGATTTAACAACAGAACAAAGTGGAATTTACTTTGTTGAAATTAAAACAAACACTTCAAAAGTGGTAAGAAAAATAAATTTAACAAAATAGTATTTGTAATCACCTAAATTCCTCACCTAACAAAAAAGTCTCTCATTTCGGAGAGGCTTTTTTGTTTCTTAGAGTTTGATGAAACCCGATTTTGAAATTGCGTTTTAGCGTTTCCATGCGGAAATGATAAGGGTATATTTGATAGTATTTGGTAACAAAGGATTCCAATTCTACGTACTCCTATTTTCTTTTGTCCTGAAATAAATACGGGTCATTAACAATCTCCTTATACCTTTATTTCTTACATAAAAATTATTTCTCCTCTCTGAATTTTCTTCTCCAAGCTTTTTCTTCAGGAGATTGTCTTATTTCCCATTCCTCTTTCTCTTCTGTCTCAGTAGTTTTATTAACGTGTTCATTACTTACTTTTTCAAACTCCCTCAGCAACTGATTAAAATTTATTTTCGGAAAAGACAAGGAAAGTTCAAACCGTTGAAGGAATAAATTTTTTTTAGTTTCAAATTTTAATTTGAATTGCATCCATTCTTCATCCTGTGTTGCTAAACAAAATCCTTTTAGTTGGTCTCTTAATGAAACTACATCTTTTAAGTAAGGATAATTTTCCGGTAGTTCTTCAAATTGAGTTGAAGAGATTAAAAAAGTAAAAGCATTGGTGAGTTCCGCTAAATCTGCCCATTCAACGGCTTTCATTTCTGATATTGTTATTACACATTCCAATAAGCAACGATAATGAATACTCACCCATTCAACCTGAGTTGTCTTGTCCTTAAAGGTATAAGCAAGGGTATTGAACTTTTCATCGTTACCTCTGTCATTAAACCGTTCATAAAGTTTCTTAATCCATTTGCACTTAATGGGTTCATACGTTTCTTCCTCATTACTTAACGATTTCGGCATTAAGGATTCCGTTTTTATAACTCTTCGATCTAAACCGTCAACATTGGATCTTGACGCTTTGACGATTTGCTTTTTTATTGATGTTTCGATTCTCTCATTTTCGTATGTAATGTTGTCGCATTCATTGTTTTCATCATCACTGTCCTGTAATTCGATTGCTGTTACTATATCCTTTTTAAAAAAGTTCAATTCGGGATTGATGGTTTCATTATGAGAATAATTGACGTTTTGTTGATTAAATAGGTTTATGCTTTGAATCAGCTCATCCAGTTTATTTTGAATTGCTACTTCTGCAAAAGCGTATAACTCTTCTCTTAATTTTTCTATATCAATTGGCAATGAATCTATTGACGGCTTTATGATTTGACCGTTTGGTGTTTCAGATACTTGACGTTTTGGTTTATTGACGTTTTGATGATTTGGATAAACAACACCAACAGAACCTTCTTGACGTTTTATAAAAGCCATTTGTTTACAGCTATTCGAACAGTAGGTTTTATCTTTTCGATTAGCTGTAAACGATGTGCTACAATATGGGCAATGATGGATCATGATTAATTCTTTATTTTTTACGTTTTCTTTAGGACTCTCGCCAATTGATCGTTTCGCTTTCTTCATTACATAATTCATGAAACTCTTTTAATACATCATTGATATTTTTAATCGCCTCCTGATGAAATTTTAAATTAGTCTGATAACTGATACCAAGTATTATTTGCCTTTTGTTTTCCTTCACACCGATGATTTCATGCGGCAAATCAGCTTGCAAAATGATTTGTGCTATTTCTAACATCACATCTGTAGGAACAAAATAGGTTTCTTGATTGTTGTTTTTACTTTTTGTGTTATTCATTTTCATTGACGTTTTTACTTTTCATTATTTACGAATTGATCTTTTACTATTCACCTTCTCAAATCCGTTTCTTGAAAAGAGAAACTTGACAGTTCGGCTTTTTAATGGGCAAATAATCGTTCCTGCTATTTGATTGACAGGCTTGATTTTCTTGTAAGCCATTTAACTCTTTTTCCAATTCTTTGCTCTGTTGAGCAAGCTCTCTGTTGTTTTCGCGGAGATCATCTAATTCCGATTCCAGCTCATTGAATTGCTTTACAAGAGCATCCATTTTGTCCTGTAGTGGTTTAATCCAAAGCATGTAGCTTCCGCCCATACTGCCCAAACCACTTAACACAGGAGTTAACCATTCCGGTATGGTTTTATCATCTTTTCCAGCTTTGGTATCTGATGATGCTTTTGTTTCTGTTTTTTCTTCAGCCATTTTTTTGTTTTTTATTTGATGTTTTTTTATCAGCTGTTTTTTGTTCCGTTTTTTTTACTTGTTTTTTTGAGTTTCCTTCTTCTCATTTTTCAATACCAAATCTTTGAAAAAACAATGATTTTTGTTCACAGTTTTTGAAGGGCTTCTTTTTTTAGCTTGCCGGTTTTGACTTGCTGCTGCAAAAATTGATAGTGCCGAAAGTGTTACTACGGTTAATACAACAAGCACTTCTACTAACTCTTCCATTTCATCAATGATATGAGCCTGTTCTTTTGTATATGGTATTTCTATATTGTAAACATCGTCTTTCTTTGAAACAATGGTGCTTTTCAATCCTTTTGAATTTATAAAGTCAAGGAATTCCGGTAACACAAGTACGGGTACATTAAATTTTGCTGTTCTCATAGATTTTTGTTTTTTTATTGATTTATTTTTATTGATTTTAAATTTTTGGTTATGATTTACCGGCTTAATTTTTTTAATTCTCGGTGCATAGAATAACTGGCTGCTTCGCTTTGCAGTTCATCAGTTGTTTTTACTTTGCCTTCCTGCACCCATGCCTGCAACTCTGTTCGGTTGAAGTATAGTTTATTCCCTTTTTTAAAGTGTGGAATAATTTTTAGTGATGTTTTTTCGTAAAGGGTAGTGACCTGAAGCCGAAGAAAATGGGCTGCTTGTTTTACATCCATTATATCAGGAATGTCAGGTTGTGGATGAGTGATTCGATCACCCATAATTTCGGATAATGCTTGTTTAAGAAAAATTTTAAATTCTTCTTCGTTCAGATTGGTTAAAAAGGAGACTGCCATAATAGTTTTGCTTTGTTTTTTGATTTACAAGGCAAAGATTCTACTATGGTTTGAGTTTTTTTGGGTTCATGAACCCACATGTAAGGAGAAAAGAAAATACTATTTTGCTTTCAAGTCCTTTTCTATGGCTATTTTTAGACGAGTAAGAAGATTGTCTAATTCCTTTAGATTTGCCTTGTTTTGGTAGAGGTTAAATTTGCTCAGATTCTGTCTGAGGGTGTGTTGGCTATACCCTGTTAAAATTTCAAATGCTTTTCCGGCATCCATATCGGTTAAGTATTCATCTTTTAAGAATACCCGCTCCTGTTGCAAGTAATACATCAATAAAACGGTTTGCTCTTGGCTCAAACACGTCAATTTATCTTGGGCTTCACGTTTTAGTTTACCTTTCTTTAGAGTTTTAGAAGTCTCTGTTCCTGCTAATTTTTCTTCTGCTTCATCTTCAGGTATTTGTCTTAACAGTGTAAATTCTTTATCAAGGTTAAGTCTGTTACGGATAATGGAAACAAACTTTTCCATTTCTTTGATAGATAATCCTTGTTCATTGGAAGGGAGGCTATTAAATTGTCCACTACTAATAACATCCTTTTCTACCAATGCGTGTTCAATGCTATAATAGTAATGGAAGTTCTTCTGTCTGTATATTTTAAGTCGTTTACCATGCTTTTTAATAAAATGCTCTTCATTTCCTGCATATTTTTTCCAAAGCTTTTTATCTTCATTATTGGCATAAAACTCTTCTATTATTTCAAGGCACTCCAACAAATGATCCGTTAGTTCTGTCCTTTTATTATCAGGAAACTCTTTTGCTGCCATGTCATAATCTTTCATGAATTTATCCGCTAACAATGCAGGATATTGACTTCGGTTCGGCTTCTTAGTGTTGGTTTGCTTACTCATGATATATTACTTTGAATTTATTCTGCGAAGATAAGAATTGTAATACGTTTGTATTTGCATTTTTTAGCTTTGTTTCCGTTTTGTTACAGTATCAGATTTTCATTAAAAAGTAAAACCCTGCTCAAAGTACCGAGCAGGGTTTGTTTTTTATTTAAGATATTCTGCCTCTATTTTATTTGCTCCTCAGGAATCTTGTTAAATTCTATCTTAGGCAAGGCTTTAACGGCTGCCTGTTTGCGTTTATCTCGAACCTTAGCGTAGATCTGCGTTGAGCTGATGTCTTTATGCCCAAGCAATTTGGATACGGTGTAAAGGTCTCCTTCTGCACTGCTTTCCAACACATTAGTAGCAAAGCTGTGTCTTGCACTATGAAAGTGTAGTTTTTTAGGATCAATTTCGGCAGCTTTCGCCCACTTCTTTAATTCTCTACCTACTTTTTGATAAACGCTTTTTGATTTGGTAGTTTCTTTTATTCTCGGAAAAACATAGGGACTTTTTTCTTCTAACAATGCTTCGACCTGCCGTTCTTTTAAGATTTCAATAGCATTTTCTGAGACTGGCAAATATTCAATCCCTTCTGTTTTTTCTTGTTCGAAATAAAGGTAGTAACCGATTTCTCCTTCAACTTCTTTTACAATGATTTCATCCCAACGTAATGGATTAACATCGCTCCATCGCAAGCCTGTAAAGCAAGAGAAAAAATAGGCTTGCTTGATTTGTTTATCAATATCGACATGCGTATTTGCTAATAATTGGAGTTGCTCGATGGTAAAAGCATTTCTGAAAACATCCTGCATTTTCAATCGTTGGTTGTGCGGAACATCGTGCCACGGATTCCGATTGATGATTCTTCGTCTTACTGCTTCATTTAATGCACCATTAAGGGCTTTTAAATAACGAAGCGTGGTATTATTACTAACGTGCTTTAGTAAATACCATTCTAAATCTTTCATCCAAACGGCACTTAGTTTTGCAAATGGAACAGGTTGTTTTCCTGCAAACTTCTTTAGTCTTTGCAGGATGCCATAATACAAACCGTTGTTATTCCTTTCGTTTACATAATCCTCAAAGAATTTAACAAAGCAGGCGAGTTTTTTCTTTCGGTCATTTAAACCGTTGTCTTCCACGATTAACTCATGCTCTCGTTTGGCTCTGATTTCCTGTGCCAATCGCTTTTTTTCTTGGTCGTTTTGGTTGGGTCGGTTTTTATGGATGTGAATATCCAAAAATTCGTACCACCTTGTTTTGTTGTGGTAAATATCCAAATAGTAGGATATTTGTCCGCTGCTCAATTGTTTTTCTCTTAATTTTACACCCATGACGTTATGGTTTTTTAGGTTAATAAATCCCCGAGTGCAATGTTCTCAAATGGAAAACACTTTACTTGGGTTCATGAACTATCGTGTAAGTCTTTGGGAGTTTTTAGGGTAACAATCGGGTAACAAAAATTGCTAAAAAAAGCCTAATTTTACCTAATCAAGCAGAAATCAACAATTACCAAGCAGGCCGTAGAATTAGGGCTTATCAGCCTTTATTTAGGTTAGGGTATATTTTTAAATTTAAACATGTTCTTAGTCGTTCTCATTTTTTCTCTGGTTTTTAGATATTCGTTAATCTTCGATTTCATTTTATAGTTTTTGATGGTCCTTTTTGTGATTATTTCTCTATGACGCACCGAAACGTTGGAAGTTTAATCTGTAAATAAAAAAAAACAAAAATCAGGCTCAAACCATTACTGAGACAGAAAATATTTTTATTGGAATAAGGAAAATAAATTGTTTTATCAGATCGCCGGTAAAACTTTTCCCTTAGCTTCTCCAAAACCAATCCTGACGCCACCCTTTTCGCAATAACCACGCATAATAACTGTATCGTTATCATTTATGAATTTGCGTTCGGAACCATCTTTCATTTTTAAAGGTTTGGTTCCTCTCCAGGATAATTCGAGCATCGAGCCGTATGAATCAGGATTGGGTCCGCTGATTGTTCCAGATGCCATCATATCGCCAACATTAATGTTGCAACCGTTAGAGGTATGATGTGCCAATTGTTGCTCCATTGTCCAATACATAAATTTGTAATTGGAATGTGAAACTAAATTTTCTTCGTTTTTATCAGGATGTATATAAACGTCTAAATTGATATCAATATTATTTTCTCCTGAATATTCTAAATAGGGTAATACTTTCGGTTCTTGTTTGTAACCCTTAACGCGGAATGGTTCCAAGGCATCCATAGTAACCACCCAGGGCGAAATAGTGGAAGCGAAATTCTTCGCCAGGAATGGTCCTAATGGAACATATTCCCAAGTTTGAATATCCCGTGCGCTCCAATCATTGAATAATACCATCCCGAAAATATGTTCTTTTGCATTTGCTGTTGAAACACTTTCTCCGAGTTTTGTTTCTTTCCCGATGATAAAGGCTGTTTCTAATTCAAAGTCAAGTAAGCGGCAAGGACCAAAAACAGGAGGATCCGTTTCATTTGGTTTTGTTTGTCCTTTCGGGCGATGAAAATCTGTTCCGGATATTATTATTGACGAAGCTCTTCCGTGATAACCTACAGGCAAATGTTTCCAGTTAGGCAATAATGCATTATTAGGATCACGGAACATAGTTCCAACATTTGTTGCGTGGTCGATGCTGGAATAGAAATCGGTGTAATCGCCAACTCTGACAGGCATCTGCATTTGAACATTACTGATGGATTGAAATAGTCTTGCTCTTGCTTCCTTATTATCCCGAAGATCGGGTGTATTTATATCTAATAGATGAGAAAGATGTTCTCTGATGGTGTTTGTTGTGGATTTACCAAGAGAAATAAAATCATTCAAATATTGATTGGTAAAAACGGAATTATCGATCTTAAACTTATCTAAAAAACCGAGTTTGTTCAAAATAGCAAGATCAAGCACCTGGTCGCCAATAGCAACGCCAATACGCGGACTGGAACTTTGGGTTTTGAAGATTCCGAACGGTAAATTTTGTATCGGAAAATCACTGGTAGGCTGAACGTCTATCCAAGATCTTAATGTTGGGTCATTTGCTTTTATCATAGTATTGAATTAAGAGGAACAAAAGTAAGGATTTTTTTATAGCTATTATTGAGGATGCAATTCTGGTTGTCACACAGAGCGCAGTCGAGGTTCATGGAAGGGACCTATGTTATTAACCTGTATCTTTTCCTTACTTTTACGTTATACGTTTAGATTTAGAACATGAAGCTACTCATAACTTGTTTTTTATTGATCTCATTTTCTGGTTTTGCACAGGAAAATGAAAAGCGAGGCACCATTAAAATCGAAAA
>CANJPX010000122.1 GCA_947476185.1 Bacteroidota bacterium
ACCTCGACCCGTAACTTTCCCAATCGTCTAGGTAATGGCGCCAACGTCTATTTATCTTCTGCCGAACTGGCCGCTGTGTGCTCCATTCTAGGTAAAATTCCGACTTTTCCTGAATACATGCATTATGCCGAGCAAATCAGTGCAAGTTCTGAAGATTCTTATCGTTATTTAAATTTCAATAAGATGGCGGCTTATCAATAGTCACGTAGATTAGGTTATTCGTAATAATACCCCAACACTTTTATAGGATGCGCTGAACGACAGTGAAGCGCATCCTATAAAGGGTATTTTATTTATTGTAAGTTATTAAACAACCTAATCCTACATCTACATCAACTGATAAAAACGAAAGCTATCAGCCCCCCCTTACTTTGATCTACCGGGATACGTTCATGGCAGAGAAACTGCAGCCATTTAAAAGATCATTAGCGTTCCCTAATCGGACCATGGTTTATTTACATAGCCAAATTGAGCAACAACAGCGTATCTTGAAACAGATTAAAGCGGTATTGCCCGACAATCTGGCTAAGCAAACTAAACATTGCCTCATTAAAGATCATAACTTACTGGTCTATACCGACTCTGCCATTTGGGCCTCTCAATTGCGCTTTTATAATAGCGCCATATTAGCGTCTATACAGACACTAGTTAAATCCCCAATAAATAACTTACAAATTAAGATTATTACTCGGCCCTCAGGACTAACAGAAACAGCTACTCGTAAGGCAAACCTACCCTCTCTAGAAGGCATAGACCTTATACGCAAGCATAGTCTGAGTATTTCGGATGATAAACTTAGCGCAGCGCTCCTTAAATTAAGCGCCACCTTAAAAAAACAGGCAGATTTAATTTAAAAGGGCTACCCACTTGAGACGAAACAAGTAGTGGTTTAGGTTGAGTTGCATGCTTTTAGCAACCCAACATGTCGGAGCTTTAATGTTGGGTTAACGATAGAGCCGTTAGCCCAACCTACTGCTAAGTTTAGGACTAATACATAAAGTCATTCAACACTCTCAATAACATCGGCATACTTTTCGGCAATCTTATAAAACTCGCCTTCATTACTTAAAAAAGCATTGACGATAACCGGATCAAAATGACTACCGCTACCCTTAATTATGATACTTTTTGCTTGCTCACGTGAAAAGGGTGGTTTGTAAACGCGACGAGTAGTTAAAGCATCGTAAACATCAACCAGAGCTAGAATTCTCGCCACCAATGGAATTGCCTCGCCTTGCAAACCCAAGGGATAGCCGTCACCATTCCATTTCTCATGATGACCATAAGCGACCTCCATGCCACACTTGATAAAGCTTTGTGATGGATATTGTTCATAAACGCTGCGCAAAGTATCACCGCCTATCTGAGCATGGGTTTTCATGATTTCAAATTCATCAGGGGTCAAAGGTCCGGCTTTTTTTAAAATCGCATCAGGTATACCCACTTTACCTATGTCATGTAGGGGTGAGGAGCGCACTAAATCCTGAGTAAATTCTGGCGTAACAATATGCCTATATTTATCCGTTTCAGCCAAGAATCGGCAGATAAGCTCAGAATAAATTTTCAGGCGCAATAAATGTAAGCCCGTTTCTGAATCACGGCATTCAGATAACTTAGCTAACGCATTAATGATTGCATCCTGAGCGTCATTCGACGCTTCCCTATGCCAACAGCTTTGCAACGCGGTGGCAGTGATATCATTCATTCCGCTTAAAGCCTCTAGCACATCAGGCTCAAGTGTAGCTTGATCGCCTGATATATTAAGCAATCCTATCACACCTTGTTTACTATGTAATGGCACCGACATGAAAGGTAAACCAGAAAACAAAGATACTTCAAAAGCATTGAGTATCGAATTGTTCTCGTCATTACGCTGCCAAAGCAGTTTATCCTTTAAAAGCCTGGCTATCACGCCATCAATACAGCTTTTGGCAGTAAAAATCGCATATCCCGAGTCGTATGGATAATAGCAACTAAACTGTTCATCAAGTTGAGGACTTAACCATAAAGTAATGTCTTGCAAACCCGTTAATTGGTAGATTGCATCAACGAGTGCTTGAATAATAGCTGTGGAGCTATTCATTTGCGCCATATTAGCTACATACTGATATTGCAATTGCAAAGCACGCGTTTTTTGTTCTACCAGTGATTCTAATTGACCATTTAATTGATTAAGCTGCTGATTAGCTTGTAACAACTGCGCTTGTAATAATTGCTCAGACATACGCAATCGATATTGCTCAAGACCCTCTGTTAGGATTTCTTTCAAGATTACTCTGGAGCAGGGTTTATTCAGAAAACGAGTAATGTGGGCATTGTTAAATGCGTTCATTGCTATATCAAGATCAGCACGTCCAGTCAGCATGACTAAAATGGTTTGGGGTGAACGCTGATAGACCTCATTTAGAAAAATAATGCCATCCATGCCCGGCATGTTGTAATCAGATATCACAACAGCAAACGGCCCCTCTTGAGCCAAGACCATCAATGCTGCATCTCCACCCTCTGCCACTGTAATATCAAAGTTTTTCCGTAACTGGCGCTTTATCCCTTCCATCAACAGAACTTCATCATCGACAAATAAGATTTTTTGGCTAATGCTGGAAGATAATAAAGTCATGCAAACTCCAGAGTATATAAGCAACTGATTTAGTTAAAGTAGCTCCTGTAAATGCCTTTTCATTGCATATGAAGCGTTTAGATATTTAGGCTAGCAACTTACCACAATTAAGCTTTTATGTCGGGTTACGCTCCGCTAACCCGACCTACGTAACTGATTAAAGCAGTAGTTTATCGGCTAATAATTGCCAGTCAGACAAACGTTCCAATTTATTAATACGCTGTAAATAATGTTTATCCACTTCCATCTCAAAAAATCGTTCATAACCATCTAATTCTGTGTGTTTTAACAAACTTGAGGCAACATGCACCGCCGTTAAGGCACTGACTCCATCGTACTCGCTATAAGACGGATGGTGTTGGAACAGAATGCCTTCGATGATACGAGGCGGAATTCTCCATAAACTTAATATATAAGCTGCAGCTTCTGAGCGCGTAAAACCATAGATTTCCATTTCTAAATCAGCAACAGGGGTCATCGTATTTTTAACCTGATCCATGAGTCTAACTAACTGATCACCACCGCGAGACAAGAATATTAACAGACCCATATTATGTAACAATCCACATACATAAGCTTGATCGGGGCGATCTTCTGCTTGATTTTCCGATAATGCTATCTGCTTAGCCAAAGTAGCCGTCCGGTTAGCATCCGCCCAGACATATTCCATAAAAAAAGCCATTGCTCGACTACTGACTGGAAATGCATTTTTAACATGCGCGGTGAGTACTAGATTATTTAGATTTTTCAGGCCAATCAGATTGATTGATTCAACAAGACTGGAAACACTACGATTAATGCCAAAATACGCAGAGTTAACGACTTGCAACAATTTAGCCGATAGCATGATATCGCTAGCAAGAATATTAGCGATTTCAGCAATAGAGGAATTTTCATTAGTAATGGCAGCGTTCAATTGATGATAAATTTTTGGCAGACTAGGCAGTAGTTTAGGATCACCCATCTCAGCAATGATAGAAGGATTTTGTACACAAGCTAAGACAGCAAAAATATGGATGATAGCCTCACGTAGGGTTTCTGCACGACAAGGCTTGCTAAGATATTGGTGTGCGATGCCTAAACCGCTTTTAAATGCCGCTTCATCCGTATCGCCACTAAGTATAATTCGTACTATGCTAGGATATAACTCGCTTACTTTTTTCAATAAATCATCGCCACGCATTACCGGCATTATCATATCAGCGATGATTAAATCGATAGGTTGCTCAGCCATTAATTGCAAAGCTTTTTCTCCGCTATTAACAAAAAAAAATTGCCATTGTCCACGATAAGGGCGTAATTGACGCTGAATACCGCTAATGACATTTTCATTATCATCAACAAACAATATATTTTTATTAATCATGTACGCTTAACAGACTCTTTAAACTAAAGGGGTATCTGAATGTGAAAGGAGGTGCCATGGTCTTGACTAGATTCAAAAAACAATTGCCCACCATGCCTGTTCACAACAATATTATGCGATAAGCTTAAACCTTGACCCGTACCTTTACCCACTTCTTTCGTAGTAAAAAAAAGATTAAAAACCTTATCCTGTATCTCTGCAGGTATACCAGCACCATTATCTTGAAACAGAATTTCAACACTAGCCCCGAGCTTTCTCGTGATAACTTTAATCATACCGATACCCGATTGTGTTTCTTCAATCGAATGAGCCGCATTGATCATCATGTTTATAAACACTTGAGTTAACTCGCTGGCGTAACATTCAATAGTGCTAATTTCAGTTGAATAATCAGTTTCAACTTCGGCGATATATTTGTAACTGTTGCGAGTGATGATTAGGGCATTATTAAGAGCCTCATGCAAATTAATAAACTGCTTATTTTCGCCGCACCCAACATGAGAAAATGTTTTTATTGCTTTGACGATTTCCGTTACTCGCTCTACGCCCTCACGTGCTTGATGGATAGCTAAAGGACTATCCTCCAAGATAAACGTCATATCATATTGATCGGCTAATACTTTTATTTTCTGAGTTGCGACCTCATCCAAGACTTCAAACAAAGCGTTATGAAAACTCATAATATCAGCAAAATTATCATGTAAAGCGGAAAGATTATCGCCTATGTATTGGATAGGCGTGTTGATTTCATGGGAAACACCCGCCGCCAACTGACCTATCGCTTCCAATTTCTGCGCCTGACTTAATTGAGCCTGTAAATTTTTAGTCGCGCTAATATTAGTCAATGTACCTATGACTCTAATTGGACGCCCCTGCTCATCAGAATTAACCAGCTTTCCTCTAGCCAATACCCATTCCAAAGAGTTTTCAGCAGACCATTTTCTAAATTCTGTGGCAAAACTGCGTTCTTTACTCGCCAAGTAGCTATGCAATGTCGATAAAAAAGTCTGTTTATCATCAGGGTGAAATGTTTCTACCCAAGCACTGAAGGTAGTCGGACGTTCATCTTCGGCGTAGCGAACTATTTCTTCCCATAACAAGGGAAAGGAAATCTGATCGGTTTGTGGATTCCATTCCCATACCGCATAACAGGCGCCTTCCAAAGCAAATATCGAACGTTCCTCATTTTCACGTAACTGTTTTATTATCTCAAGATTACGTAAAATTAAAGCGATTATTAATGTCGACAGGCTAATAATTAAAAGTGTCATGACACTAACGTTAATACTGATTCCTGATGCAGACACTAGATCTGAGTCATCTTTAACCAAGTAAGCAGCAGACATAGCGATGTAATGCATGCCAGAGATAGCTACACCCATAATAACAGCAACCAGAAGATTACTGCCTTTCAGCTTATTGATTACAACCAAGGCAAGATAAGATAAAACAATGGCTAAGACGATAGATAACGTGAGTAACAAAGGCGTGTAGTGAATTAAATCGTCCAGACTCAAAGTCTACTCCTAATTGATGTCATGCATAAATTTTTCCTAAACCTACTTAGCAGCAATACATAAGATTTTGTCACACATAGGCTAAACGCACTACAGGTAGTAAGTAGCCTCGATAAAACGCAGTGGAATCGAGGGGATCGGAGTGTTATTAATCCTCGATTGCGCCTAGCTACATCAAGGCTACCGATTGCGGACTATGAATATCAGCTCAATTGTATAGCAAGCATATAGCCACGATGAATAAACCGGAATCAAGAAATTAAATTCTATTAAGGTTTGAGATTAAAAAGCATCTGGCTAAATTTATCGGCATATCAAATAATGATTTTAGTAACCGGCCTAGAATAATCTGAAGTGCCTGCTGAGGAAATACTGGCAAAGCGAAAGGAATAAGTCGCGCCAGGAATTAAATGATCTATTTGAATCGTGGTGATGGTACTAATATCTACCTCTATCCATACAGTGCTTGCACTGGGTGCTGCGTCATTTGTATATTGACATCGGTAGGCAACAGCGCCGGGTATGGCTTTAATATTGATAATAACACTACCGCTATGCGCTCCATGTTTAACCGCTAACTCTGGCTTTTGAAACAGTGTCGGTTGTTTTGAGACATGAAAACCACTTTGGATAATAATGGTTTCATCACCATTAGCCACTTTATTGACGTAGTTAACCACGAGTCTAAAAAGATCATCAGCCGCTTCTTCTTTATCATTCCTTACGGCAATGGCACTATGAGCGCCGCCCTTTGCTTCTAATACAGCGCTTTCAAAATCATCAACTACGGCCTTAATAGTTGCTATGGGTATTTCAGGTTCTTTAAAAATACTGACATCAGCCAGTTGAATAGAAATATTCCTATAAAACGCCACTTTATCCACAACGGGATAAATAATAAAGTCGAGTACAGCCTTTATTCTTTTCATTGAAGCACCTATAAATTAACACCCAGAATGCGCATTATAATCGGCTAACTATAATTAGCTAGTATAATTATACTAACAGTGACTATTAGTCCTTAAATAAACTCACCTTAGAATACAAGCACTTGTTTTGATGAATTATTTTAGGACAAAGATTTATTTAAAATAGTATTTTTAATTGCAAACTCAGGTAATTACTAATAAAAATCAATAAACACTAGCCAATAAAAGCTGAACAATAAACGATCTTTGCTAAATAATTTTGAATTTATACTTTGAGATAAGACTAAGCTTCTACCTATGTTTAGATATTATTAACTCATCAAGTAAATATTATTTTTTATTTATAAACAGACCTTTGTTGTTAATTATTTTTACTTTTTACAACTTAGAAAAGCACTTGTTAATTTTGAATCAGCGCAGTTTGTTTTATTAAAACTAGAATGCAATTTTAAATTAGCGCTACTTATTTTATTAAAGTCGGAAATCAATTTTGAATTGGCAGAACTTGAGACGTAAATAAGGCTTTATAGCGGTTTATAAATATAATTTCTAATGAGAAAGTAAAAATACACTCTCAATAAATATTAAGACGTTAAATAAAAACAAGTTTTTCTTAGCGTACAGGCAATTTTAAAAATTGAAATCATAAAATACGATAATGTGTTATTAAAATCACAGAAGAGAAAGGATTAAAGAAAATGTTTAAAGCTAGAATGTCTAATCAAAAAAGTAGAATCCAACAATAAAAAGCCAAGGCTTGTTTTGAAAAACAGCTTTTTTAGCAAGAAAAACAGTCGAACCGAAAACAAGGCAATCTAGTTTAAATTGCGGCTTTGTTTGTCGCTCTTACACGGAGAGCTCATCGTTTTAAAACAGCTGTAGCGGCTTTACTCCAAACACACAAAATATTTGTGAATATCTATCTTTGGCAGGGGGATGTGGGAACAGTGTAATATCTTATCGGTCTGAATTGGCGCTTACGCTAATCCAGTCAGAATATTTGATTGATCTTATTGACTGGATATCAAGCGATATACTTGCGATTGACTTGAGCATTCATAAAATACTCAGTCAATTTCTGGGTATTTTTAAAACCTTGATTAGGCAAGTATCCATAGCCTTCTTAACAAGC
>CANJPX010000123.1 GCA_947476185.1 Bacteroidota bacterium
AAATTTGTACCATTCCACTTCATTATATGATTTCCAGCATAGCCATTAGTCTGCAAAAAATATCCTCCCATATACAACTCTCCCTGATATTCCACCATAGCTTGTATCGCGCAATTTGCCCCATTATTGGCAAACTCAGAGCTTACCAGCTGGAGGTCAGTCCCGTCCCATTTGCCCAATCCCCCAAGAGCCTTACAAGGAAGCAAAGTATAATAACCTCCTACATATAAAGTATCCTGATAAAAAGCCATAGCGTTTACATAGCCTCCTGAGCTTGAGAAACAATAAGGTATATCACCTAAAAACTGGCTTCCATCATATTTCTTAATCATAAAGGTTGAATCCCCACCTGGAAAATCGAAAGAGCCCCCCATATATAAAATACCATCCTTTTCCGCATAAGAAAGAATTGTCGTGTTTTGACTTTGTGTTAATGTATCCCAAAAGCTCCCATTCCATTTTGCGAGATATTCGTTTGTATTAATATTATAAAAATTTCCACTCATGTAAATCGTATCATTGAATAAGTACATGGGTCTCTTAATCGCAATCCCTTCTGTTGCATTTCCAATAGAGTCCCAACTATTTCCATTCCACTCTGCCATACCACGCATCGGCACGCAATTTCCATCTTGGGTAAAAAGACCACTAATGTAAAGCTTATCAGCAGCAGAATCAACGAAGATGCTTCTTACAACTGTTGATGGGTATAAACAATCTATTCCCTTGTCCATAGGCAACCAATTTTGCGAGAAAACGGGATGAATAGAACAAAGGGAAAAGATTGTAATATATCGTGCTAAATTTAGTATCAATTGATTTTAATAAATTTTCCAGTAGCTTGTATTTCAGGTAAATTCACATGAATAAAATAAATTCCATTCGGATATTCCTGAATATCAAATTTAATGCTTTTTTCGGTCTTATCATATTTTTTTCTTGCAATAGTCCTTCCAAGTGCATCGGTTATTGTTACATCAAAATTTGATTTTAGTACTTTAACAAATTCAATTGTGATAAAACTTGAAGACGGATTCGGAAAAATAATTAAACTCAAATTTTCTTCTTCACTTTCATTAATTCCTAGTAAAATTGAAGTAATATCAAAACGGGCAATTGTAGCATCATAACTTGTAGGATTCGTTGTTTTATAATAATCTAATGCACTTGCACTAAAATCCCACAGTGTGTTGCTTGTTTGTGCGCTTCCGGCTAAAAACAACTTATCCGATGTTGCTGAGACCCCAGCTCCCGTAGTCCACATTCCCTGGCCGAAAAGTGTTGACCAAAGAATATTGTCGCTATCACTAAAGGCATACAAAAACATTCGCTGTGCAGTATTTGCTGTTTCTAAATAATTTAAACCTGAAAAATTACAAATTGGATGAACTGACGAGGTTGGCACAGTACAATAGTTTGCTAAAATCTGCATTGCAGCAGGTGAAGTTTTCCCCGAAATAAATATGTTGTTGGTAGGATCGGAGCAAACACCGTAAGATGTACTTGTTACATTCCCTCCTAAAAAACTAGTCCAAGTCTGTTGTCTGTTAGCATCAAAACGGGCTACAAAAGCATTTTCACCAGCTCCAGTTCCATACCAAACCTGATCATAATTTCCGCCATTAGTGCTATTCAAAAGCGGAAATAAAGTGCTATTATCTGTTTGTCCTACAAAATACACTTCATCATTTGAAGTAATCGCAACACTTGGGCTCTTACCAGCTCCAGTTGTATATCCTTCCTGACCCACTCCACCGAAAAATGTAGACCACACTAATTGCTGAGACGAATTGTCAAATTCAACAATAATATCATCGCTGAATCCTCCTCCATACGATTGGCTATAAAATGCCCCACTGTTATCACAAAATGGCAAGCCTCCTCCTGTTGGTGCGGAACACAAAGAGGTCGAAACGGTAGTTGTTCTTGTACCACCAACAATAATAGGATTATGATTTGAAGGTCTTAAAGCAACATCTGTAAATCCTTCATCTCCGGAACCTCCAAACATGGTACACCATTGATTTGTATTGCCCGCATTAAGCTTCATTATAAATGCATCGTTTCCTCCCAGAGTCGTTGGTTGATTGTATGACCCTAAAGACTGAACAGGGAACCCCGTAGCATCCCTTGACTCGCCTACTATGTAAACATCTCTGATTGCTCCACTTTCCTTCAATGCTATACCTGTGGCCACATCAGTCGATGTGCCACCGATATATGAATCACAAATTACCGATGTTCCTGCTGCATTTAAGTTCAAATAGAACCCATCACGCACTCCTTGAAGTGTTGTGTTATTAATTCCGGAAGAACTATAATTAGGTATATTTGAGCTTTCCGTACCACCAACTATATACACATTTTCTAACTTATCAATTGCTATTGAATTTCCATAGTCAGTCCCAGATCCACCGGCAAAACTAATCCAACTGTTTCTTGCAAGATTATTGAATTTTGCCACATAAGTATCCGACCCAGCGAAATAAGGAAATGTAATCGGTCCGGCTTGAGCTAAAAATGCACTCGAAATCGTACTGCCTGTAATCCAGACATTATTATTTGCAGGATTCGCTATTACATCATGGCTTACGTCCCCGAGTGAACCACCAAAAAAAGTACTCCATTCCATATTCTCATTAACTGAAACCGCAGATAAAAACGGTGCGTTTCCTTGATCCACCTGAATAATCAATGCTTTTGTATTATCATATGTTCCAATATTGAATTTATAAGAGTTTGTTCCACTGCTTACATAATCTGCGTACCAAGTTGTTATTGGAACTATCGTATTTGATGTAGTCAACTGGTAAACGGTGGGGCGGTCAAAAACTAAACTGCCAATGCTTGTATTAATACTTAAAACCTTGGTAGTAGTATTTACGGCTGTCGAAGTTGCGCCAGTAAATACTTGGTCAATACTTGCAGGATTTGCTCCTGGCTTAATAACAAAATAATATTTTATTCCGTTTTGATTGCTGTAATAAACTAGATCAATGTTTGGATATAAATTTGTTATTACTAATCGCTGATTTCCACGAACCTCAGTTATCCCGTTTGCCGGACAATGCGGAAGAAAATAACTTAGATAGTTATCTTGCTCTTCCAAAGGGTATGTTTTCGCGGTTGCATTAGCTTGATTAAAAGTCAGATCGACACGGTGCAAACTATCATTTGTTGATAGCACAGTATCAACGTGTGCAAAAATCATACTCATACTATTGTTTTTGAAATAAAAAGAAGGGTATGGACCATTTGTATAATATCTAACCGATGGAACAGTAGTATTGTATTGGTCTAATAATTGCCCTTTGTTTTCATAAAATAAAAAACTGCTTCGAGGACTTTCACTATTAAAATCAGTTGGAGTAATTACGTTTTTCTCAACATATTTTACTGTCAAATATTCAAATACACCAGCTGATGTTTCGCTTTGTCCAGCAACAACAACTGCTCCTGCATTGTCAATCACAATATTTGTAGCCTCATCGTTCAAATGTCTGTTTCCATCTGTTGAAATTTGCCACTGCGACACTCCACTTGTGTTATACTTGATTGTGTAAAAGTCTTTTTGATTCAATACACTTTGATTATAACCTGTAACGTAAGCATTGCCTGTGTTGTCTAATGCAATTCCATTAGCCTCATCATCTGTATTTAGTGGATTGTTATATGTTTGAGCCCATTGTTGAGTTCCTGCACTATTGTATTTAATGGTTACCATATTTCTACCTTGGCCTGTAACGGTTGAATACCCAGTTACAAAAACATTTCCCGAAGCATCAACTTGAATCCCTTTTGAAATATCATTCAAATTGCTTGCTCCATTATAAGTTTGTTGCCATTGCTGCACAAGCAGATTGTTTAATTTAATCGTAAAATAATTATAGCCTTGCCCTGTAACTGTCCCTGTTCCTGTAATGTAAATGTTGTTTGAAGCATCTATAACCATATCATTTACTTCTGTTATGGTACTTGTTCCTCCTGTAGAAATCGTAACACCAGTTTGAGCACCTGTTATTGCATTGTAAGTAACAGTAGCACAACTATAAGTCGTAGTAGCTGTTTCAACAGCACCTATAATAGTTACTCCTATTGCATTTACTGCAATTCTTACAGCCGCATCATTCAAATTGCTGGTATGATTGTAACGGCTTACCCATTGTTGAACTCCCGCAGTTGAATACTTTAGTGTAATGAAATCGGTGTTTCCTGAAGCATTGTAACTACTCCCGGTAATATAAATACCAACATTTGTTCCTGTCATTTGAAATATATCTGCACCTGAATCGTAGTTGCTTCCCGTTCCGTTATATGTTTGCAACCACTGTTGAGCTCCGCTACTATTATATTTTATTACAATCAAATCGGCACTAGTTGGCAAACCAGATGAACAAGTCGTACCTGTTATGTAAACATTTCCGCTAGCATCAATTGTAACTCCTGTTCCTAAGTCGTTTGCATTTCCAACTCCGTTGTATTGATTAATCCAAAGTTGTGTTCCCTGTGGATTGTATTTAGCGACAAGAATATCATAGTTCCCCGCTCCATTCAAAGTTGCTCCTACCACATAAATATTATTGGAAGCATCTGTCTTTGTGCGGTTCTTGAAAAGAAAGTTTTGTGAACCTGCATTACTTTGCCAATCTTGAAAGACTTTGAGTTGGCCTTGTGAATAAACGGAAACGCTAAAAAGTATCCCCAAGAAAAATAATAATTTTTTCATATTGTTTTAGTTTAAAGTTAGAAACGTAAAATCGAGAAATCATTTCCTCAATATTTAATTTGAGAACTAATTATTCTAATATATTTTTCTTTTTTTGCCTGTTTTGTTTTTTGTTTCCTTTCTCTTTAGTAAATAATTCTTTTCAATTTTTTGGATTATTTAATACGGAAGAGTCTGGGATGTATTTCATCCAGTCGTATTTCCTGTGCTGACAGAGGAGTAGTGTGATAGCACAGAATATATTTTAAACTTTGTTTACTTTCTTTTTGTTATTTGAAACTTAATTATGCTAATGTAATCTAAAATTATCATCAATCATATTATTTGTGCGTAAGCAGATTTAGCTCTTTACTTGCTTTTGGTTTTGCGGAGGCTTGTGCGAGCAAGTAATGTGCTAAATGCGCGCTTGCCATTTTCTTCTTTTCTACGAAAGCAGGCAAAAATTCTTTTGTAAGGGAAGTGTGTCAGTGTTTAATAGGACTTTCATAATTCTGATATAAATATAGTAAAATACTAATACGTCAAGACGCCTTGTACATAACTAGTATTTAGCCGCTGTACATCACATACAGTTCATAAAGTATAGAATTAGTTTCTCACACATTGGTTGTAAATTAGCTTTTGTCCCTTTTGTCTTGAAACAAAAGGAACCAAAAATTCAAGAAAAGGTCATCGGCTGGCGCACTGTCTGACAAGCCCCCGCTACCTTTTCCGGCCTGCGCGCCCTACTAATGAAAATTTGATTTTGTAGTTTATTTTCGATAACTTTGCCTAGCAGTCCACTCAAAGCTCTCACAAGACTTCGTCTTTCTCGGTCTTCTCATTAGACTGCTTGAGTAAATTTCGAATTAATAATCACAAAATATTTTTTCAATTTGTATTGAAGTCTTGCTTCGAAATGGTGGCAAGGTATTCAGCGTGTCGCATGTCTGATGTACATTCTGTTTTTGGAACTCCTATTTTCTTTCTGGGCAAAAGTTTTCAATTCATCTTTCAACCAATGTGTGAAGAATATTTCGAGAATGTTTTTTGAAACCGCTGTCTTTTTAATGTATTGCGGCTAACGTTTTGGAGCTAAAAGAAGTGCGGAATAAAAAGCACTGAACTGTCTTAACCGAAAAACTTTATTAAATGTACTGAACTATATTGCAAATACAAAAACAATTTGCGCGAAGCGCACCTTTGAAAAATGTATTTGCAGCTTGCAGTAACTCCGCATTTTTTTTAGGTACTGTTATGCCCAGTATATTATTAAAAATTTTAATTAGTTAACTATGAATTTACCCGTTGCGATTACTCTATCGTTGTTTATTAATTGGTAAAAATAAATGCCTGTTTCAAGATTTTCTCTTTCTAATAAAATTTCTTTTTTATTGATATTGCTGACCACTTTAACAGTTCTCCCAAAAATGTCTGTCAATTTTAGGTCAGCATTTTCTATTTTAACCTTTTCAGATTTTATTACCAACGTTGCAGTTTTGTTGAAAGGATTTGGGAAAAAGTCAATTTTTATTTTATCTATTTTCTCTTCAATACTATTATAGCAATTCGAAAGTCCTGTAATTTTCCTGATTCTATCATTTCCGAAATCAGCTATAAACATATTGCTAAATTGGTCAATTACGATTCCTGTAGGAACATTCAATTGTGCTGATATTGCAGGACCTCCATCACCTAAACCACTTGTTCCTCCTCCTGCAAATAGGTTAATTATACCTGAGCTTTTATCTATTTTTCTGATATTATTTGCATTACCATCTGAAAAATAAATATTGCCACAAGTATCAACGTCTAATCCTTCACAATCTCCTATTTCTGCAGAAGTTGCTAATCCTCCATCTCCGGTGTATCCACTCACACCTGTTCCTGCTATCGTGCTGATTATACCAGTAGTTGTTGTTACCATGCGAAAGCGATAATTTTCGTCATCAAAAAAAATCACATTCCCGAATTCATCAAAAGCTATTTCTTCGGGATGCATAATTTGAGCAGTTGTTGCTAGAATCCCATCTCCATTGAAACCAGCTACCCCTGTCCCAACAATAGTGCTAATAAGTCCAGTTATTTTATCTATTTTTCGGATACGAGGTGAGTCTCCAATATCAGAAATATAAACATTTCCGGCAGGGTCAACGGCTACAAATTGTGGATCTTTTAATTGTGCTGACGTAGCAAGAATGCCATCTCCATTATAACCAGTAATTCCTGTTCCAGCTATAGTACTAATCAGACCTGTAATTTTATTTATTTTTCTAATTCGAAAATTGCCAACATCTGCAATATATAAATTTGCGGAGTCATCAATTGCAATTCCAAAAGGGAGATTTAATTGAGCTGTCGTAGCAGCTATTCCGTCACCATTATATCCTGGTGTCGGTGTGCCTGCTATTATAGTTATTGCGCCCGTAGTTATATTTATTTTTCTGATCAGATTGTCGGCAATCCAGGATGATGTGTAAATATATCCCGAAGTGTCCACGACAATGCTAGATGGGTAAGCTAAACTGTCCACGACTGTACTAATAATTTGGCCATTTACAATTAGATTTGGGAGAAATACTAATAATATTAAATGCAATTTCTTTTTCATTATAATAAATGTATTTGTCGAACTAGTGTGTCATTTTAAATTGGGCATAACGTTTTGGGGCTAGAAGAAGTGCGGGTTTTAAAAGCACTAAACTTTCTTTACCGAAAACCTGAATTAAATGTACTGAACTTTATAGCAACTTTATAGAAATAAATTTATACCGCTGAAAAAATAAAGTTGCGACTTGCAGAAACC
>CANJPX010000124.1 GCA_947476185.1 Bacteroidota bacterium
TATTTTATTAAATTATTAAGCTAATGTAGTAAACGCTATGAGAAAAACAAATTTTTAAAAAATAAAAAATGTTTATGGAATTATATCGTATGTGAAATAATTTAATACAATACGCATTTCAAATATAGAATAATTATTGACTAATTCAATTTCATCACCATCGCATCAGCTGATCTTTACTAAACGTCCATTCCGGAGTTTTCAGATCACCATCGAAATTAACGCTATACCAAGGACTGATACCGGCATTCGTAAAGTTTTTAAGAATATGGATTTCCTGAGCAGGCATATAACTTTGTTGGATCATGAATAATTTTTCTTTGGTATCCGAATTTTCACAAACATCAATCACCAAAACGGCATGCCCCGGAAAACCACCTAAAATAAATACATCACCAATCTGAATCGACTTTATATCTGAGACTTTTTTTAATTCTTTACTCAAAGAAGATGTTCCGGCATAATTAAAAATTGTATTTATATAACTTTTAAATGTTTTATACGAATCGTCCTTTGTCGCACTTTTTGTCCAGGTAACACTATTTCCTTTTATCACGGTCCGGTAACCTTCGCTCCATTTTTGAAACCCTATTGTATTTCCACTTGTAAAATTGAAATGTAAATTTTCATACTCTTTTATTGAATACAGATATTCTGCTCGCATACGAATAACAGCATCAGCACATTGCTGAATATCCGTATTCCCAACATCAATATCCAACACTGCAGCATGCCCGCTTTGATAACCCTTTAATTCTCCATTATACAAATGCACATCGGGATTGCCCGGTTTTAAAGCAAGAAAACGAAGCCAATCGGCAAAGGTGCCTTCAATTGCCTCTACTCTTTTAAATCCTTTGGGAACAGCAATACGATTTACAATTGCATTTTTAATGTCGTAATTAGTTTGCCAGGAATATTTATTGGTAGTGGTTAATTTTATTTCAGCCGGCAATTGTGAAAGTAAAATATCAAAAGTCTGTGAATCTGCCTTTGAGTGGTTGCAAGCTTCAAAGAAAAATACACAGATCAAAATAAATAATAGACGCAGTGAACGCATTTATTCCTTTTCTATATGAAGATTCAAAAGCTGTTTATGAGATCTGTAAACAGCATAACTCAGCGAAAATTGAAACACCCCAAAATTAATTTGATTCTTTTGAAAAAAAGCAGAAGTTGAAATAGTATATCTACTTGTCAAAGAAAAATTTTCATTCAGATCGATCTCTACACCTGCTAAAAATCCATAATCAGCGGACTTTAAATTATTATAAGGTTTAATATTTACGCCAGAATTTGAATTTGGATCTATGACAATAACCTTTGAATTTGTGAATGTTGAATATTGAGCTCCTAAATTGAATCTGATATTATCGCTCAATTTATATTGCAGATAGAGCGGAACATCAATATAAAAATAACGGTATTTTATAATTGGTGATTCATTCTTAAATGCTTTCCCGGTGTATAAAGCCTCCAAGCCAATATTAAAATTATCTGAAAGAACCATTGTATATACAAATCCTGCACTACACAAAATTGCAGATTTGTATTTTATAGAATCTTTAATCAAATTAGAACTAGTCATGCCTGCTGTAAAAGAAAAGGTGGACGATTCTTTATTTGAATACACCTGGGAGTATACTTTAAAAGAAAACAGGCATAAAAAGATTATTGAAATGCCTAATTTTGAAAATTTAGGAAGAGCCATAAATTTATTTGACAGAAATTTTCACAGTATAGCTGCCGGTATTACTAGCACTATATACGGTTTCATACACTGACACAAATAACATACCGCTTGCGGATGCTACACCATTGAATTTGGCTCCTGCTTTCAACATTTGGGAAGACGTTTCTCCAATTTTATAAACAACATTACCATAAGTCGGATAAGCATTCCCTGCATTGTAATCTCCTTCATAATCAGTAATAGCAGCAGTTGTTGAACCAGCTACCGATCCGTCAGGCTTATATTTACTTCCGGATAAACTGGCAAATGTGATTTCACCAGATGCAGTGATATTTATTTTTTGCCCTTGTTTCACCATTATCCCAGTTTTTAACCAACCACCATCCGTATTTGAGCTAATATGTTTAGACCCCAATAATTTAAATGTCATATCTCCACTTCCATTGTCTCCAGAAAATAGTACATCGATATGTTTAATTTTTTCTTTGGGAATGCTTAATGTTCCATATTCCGTTTTCAGGTCAATTTTAGTAAACTCGTAGGTTCCACCCATTGTATATTCATAATCGATGGATACGACATCCTTGTCGGAAATATCATTCCCCACATTATACTTTGACTGCAATTCAGAAAGCGCAGCATCAGCAGTATAATCAACATAAGTAGAAGGCTCATACTTAGCAGAATAGATAAATTCAGAAATTGCCGGGATGGCTTTGATATCCATTTTAATCAATTCATCATAAGAGGTCCTTCTCAATTGTTCATTAGAATTTGACAATTGTTTTATCAGATTTGCAACCTTATCATTCACTGTTTTGTCAGTGCTAATTCCAAGATCCAAGGCAGTTACATTTTTGATTGGAATTTCTAATTTCCCATAAGCAGTGCTTAGAGAAATACTCGACATTTTTGATGTTCCACTAACAAGGTTTCCATCACGTAGAGTTAATTTTAATTCAACTTCATTTTGTGCATGAACATTAAATGCAAAAAGTACGATTGCCAATACTCCAAATATTTTTTTCATGTCGTGTATTTATTGAGGTTGAACTTCGGTATCTTTCAAAAATTCATTTTCAGTAATAGGCACTTCATCTCTGAAGAAATAAATCGGTCCGAAACCTGTTTCTTTCTTAACATACAAATGCCCTTCGCTACCTCTGACAACAATCCTTCGGGTTACTTTCGCATTCTTTTCGTTTACACTTTCCTCCGTAATTCCTTCAGGATATTTTTTCACCAATTCATTTCTGAAATCATCTTTGTTAGCAGTTGTGGTGGTGGTGGTTGTATTTTTCTTTTTCATCAACACATCAATTTCTGCAACTTTAACTTTCGGATATTGTTCTGTTGGTTTTACTAAAGAAGCATCTAAATAGCGGCTTTTAGCCGATTTGTAATCTTTCAAAGTAAGCAACTTGTCAGCCTTAGAAATTATATCCAAATATTGCGCATCTTTTTCTTTCAATTTGGCTAATCCGTCAACAGTAGCATTTATTTCTTTTAATTTATTTGCAGGATAAGGTTCGTTTGGTTTAATTGCCTGAGCCTCTTTGTATGCTAATAGTGCATTCTTATAATCATTTTTGGCAAGAACCGCATCTGCTTTGGCAATAGCTGCATCGTATTTTCCTTGAAGCGCTTGTGATTTTGCGAGGTCACCTAAAAACGAATTCACTTTCAGCAATTGATCTTTCGGATATTGCTCAGCAGATTTTATTGAAGAAGCTTCTGTATATGAAATTTTTGCGGCTGCATAATTTTTTGCAGTATATTCACCATCAGCCTTTGCTAATGCAAGTTTGTATTTCCCTTCCAACTCTTTTGCTCCTGACTCTTTTGCTATTAAGGCATCTATCGCTGCAATTTTATCTTTTGGATATTTTTCAGCAGCCTTTAAAACCAATGCATCATTAAAAGCAACTTTTGCAGCTTCATAATCTTTTGAAGAAAAAGCGGCATCACCTTTTGCAATGGCTGCAGTATACTTGCTGTTTAATTCCTTTGATGCAGCATCTTTATTTGCAAGCTCATCTTGTATTTTTTCAATCTCAGCTATTTTATCCTTTGGATATTGCTCTGTAGATTTTATCCCCAAAGCATCGTTATAAGCAATTTTTGCAGCTGCATACGTTTTTGCTTTAAAAGCTGCATCTGCTTTAGCAATCGCTGATTTATATTTCGCCTCAAGCGCTTGACGATCTTTTTCAGCAGAAGCTGCATTTAATAATGATTCAATTTCTGAAATTTTATCCGAAGGATATTGCTCTCCGGGTTTTACTCCTAAGGCATCATTATACGCTGTTTTTGCAGCAGCATAGGTTTTCAATTTAAAGGCCGCATCACCTTTCGCAATTGCCGCTTTGTATTTTGTTTCTACCTCTTTTTCTCTAGCTAATCGAGCTTTCTCAGCTGCATCATTGGACATCAAACCATCAAGTTCAGCCAACTTATCTTTTGGATATTGTTCTGTTGGTTTTAATGCCAATGCATCGGTATAAGCTGTTTTTGCAACGGCATATGTTTTTGCTGCAAGAGCTGCATCTCCTTTTGAAATAGCTGCATTGTATTTCGCTTCTAACTCTTTTCCTTTGTTCGCAGCAGCTAATTCAGCCAATGCTTTTTCTACTTCTGCCAATTTATCTTTCGGATATTGTTCTGATGGCTTTAAAGCTAATGCAGCATTGTATTGCGTTTTTGCTACAGCATAATCCTTCGAGTTCAATCCGGCATCTCCCTTTGAAATTGCATCAGCATATTTTTTATCCAGCTCTTTTGCACCCATCTCTTTCGCAAGGATCGCATTGATCTCTGTGATCTTGTCTTTTGGATATTTTTCTGTTGCTTTAAGTGATAATGCTTCATTGTAACCTGCTTTTGCATTATCGTAATCTTTCGTACCAAAGGCTGCATCGGCTTTAACGATTGCAGCTGAATATTTTTCTGCCAATTCTTTTTCTTTCGCTAAGCGGGCTTGTTCTGCTGCATCTTTTGCAGAAGCGTCAGCCAATGCTTTCTCGATCGCTGCGATCTGTGCTTTCGGATATGCCTCTGCCGGTTTAAATCCTAAAGCATCGTTGTATTTTGATCTTGCATCGTCATACGATTTTGTCTTGAAGGCTGCATCACCACTCGCAACAGCAGCTTTATATTTATCATCCAACTCCTTCGCGCCCATTTCTTTTGCGATTAACGCATCTATCTCAGCGATCTTATCTTTCGGATACTGCTCCGTCGCTCTCATTGCAAGAGCTTCATTATAAGCCAACTTTGCTGAAGGATATGTTTTTGCTTTCAATGCAGCATCCCCCTTAGCAAGCGCTGCTTTATATTTTGCATCTAATTCTTTTTCTTTTGCTAATTTGTCTTTTTCAGCAGCATCTGCAGCCAATGCTTTATCCACTTCTGCTATTTTATCTTTTGGATATTGTTCTGTTTGTTTTAATGCCAAGGCATCGGTATAAGCTGTTTTTGCAACGGCATAGGTTTTTGCAGCAAAAGCAGCATCACCTTTTGAAATAGCTGCATTGTATTTCGCTTCTAACTCTTTTCCTTTGTTAGCAGCAGCTAATTCAGCCAATGCTTTTTCTATTTCTGCCAATTTCTCTTTCGGATATTGTTCTGAAGGCTTTAAAGCTAATGCAACATTGTATTGCGTTTTTGCTGTCGCATAATCTTTCGAATTCAATCCTGCATCTCCCTTTGAAATTGCATCAGCATATTTTTTATCCAGCTCTTTTGCCCCCATCTCTTTCGCAAGGATAGCATTGATCTCGGTGATCTTATCTTTAGGATATTTTTCTGCTGCCTTAAGCGCTAAAGCTTCATTGTAGGAAGATTTAGCACCGACATAATCTTTCGTACCAAAAGCAGCATCTGCTTTAGCGATTGCAGCTGCATACTTTTCTGCCAATTCTTTTTCTTTCGCTAACCTTGCTTTTTCTGCTGCATCTTTTGCGGAAGCATCGGCAAGTGTTTTCTCGATCGCTGCGATCTGTGTTTTAGGATAAGCTTCGGTAGGTTTAAGGCCTAATGCTTCGTTGTATCCTGCTTTTGCATCCTCATATGTTTTTAAAGCAAAAGCTTTATCCGCTTTTGCAATTGCAGAATTGTATTTCTCATTCAACTCTTTTGAAGCTGAATCTTTTGCCAACAATCCATCGATCTCCGCTAACTTATCTTTTGGATATTGTTCTAAGGATTTAATACTTAAAGCTTCCTTATATGCCGCTTTTGCAACGTCATACGTTTTTGCTTTCAAAGCCGCATCAGCCTTTACTATTGCTGCTTTATATTTTGAATCTAACTCTGCCCCTTTTGCAGCATCTGCCAAGGCTTTTTCAATTTCTGAAAGTTTATCTTTAGGATATTGTTCTGATGGTTTTAATCCCAACGCTTCCGTATAACCAGCCTTAGCTATAACATAATCTTTTTTAGAAAGCGCTCCATCGCCTTTTGCAAGTGCTGCTGTGTATTTTTCATTCAAAGCTTTCTCTTTTGCCAAACGATCTTTTTCAGAAGCATCTTTGGAAGCGGCATCAGCGATCGCTTTTTCAATTTCAGCTAATTTATCTTTCGGGTATTGTTCCGTAGATCTGATTCCCAATGCTTCATTGTATGCAGCTTTCGCGTTAACATACTCCTTCGTTGTTAACGCTTTATCCCCTTTGGCGATGGCTGCGGTGTACTTTTCAGCTAATGCTTTTTCAGAATTTTCTTTTGCTGCTGCATCCGCTAATATTTTGTCTATTTCAGCAATTTTTGTTTTTGGATATTGCTCATTGGGTTTCAACTTTTGCGCCTCTTCATAACCGGGCTTTGCAAAAGAATATAACTTTGAATTAAATGATTTATCTGCATCAGCGATAGCAGCTTTGTATTTATCATTTAATTGCTTATCCGCCTTTTCCTTTGCCAATATATCGGCAAGGATCTTATCTATTTCAGTAATTTTATCTTTTGGATATTTTTCTGAAGGCTTAAAAGTAGAAGCCTCTGTAAAAGCAGCTTTGGCAGCATCGTAGGTCTTTGCAGAAAATGCAGCGTCTCCTTTTTGAATAGCACTTTTATATTTTGCTTCCAACTCCACTCCCTTAGCGGCATCAGCCAATAACTTTGTTATTTCATCCAATTTTGATTTCGGATAAACTTCTGCAGGTTTTAATTTCAAAGCATCAGTATAAGATATTTTTGCGGCATCGTAATTTTTACCGGCAAGAGCAGCATCAGCTTTTGTGATCGCTGCTTTATAGTCTGCCTCCAATGCAGCATTCTTAGAAGCATCAGCTATTAATTTTTCAATCTCTATAATTTTATTTTTGGGGTATTCTTCGCCAGGCTTAATGCTTAATGCATCAGTATAAGCAGCCCGGGCTGTGGTATAATCTTTTTTTGCAAAAGCACCATCTCCTTTTACAATGGCTGCTTCATATTTACTCGCGATGGCGCTTTCAGCAGCAGTTTTTGATTTCGATTCCTCGTCCGCTTTCTTGATCGCCTCTTGCTCAACTTGGCTTAATTTTGCAAGCGCATCCTGCATGGATTGTGAATACGCTTTATCAAAATCAACTTCCTTTATATTTTCCTCATAATAAAATTTTGCTATCGGCTGACTCAATATCTGATTAATCTGAGAAACTACCCCGGGATCCTTGGGCATTTCAAAAATACTGACCTCAATATCTTGTCCACCAAACTCTTCCTTGCTGCGCTCATCAGGAATTCCTTTAAAATTAAAATAGAATTTTTTTGTAATGTTCCCCGGCTTTGTAACTGTAAGAGTGTACTCAGCATTCAGTTCCATTTTCACATCA
>CANJPX010000125.1 GCA_947476185.1 Bacteroidota bacterium
GCAGCATCAGGTATTGTAATAATTGGGTATGGAAACCAAATAATATCCGCCTCAACTAATTTAGAATTTTCGTACCATAAGCCAATTGTATAAAGTTCTTTTTGGACATGATAGCAAGCATCGGTAGTTTGTTTTAAAGAAACAGTCTGGCCTTTTTTCATAAATCAAATATAGGATTTAAAAGATGCTTAAAAAAGTATTTATACGTTTTGTTGCACATAGAAATTTCACATACTTATTCATTCGCCTTCTTTTTTATCGTTTTTATAATTACCACCTTCGTATATTTTTCCATCTTGAAGATAGGTGTAGAATTTACCATGACTTTTACCTTCTTGGTATTCTTCAAAATTATAAACCTTTCCATTTTCGTGAAAATCAATTGATACAAAATCCAATTTGCCTTCTTTATAATATTTATTCCTATGAATTGATTAAGATTTCATTTAGTAACCCCTAACTTTCCATATACATAGCTTTCTTTGTAAATTTTTAACTTTCGTGTATCTTTTTCGAATTTCTGTATTATGAGTTTTGATTATTATACTTTTATTGTTTTTATTTAGTATATCGATAGTTGAATAGTCTATGAGGATAAAATTTATTTCTCATAATTCGGTCGTAATAAGTAATATGGTGTATTTCTAAAAAGATACGAAAATAAATGCCCTGATTGCTCTAATTTTACTATGAGATTTGAAGTTACGGTATATTTTGATTGAATAGCTTACTAAAAAGCAGAAAATAGTTTAACTTTTTATTTAAATAAGTAAAATGCTTCCTCAAACTTTCAATAGTCAATCTGCTGATTTCAATAAATTTGAAATTTTAGCTTTATTTAAACGGCATCCTGCTAAAATGATGCATTGGCTATTTAAGTATTATCCAATTTCTGATAAAATGTTAGTTAAGCATCAAGAAAAATTATTTTGGAGTTCTATTTCTAAAAATGAAAATATTTCTTGGACAGATGAATTAATCGAGCGATTTCATGATAAGTTAGATTGGTTTGCGATTTCAAGTAACCCATTTTTACCTTGGACTATAGATTTTATTGAGAAATACAAAGGCAAGTTTCAAGATTTTAGTGAGCTTTCAAACAATACGGGTATTCCATGGAGCTATTCCCTTTTAGAGAAAAATAGTACCAAATGGAATTGGCATTGGTTAGCTGTAAATCCATCTATTGATTGGACGGAAAAAATGATTGTAGACTTTGATCAGTTTGACCAAAATCTATCATGTATTAACGGTAACAATTTGTGGACAGAAGAGTTTATTTTAAAATATAAAGCTCGCTTTCATTGGGGGCATTTGTGCTACAATCCAAACTTGCCCTGGACGGAAGAGTTAATTGAAGAATTAAGAAACATTTGGATACCATTTGAAAGGTCTGCTCATTTTTACTCTGTTTCACCCTGGAAAGGTTTAAGTGAGAATTTAGGGTTACCTTGGTCAAAAAAGTTTATAAAAAAACATCTTTCTTTTCCAATTATTAAGCCTCATGGTTTTTATTGGAAAGGATTAAGCAGGAATGAATCATTACCATGGAAAGATAATTTACTTGAGGAATTTTCCAGCAAATGGGATTGGAGTATGCTAAGTTGTAATAATCAAGTCGGTTTTACATTAAATCAGCTGGATAAATACAAAGACAAAATTGTTTGGGAAGGAAGTGGTTCCAATATTTGGACGATTGCAATTAATAGCTCACTTCCTTGGTCTGATGATCTTATTGAAAGATATTATGATAAATGGCATTGGTGGGGCTTAGCTATGAATACTGGTATTTTGTGGTCGGAAGCATTAATAGATAAGTATTCAGACAAATTGGATAATTATCCTTTATTCAGAAACCCTTCTTTGCCCTGGTCACTTGCCTTTCTTTTAAAATATGAAACGAGATGCTTTGAATCTTTGAAGAATGAATATGGAAACATAAGTGATTTGATGTGGCAGGGTGTTTTTCAAAATGTTTTGACAGATGAATTGGTAGATGAGATTTTATCTGCTAATTATTAAAAGTAAAATAATAGATATTATTCAATCAAATAACTAAAAAAAAGTAAAAAGATGAGCAAATTTATTTTAAAAACCATCGTTCTTGGAGCATTTCTCTTAATTAACTTCTATGTAAACGCTAATGATACATTGAGTAATCGAAAACCCAAAGAATATACAATGAGTGAAGCTATTAATATGGGTATGCTCGAATATCGGATTACTGGTTTTTATGATCCACGAAATTTTGATGAAGTAATAGATAGAGATGGTATTCATTATGGAAAATGTTTGGTAATCGTTCTTCAAAGTAAAATTGACAGCATCGTCCTATTGCGATTAGATTGCGGAACTCAACTTCTTCCGGAGGACTCAAGCGTCCAAACCATGATTGTTACTCATGAAGCAATTTTAGCGCTTTATCCTAAACAGACTTATGCCACACGTTTATATGCTATGTGCGGACAGCTTCACGATAAAGCACCTACTTCAATGGATATTTTCAAAGTGGGTGAATTAGCTGACAGCAATGTTGTAAAAATTGCAAACTATTTAAATGATAACTATATTCAAAGTATGGTCGGACAGCATGCTATATGGGCATATACTGATAATTCAACTTTCGAAGATTTGAAACCGTATGGCGCAGACACTATTTCTATTGCAATGACAAAAGGTATTTTGACTAATTTGAAAGTCGAAACTAAGCTGACACCTAAAACACTATTACCACCTATTATTGTTGTTCCAGAATCAAACGAAATGCTCATTAATCCTTATTTATTTTATGGAGGCTTAGGACTTATTTTAATCTTGACTACATCGGTTTTTGTTTTGATTTTAAAAAGAAAAAGAGATACATTGGTTTAAAAATGAACAGTTTAGTTAAGTCTAAAAGCTGTTCAATGGATTGTTGTAAAAAATCGCTCCTTATCTTTGTTGTATTAATTGAAATATGACGAATTGAACAAATTGTCTTAAAAATAGGGTATTATTTGCTAAATAAATTTGGGAAATTAAAATTCCTTTGACTTGATAAAATAAAATCAATACATTTGTTTATATTGAAATTTTTATCATTTCTGTCTTATTATTGCTATCGGCTTAATTCTCTCCCCAATTAGCATTACTAATAAATAAGTGTGGGACTTTATTTTCTTAACTTTTTTCGAAGCAAGATTTGTTCTTGAAGCAATAATAACTATTAGTTAGAAATGGAAATTATAAATATATAAGGAGTCACAAACCATTATTGACAAACAAGATCAGAAATTAGTATTCAATTTTTTAGTTTATAAAAAATTAAACAAAAATGGTTTCATAGGAGTGACGATATTGCTGATGGTGTTACTTTTTAGAGTTTTGGAATTATAGTAGTTTACTGGAAGTAAAATTTAAACAAATAAATATTAAAACAAAAAAAGAGTTAATTTTCATACGCGTAAAAACGGTTAAATTATAGATAAGATTAATAACACTTTTAAGATACTTGAGTAAAAATACTATGAAAATAAATTATTTAATTATACAATTCATGATACTTCTACTTTTAATTAGTTGTGCTAATGATTCAAATCGCTATTCTGATGCTAAGTATCATGAAAATGGAGATTTAGATAATACTTTTAAAAATGATTCTGTTGTTACACCGAAAGTAATTACACCTGAAGAAGCATTAAAATTAGAGAAGGAAAAATTATTGAGTGAGGGGTGGGAAGAAAATGATATGAAAAATGGTCAGCTAAGTAAATGCTATAATTTTAAACCAAAGTTCAGTAGCATTGATAATAAACTTGAGATAACTGTTGGAAGTGGAACAGATGTAGTAATTAAGCTAATGAATAAGGAAACAAATAAATGTATTAGATATGTTTATATTAATTCTCAAAACACTTATGAAATAAAGAATGTTCCTGAAGGTGTTTATTATTTAAAAATTGCTTACGGCAGAAATTGGATTTCAAAAGTTGAAAATGGAAAATGTATTGGAAAATTTCTTTCTAACCAAATGTATGAAGAAGGAAGTGATATCCTTGATTTTAATATTCAACGAACTTATGAAGGTAAAAGTATTCCAAGTTTTAGATTAGAATTGGATGTTGTTTCAAATAATTCTATGAGTTCATTTAGTTCACAAAATATATCAGAAGAAGCATTTAATCAATAGGTATGAAAAAGAGTATTTTAATTTTATTTGTTTCGTTAACGGTATTGCAAACGTATGCTGGAAAGCCTGTTAAAGATACTTGTAAAGCGGGAATATATTTGAAATCTTTATATGATTTCAATTCAAGTGAATTTTCTTATGATGTGGATTTGTGGATGTGGTTTGAATATAAAAATGATAGCATCAATCCATTAAAAACAGTTGAAATTGCAAATGCTAAAAGCTATGAGTATTCAAATTTATCTATTGAAAAAAGAAATGGTTTAAATTGGGCAAGTCAAAATTGTAAAGCAAAAATAAATCAGAATTGGGACTTGTATCATTATCCTTTCGATAAACAAAAACTCGAAATTATTATTGAGGAAAGCCAAATGGATACTACAAAGCTATTACTATTTCAAGATAAAGACGAATTTCAATATAGTGGAGAAATTGACATTAAAGGTTGGCATATAGATAGCTCAAACGTAGTTCAAGGAATCTCAAATTATAATTCCGATTTTGGCGACCCTGTATTACATGGGAAAAGCTCATATGCGAAAGTTTTTTATACTCTTTATTTATCAAGAAATAGTTGGGCATTATTTTTTAAACTTTTTACTGGAGTATATGTGGCTTTTTGTGTAGCATTTTTAGTGTTCTTTATTAAACCTGTATATGTTGACCCTCGTTTTGGATTGAGTATAGGTGGGCTGTTTGCTGCGGTTGGAAATAAATATGTAGTAGATTCAAATATGCCTGAAAGCATTTCATTTACTCTTGTAGATAAAATACATGATATAACTTTTATATTTATTTTATTGACGATTTTATTTTCAATTATATCCTTGAAGTTGCATGATAAGGGAAATGAAAAGAAGCAGAAAAAATTTGATAAGTACTCAGCGATAGCATTGTTTTCCATCTATTTCGTAATCAATTTTATAATGCTCTTTAATGCGACACATCAATAGGATAATTCATTTTTTAAAGGGAGTTATCACCGCTCTGTTTAGTCGAATTGCTTGGCTATTGAATCTTTGTAGGCAATGGTTTAGAAGAGTGTTTTTTCAAATGAAATTTTTTAGAGCAGAGTCAAAACAATTTTTAAAAAGCAATGCCAAAGGGGACAATGTTTTCAAAAGAATCTTCAGAGGGATTAATGGCTACCATAGTAAAAACAAAGGAATTATTGTAAAAACCGATTTATCTAAAAGAAATTTCACCTTAGTTGCATATGGTTTTTTTAATAATTTATTAAAGAGGATTATAACACAAACGATTCCGTTTAAAAAGAGAATTGATTTTAAAGTCGAATTGGTTAAAAAACCTGATCCAAATTTAATTACCAAAACGATCTCCTTCAAAAAGAACGTCAGCATAAAAGAAAAAAGAATTCAGATTGATTATAGCACAAACAAAAAATATTTAGTTTCTAACAGCATATTTAATAATTGCGGTATAGATATAATACTTGATAAAGTTAGCTCGATAGACAATGAAATGGAATTAATAAAATTAAAATCAGAAATATAATTATGGAAAGAAATTTTTACACAACTCCGAAGCCAAGTAGATTGATGCAATTGTTTTGGAAAGCAGCAGGTGCTGACAAATATATTTTAGAACGAAGCACCTATTCGGATCAAATAAAATACACCTGTATGGGAGGTATTGTTGTTGCAACAGGTGTAATGGCAGCACTTGCAGGAGGCTATGCTTTTTATACAATTTTTGAACCTAAGGGGTCTGCTTTAGATTCAATTGTATTAAAAGACCATGCCGTCCAATGGTCAGATACATTGAGTATGAAAGTCAACGAAATAAAGGAATTCAAACAACAGTATTTATCAAGTGTTGATGGTGAAAAATCAAGTTATATTCATTATCCCACAGTATTAATTTCTCTAATATTTGGATTAATATGGGGATTAATTATTTTCAATATTGATAGATTTATAGTAACGAGTACAGGGAAAGGAGATGGAACAGAAGCGATAACCGCAGGCGAATTAAAAAGTGCGTTACCACGTATTATAATGGGTGTCATAATTGCCTTAACCATTTCGAAGCCTGTTGAAATAAGAATGTTTAAAACAGAAATTGATATTAAACTTCATGAGGAGCAGTTAGATCAGCAGAGAGATTATAAGAAAAAAGTTGAGGCGAATCTTAAACCGCTGTCTGATGCCGCCCAATTTGACATTGATAAATATCAGAAAGAATTGTCTGAAAAAACTAAATTGAGAGATGATATTCAAGATCAGTTAAACAAAGAGATTCAAGGAAGGGTTGGTTCTGGCAAAGAGGGAGAAGGCCCAGCTTCTGCTTCTATTCGTGCAAATTTAGGTAGAATTCAATCGGAGTTGGATATTTTGAAAGTTAGAAATACCGCATTCATTGAAGCGAAAATGCAAGAAAAGAAAAGCAATGATGAAAAAATAAAAACGGAGTTAAATAAATCTGAACAAGTAGCAGCAGGGTTAGATGGTTTATTAGAAAGGATAAGAATATGTCATCGTCCGGATGTAGCAGGAGGATTGATATCTCTATTTATAACTCTTTTGTTTATGGCAATTGAATTAACGCCAATCTTTTTTAAGTTAATGCTCATAAAAGGCCCATATGATTTCATAGAGGAAAACATCAAGGAGTTAATTAAAGCGGAAAATGGTATTCAAATCCAGTACAATTATTATAAAGATAAGCAGGGTCAAGAAAGAGATTTAATTACGCATCATCTTGTTGAGAAGCAAATTAATGATAAAATAAAAATATTAGAGGCTCAAAAAGAATTGAGTGAATTAGCCATTGTAAAATGGAAAGAACAACAAAAAGGTAAAATGGATGGGAACATAGATGACTTTATAAAAGAAGGGTAATCGCTATGTTTACGTATCAATTTCTATGGAAAATTTCAGGGGGTGATTATTCTGTAATCACTGTTTGTGAAAGGAAAATTCAACGCAAGTTCGCTGGGGTGGGATTAATCGTTGTTTGCATTGCACTTCTATGCTTTGTTGCTTCGTACTATTCACTTTCTGTACTTTTCGAGAAC
>CANJPX010000126.1 GCA_947476185.1 Bacteroidota bacterium
GATTCCCATGACGATGAATTGATTGGAGCAGAAGCGTATTCAGGTACACCCCATTCAGTGCCCTTCAATTCACTTACATAAATATTACCATTTCCTCCATCATCTTTATAGATCAATAGTTTTTGTCCATCAGCAGAAAGGTTTATGGTTGCTTCATGTCCGGTTGTGTTAATGTTTGATCCTATAGGGACAGCCTTTCCCCATTTATCATTACTTTCAGAAAAGTTAGAAACATAAATATCTTCAAAATATTCCCCATTTGGCATTATGGAATTGCTTGTACCACCTTCTCTTCTTGTGGTAAAAATGATTGTTTGTTCATCTAAAGAAACAACTGGTGAATAATCAGGGTATTTCGAATTGATCTCACCACCAAGGTTCACTACATCTACTTTCTTTGGCGTCTTTACTAATTCTTTTCCGAAATTACAGGTTTCTATGTCGTGGTTTATTTCATCAACTTCGGCAGCATAACGTGGATCGGGACCCAATTCTGAAATGTATTTCTGATACATTTCTATCGCTTTATCAAATTCGTAATTGAAATGATACGCTTTTGCTAAATAATAATAACTGGAAAGAGGAGAATGTTTTTCATTGATCGCCCCTTCTTCATAAAGTTTCGCAATGTTTTTTATGGCAAATTCGAGGTAAGGAATAGCTTTTGTTTTGTATGTAGCAGCTTTTAAATAGCAAAAACCAATTTTGAAATTGATATTGTTGTTTCCTTTTTCTAATGAATCAAGTTGAATGTATAATGGGAGTGCAGCAGGATAATTTTCATTCACAAAATAATTTTCAGCATCTCTATAGATGTTTTTGTAGTTTCTGTCAATAATAGAAGCTGATCCAGAAGAAAGATTAAAAAACAAAAAAACAAAAAAAGTAAAGGAGAGAATATATTTTTTCATATTTAATTTGTTTGAATTAAACAGATAATAATGTTTAGAATTCCCTGTTAATATCCCATTGTTCGAGATAGTCGGCAACTCTTCTAACAAATTTCCCTCCTAAAGATCCATCCACTACTCTGTGGTCGTAGGAATGAGAAAGGAACATAAAATGTCGAATACCAATCAGATCCCCTTCAGGAGTTTCAATCACGGCTGGTTTTTTCTTAATAGCTCCAACAGCCATAATAGCCACTTGAGGTTGATTGATAATGGGAGTGCCCATCACATTTCCAAATGATCCAACATTTGTGATTGTATATGTTCCTCCTTGAATATCATCTGGAGATAGTTTGCCTGAACGGGCACGGTTAGCAAGGTCATTTACCTGTTTAGTGATACCAATCAGATTTAAAGTGTCAGCATTTTTTATTACAGGAACAATCAAGTTCCCATTTGGCAATGCCGCAGCCATACCAATGTTGATGTTTTTTCTTTTTATGATCTTTGTGCCATCCAGCGAAATATTAATCATTGGAAAATCCTTAATTGCTTTTACCAATGCTTCAATGAAAATAGGAGTGAAGGTCAATTTTTCGCCTTCACGTTTTTCAAAATTACCTTTTACCTTATCTCTCCATTTTACAATATTGGTTACATCTGCTTCAACAAATGATGTAACATGGGGAGATGTTTGAACGCTCATCACCATATGATCCGCAATTAATTTGCGCATACGATCCATCTCAATTATTTCATCTCCGGATCCTACTGAAATCGAAGGTTTGTTATGAGACATACCGTTTGATGAAATAGGTTCAGAAACAACTACAGGTTTGCTTTCGGTTGAAATAATTTGTTTGCCTTTGTTTGGAATAAAAGCAAGGATGTCATTTTTTGTAACTCTGCCATTTGCTCCGGTTCCAATGATGCTTTCTAATTCAGTCATTACAATTCCTTCTTCCTTTGCAATATTCCTTACAAGTGGAGAGAAGAATTTACCTGAAGCAGAATTTTTTTCAAGAGAAATAACTTCTTTAACAGCATTTTGGGCTAAATCTTTTTGAACGTTATTCGTTTCTTGAATCACAGGTGTTTTTGCTTCAAGCGTTTCAATAACAACTGCAGTGTCGGTAGAAATAATAGCAATTGCTTTTCCTACCTGAACAATATCTCCTTCATTGAACAATCTTTTTACAAGTGTGCCTTCAGTTGTAGAAGGAATTTCCGAATCTACTTTGTCTGTAGCGATCTCAAGTACAGATTCGTCTGCAGCAATTTTGTCACCTTCTTTTTTTAACCATTTTATGATTGTTGCTTCTGCAACACTTTCGCCCATTTTGGGCATAATCAACTCTACCTGTGCCATAACTTTGTAATGTAATTGAATGAATCCTTGTTTAAAGAGGATACAAAAATAAACTAATATTTCAGATGTGCAAAGTACTTAATATTGTTAAATAGTAGCTTTCTTTAATCAATGTAGTTGTTAATAAAAAAAAGTGCCTCGGATTTTAACTCAAGGCAACTTTTTTGACAAAAAAATGGAAGTCTATTTAGGCAAATAAAGGAAAATCCTTCATCATTTTATTTACTTCTTTTCTTACCTCAGTAATCACTTTTTCGTTATCGTGATTCATTAATACCTTATCGATCAAGTTTACGATTTTTGGAATGTGTTTTTCCTTGATTCCACGGGTTGTTATAGCTGCAGATCCAATCCTTATTCCTGAAGTAACAAAGGGAGATTTATCATCAAAAGGCACCATGTTCTTGTTAACGGTAATATCGGCTTTCACTAAGGTATTTTCTGCTAATTTTCCTGTTAAATTTTTGGATCGAAGGTCAATAAGCATACAGTGATTGTCTGTTCCTCCTGAAATTATTTTGTATCCTTTATCAACAAAACATTGTGCCATTAGTTTTGCGTTTTTCATTACTTGAATGCAATATTTCATATAACTTTCATCTAATGCTTCAGCAAATGAAATCGCTTTGGCTCCTATCACATGTTCTAAAGGTCCACCTTGTGTGCCTGGAAAAACGGAAGCATCCAATACCTGGGACATCATTTTGATATCTCCTTTTAATGTTTTTTCGCCCCATGGATTTTCGAAATCTTTACCCATCATGATCATTCCTCCACGAGGGCCACGAAGTGTTTTGTGTGTGGTAGTGGTAACAATATGGCAGTAGGGTAGTGGGTCATTTAGTAACCCTCTGGAAATTAATCCGGAAGGGTGGGAGATGTCTGCTAACAGCAATGCTCCGACTTTATCAGCAATTTTTCTAAATGCTTTATAATCCCAGTCTCTAGAGTAAGCAGAAGCACCACAGATGATCAATTTGGGTTTTTCTTTTATTGCAATTTTCTCAACATTTTTCATATTCACACGACCTGTTTTTTCTTCAACACCATAAAATGAAGGGACATACAACTTGCCTGAAAAGTTAACCGGAGAGCCGTGCGTAAGGTGTCCGCCATGCGAAAGGTCGAAACCTAAAATTTTATCTCCTGGTTTTAAAACAGCCAACATTACAGCTGCATTTGCTTGTGCTCCTGAATGGGGTTGCACATTTGCCCAAGCTGCATTAAACAGTTTTTTTGCCCGGTCAATGGCTAATTGCTCAATTTTGTCGACAACTTCACATCCGCCATAATAACGCTTTCCGGGTAATCCCTCTGCATATTTGTTTGTCAGTACAGAGCCCATCGCTTTCATGACGCTATCACTAACATAGTTTTCAGAAGCGATCAATTCAAGTCCGATAGTTTGGCGTTTTTTTTCTGCAGCGATGAGGTCAAATATTTCAGCGTCCTTTTTCATAATTTATAAGTGAATCATTTGTAATTAATATTGAAATGTCGATTGGATATGTTGTTTACAAAAGTAAAATTTACTTTGTTATGTGGTAGTTCTTTTATTATTTTCTTTTTCAGAAAGTTTAAAGGCCGGGATCAATATCATTAATATTATTGGTGACTGTGCCATTCCCATAAAATACCTGGCAAATTCATACATTTTTCCGGATGTGCCTGGAAAGAAATGCCCAATAGCCATAAAAATTATCGAAAAGAAGGTTATTCCGACATAAGTTCCGACAGTAATCATTAAATATTTACGTTTTTTAAAAATTAATTTAATCACTAATAATGAAATAATTAGATATAGTATGCTGAATATAAACGTTAATATCCATTTGATTTCAAGTAGCGTATCGTATTCAAAATTTTCAAGAAATGCCAGGGAAGGAGATATATTAAAATCCATATCAAAATCCCATGCTTTCAAAAGTGCGTTTATATTTTTAAAAATAAAATCCCTGCAAAAGCCTGTAAGTACTGTTAATACAGCAATAAGTATAAGCGGAATGTAAATAGTCAGGATGTTTTTTTTGTTTTTCACGTTGCTAAAATTACAATTAAATTAGTTCAATTTAAATTAAAATTAAACTGTAACGAGTCATATAATGTTTTGGACTTCTAAAATTCGTGTTTCGTCTAATTTATATATTTACTATGCAACCATATTTTTAAATTTAACGTTATGTGGTATATATTACATATGTAAGAAATATTGATAAAATGTAAATTTTAAACGTTTGTAAAATTTAATTTTCATGAAAAAAGAGATCCTCTTCATTTCTTTCTTTGTTTCGCTGCTTATAACTCCTTTTATTGGCACTTCTGCTACTTATTATTCTCGTTTATCAGGTAATTGGACAAGTCCATCGACATGGTCTACCAGCTCCTGCGGCGGTGCTGCCGCCTCAACAATCCCAAGTTTATCCGACAATGTAGTAATTTGTGCTGGAAAAACTGTAACAATGAATGGTGCGCCAGGAGCATGCTTATCGCTAACTATTAATGGGACAGCCAACTGGACTAGTGCAACAGCAATTACAAATGTTGGCTCAGGTGGTCTGATCTTAAATAACGGAAGTTCTTTAACAGGAAGTGCTTTAGGGACATTAAATATTGCCGGACCAATGAATATTGTTGCTGGAGCCTCCGTTTTACTGGGTGGAATCAATCTTGCTGTGACAGGAACATGCACTTTGGATGGAACATTTAGTGTAAATAATGCAGGTGGATCAAAAACGTTTACAAATTTTGTAATAAATTCAACGGGAAGTTTTTCAAGCTCTGTTACCGAAACATATTCTATTTCAGGTAATTTGACTATGAATGGAGGAAGTTTGACGGGAACATCTACAGGAATATTTAATGTGACGGGAGATTATATCATTTCTGCCGGAACAACTGCTACAATTGGAAATATTCAATTGACTATCACTGGACTTACATCAATAAATGGTACGCTTACCGATAATAGCACAGGTGGTTCAAATACATTTGGAAATGTGAACTTGAATTCAGCCGGAAGATTTAATAGCGCTGCTTCTGAAACGTATACTATAACTGGAGACCTTAATACATACGGAGGTGACTTTCTTAACACCGGTGCTGCTACACCTATTTTTAATATCGCAGGGAATTTTAATGTTGTAAGTGGTGTTTGTGATATAAGCAGGATAAAATTAACTATTTCGGGGATAACGACTATTTCGGGAACACTTAATATAAACAGTATAAGAGGAACAAAAACCTTTAATGATATTGTGGTTACTTCAACTGGCTTTTTTAACTCTGTTGCCAAAGAGGATTATAAAGTCAATGGAAATATTCAGGTAAATGGAACATTCAATGCAAACGTTGGAATCTTCACCTTAGCAGGATTAGGGAAAACAATCACAGGATCCACCGTTTTAATTTTTGATGATATTGTTTGTAATGGTCAATATACCAATTCAGCTTCTATAAAGCTGACAACCAGCCTTAAAGGTACAGGTATGTGGACCCAAGGTTCAACTGGTATTTTAGATCTGGGTATAACTGATGCAAATTTTTCAGTAACATCCTTTAAGGCAGCTGCTTTTGGAAATACAGTTATTTATAGCTTATCTGCAGGAGGGCCGGGGGGGGCACAGACAATTAAAACGCCAACTGATTTGACTTATTCAAATCTCACGACATCAGGGAATGGAATAAAGACTTTGTTTGCTTCAACAACACTAAATAGTAGCTTACTTATTTCTGCCTCTACCACTTTGGCAACAGGAAATAAGAATCTGTTAGTTGGTGGAAATTTTACGAATAATGGCACCTTTACTGCCGGTTCCGCAACAGTTTCACTTAATGGTACTTTAGCTCAAGTGTTAGGTGGGACAACTATTACGGCATTTAATAATCTGACAGTTTCTAATGCAAGCGCCATTGTTTCGGCTGCTACTAATTTTAGTGTAGCTTCTTCATTAAATATTAGTGCAGGAGCTATTCTTTCTCCAAATGCTACAATAATTGTAAGCGGTCCAGGAACTTTAACCGGGAATGGAACTGCTCGCGTAACCCGAATTGCTGCAACACCTGATTTTTTATCACAATACACAATTTCAGGTAAAACACTTTCCGGATTGAATGTTGATTTTATTGGAGCTGGAAATCAGTCGGTGAATACATTGAATTATGGTTCATTAACTATTAGTGCAAATGGAAGCAGAACGGTTACATTTCCTTCAGCTATTGTTGGTGTTTCCAATATTTTTTCTCCTTCTTTATTAACAACTAATTATGTTGTTACAGGAAATACAATTAATTTTAATGGAACCGTTTCGCAAACAATCCCTGCTTTTAATTACAATAACCTGACCTCATCGTTAACCGGATCCCGCACGCTTGCTGCTGCAGGAACAATTGGTGTCGCTGGCGTTTTTACGCCTTTTACGAATACATATACGATAACAGGAAGTACAATTGATTTTAATGGAACTGTATCTCAATCGATTCCTGCATTTAATTATTATAACTTATCTTCATCATCTGCAGGTAACCGAACTCTTTCTTCAACAGGTACTGTTGGTGTTGCAAGTGCTTTTACTCCCGGAACAAACACGTATATCAATACTGGAAGTACCATCAATTTTAATGGTACTATTTCTCAGTCTCTTCCTGCCTTTACTTACAACAATATTATTACTTCAGGTAGCGGATCAAAAATTTTGGCGGGGAATATTATTGTTCAAACCAATCTCACGATAACAAGTAATTTAGA
>CANJPX010000127.1 GCA_947476185.1 Bacteroidota bacterium
AGTTGCAGTTAAGGTTATATGTTCGTTTGCCGTGCCCGCGCTGGTAATTTTGCGTTCATCCATATCGCTGATAACCACGGCCACGCTAGGGGCAGGCAGGCAGGGATCAAATGCGTAATTGATTTCAATGCGGACATTGCTCACTCTTGATTGCACCAGTAATTCTTTTCCGGTGCGTCCATCGCAACTTGCGGATACGCTGACAATTCTGGCCGTTCCCTGGGGATGTGGAGCGGTCTGCGCGTCGGTCACCAGTATGGGAATGTTGACGTCGCTACGGTTAAGAAAGTCATTGTAGGCGACGACTGCTTGGGCAGGCGTTCCTATTTGTTCGATTTTACCATGATTCAGCCAAATCGCCCTATCGCAAAGGGCTTCGATTTGATACAGCGAGTGAGAGCAAAAAAGTATGGTTTTTCCCGCATTTTTTAAGCCCATAATCCGATCAAATGATTTTCGTGCAAACGCACCATCGCCGACTGAAAGTGCTTCATCAATGACCAGGATGTCGGGGTCCACACTGGTTGCAATCGAAAAGGCAAGTCGCACATACATGCCGCTAGAATAAGTCTTGACCGGCTGATCAATAAAATCCCTAATGCCCGAAAAATCGACAATATCATCAAAGCGCGCACTAATCTCCTTGTGACTCAGACCCAAAATCGCTGCGCTCATGAACACATTTTCACGGCCTGAGAATTCAGGATTAAATCCCGCGCCCAATTCCAGCAGTGCAGCTACGCGGCCGCATACGGAAATCTCACCGCCACTGGGTGTCAATGTGCCGCATATCAGCTGCAGTAGCGTCGACTTGCCGGCGCCATTGCAACCAATAATACCCAGTACCTCGCCTTTCGCAACTTCAAAGCTGGCCTCCCGCAATGCCCAAAACTCACGAAAATACTGCCGCCTGCCGCGCCACAAAAACTGCTTTAGGCGATCATGCGGCTGGGCATAAAGCTGATAACATTTGCTTAAATTATTAACACGGATGGCGACGTTATTCACTTAATGTTCCTGTTGTTCATGTATACCTTCGTTCCTACGCTCCGGCGTAGGAACGAAGCTGGTGACCCAGAGCGTAACGATTTGACAATATTTAGTCATAATGGAATACCTTTAGCCTTTGCTAAATAGAAAATTGGCTTATCTTGATTAGGTTCTTCCAAGAGTAAGTCAACGGACAAATCCAGATTATCCTTAAGCGCAATTTTGCAGCGTAATCTCGACATTAAAGTGTTTGCGTTCTTAGTTTCGATATACAGATCAACATCACCCCCACGTCTGGGATCATCCACGCGTGAACCGAACAGCCAGATTAATACATCCTGACCAAAGTTTTCGCTGATTGCTTTGCGAATTATGTCTATTTGCGTAGGAGTGAATCGCATTTATTTAGCGACTCGGCCATTATCGGTTTGATTTGTAATCAACACAAATTCCATAGAGCAGTCTGCTTGCTTAGGCACAATGAGTTGAGAAAACGAACTGCCGTCATATAAAGCATGGGGAATAAGCTCTGTAAGGTATTGAAATGATCCGCAATGTTAGTATAGTCAATATCATAATCCTGCGCGGCCAGATTACGAGCTGTTCGGCACAGTTGCCAAGTGGCTACGGATTCAAGTACATTTGTTTTTTCGTAAAAGCTAAGCACTTTAAGGAAGTTATCAGTAGTTTCGCTTAGTAACAGGCAGGCATGTCGCATGGCTGCGCCTAACGTGTCTTGTAGTTTGGCGAATCTTTCATTAATGGCTGCTATGGCTTTGAATAACGCAATATCTTTTTTGTGTATTTCCAAATGTTCTTTGCCTAATGGCCACGTTAATTTTCGACTAGAAGCATCAAGAAAATAGACACAACCCTGTATCGCCACTAAAAGTTCGGCAAAGTGCTGTTTTTCTGAGTCGAGTAGGGATAATGCCATTAGCCCTCCAATGGGATCGCGTGCGATCGAGCGATCATTTGAAACGCTGTCGGCTCTGCCTCGAGAGCTTTTGAAACAATATCAACGGGTAAGCCCATCTGAGCTTCCAGTTCCATTTTTATTTGCGCACGCAGTCTTAGCGACAACGGGACCTTAGCTTCAACAAACAAATCTATATCACCGACTTTTGCTTGATCGTTAAGCCTAGAACCAAATAAATACACCGCCGCTCCCGTTTCCGCCCAGCGAAAAACAGTTTGGACAATGCTGTCTATTTGAGGTTTGGTTAGGCGCACGTCGTTATTCGAAAAACAGAGGAATCATCATAGGCAATTCTTCGGGCAGATTTTCCTTTTTATGCCCCATGCGCGTCAGTGCGTCTTGACGTAAATGATTAAAAGTTTCGACTAGCATTAGGCAGTATTCCTTTGCCACCGCCAAATCCTCGGCAAACTTTGCCGGATCGGTTATGTATTCATGCACTAAGCGGTTACGCAAATTGCGCGCTTCCAGCCATTTTTCGGTGCTGGTCAGTACGCCCAGACTACCGGGGCGTGCAGCGAGTGCCAGCAGCCAGCGAGGCAATAATTTATACGCCGTAGTATCCTGCATTCTGCCAAACCGGGATACAAAGGCTTCGAGCTGCTCGGCGCGATCAGGATGTAACTCTAAGCTTTTTACCCACTCGACATCTATGGGTTGAGCGAATAGACCGTTCCAACTATAAGACAGATGTTTGCCTTCTTTAGTGACTATTTCTAAGGTATCCAGAAAACGAACTACCGGCAAATTTAACGCCAAGTTCATAGGTTTATTCCGGTCATAGCGGCATGCTCGTGTATGGCTTGTCTAGGTGTTGATGGATCAAGTACCTGCACGTCAATAGGTTGGTCACCGATGCGCAATTGCAGTCTGGCGACAAGCTGTAGGGTTTTACGCTCCAGTTCTGTTGCAACCGAAGGCAGTTCAACCAGCAAATCAATATCGCAGCCCCGTGCCTCATCATTTATTCGTGAACCAAAAAGTTTTACCGTGGCTTCAAAGCCAAAAACTTCTCGGACGGTATCTTGAATAACGGTGCGTGTTGATTCGGAGAGTCTCATTGAGCCTATAAATTTTTTAAATTAATTGCGAAGGCATTGATTTAAAGTACATCAGCAAAGCCTTTACGGGTTTTGGCAAAAAATAGTAAACCCAACCAGGCAAGCGCCAGCGATATTAGGCTGTAAATAGCTAGGCCGCTCCAGTCGGGTGGTAAGCCCCATAACAGGATATTGCGTACTTGCTCTACAATAAACGTCAGCGGATTTAATAACAGATAAGGTCGAATGGTTTCCGGTAGAGCACTTAACGGATAGAAAATCGGACTCATAAACATCAGTACAGTGAGCACCATGCCGATCAATTGCCCGACATCACGGATAAAAACCCCGATTGAGGCCAGCAGCCAAGATAAGCCCATAATTATCAACAAAAATGGCAGCAATACAACGGGCAGATACAACATAGTCCAGAAAAAATCATGGCCTATCAGCGCTAAAAACAGTAACAACACACAGAGACTGATGCCGCTATGAAACAGCGCCGAGCCCAGCGCTACCCAAGGCAGAATTTCAAGCGGAAATACCACTTTCTTAACATAATTGATATTGGCGAGAATCAGTCCGGGCGCTCGCCCAATACACTCGGAAAACAGATTGAAGATAATCAGTCCGGCAAACAGCACAAGGGCAAATTCGTACTTATCGGTGTCGGCCTGGCCCCAGCGGGCTTTGAACACAAAGCCAAACACAAAGGTGTAAACCGTCAGCATCAGAACAGGGGTGACAAACGACCACAATAAGCCCAGAAATGAGCCACGGTAACGACCAATAACTTCACGTTTGATCATTTGCAAGATCAGAGGGTAATGTTTTTGGGCGCTTATAAACAAGATAAAAAAGGAACTTACAGGGTGCATTATAAATTAAATAAAGAGAATTTTTAGCGCTTATTTAACTATTATCGCACATAATAAAATCTGTGCGAATTTTTTGAAATGAGGTATTTTTATTTGAATTTGGCAATTACTTAATATTCACTTGAAAATCTCAAAAAACCAAATAAATTTGAAATTAAAGTACAATAGACTCTAAAAGCATTTATTAACTTAAATGATTTTTTAGTAGATTATTTTGCCAGTGGCAACATAGTAAAGGTTTATTAATTATGGAGTGTTTAGTATGTTAAAAAAAGCAATTGCCTTACTAATTATTTGCACCGCCTCAGTAGAGGCAAGTGATTCGAACTTAATCTGCCCAGCTACTGCCCAAGTGGGAGGCCCACTACTGGTAACTGCGACTATCGAAAATGAACAAAGTTCTCCATTAGTTATTAACAAAGTTGTTTTTAATCTTTTGGGAAATATTGATGGCAAAAGTATCGGCCTTCTTGGGCCTAACGTTTATCCGATAGCACCCTTCACGATCCCTGCAGCAAATTGCTATCCCCCTTACCAATATGTTTGTGAGCCAAGCTTAGAGACCTTTGAGAATGTAGCCGTAATTACAAATATTCCTGTCAGTATGGCAAACACTTTGGCTGTTGCTAATGCAGCGGTGATTGATGAGAACAATAAGACTCACATGGTCGGTACATGTCTTGTTCATATTACAAATTAATTGTAATGTACAGAATTTTATCGTTATTTTTGTTCTATTGTTGATTTCTTGCAAAGGGCAAGATCATAATAACGATAAAGTTTATACGCAAGATGTGAGTCAAGAATGTAAGTTTTGTGGTAGCCGTTTTTCAACTACAAATTTTACCCGCACACATATCGATGGAACCTTACAAAGATTTAAAATCACCGCCAATGAGTTAATCTTAAAAAGACGAAAAGGGAGGATAATTGAGTTTTATGATTATGAAGAGCTTTTTTTTAAAAACTTAATCGTAGAACAACCGCTAAATACAAACATTGTTAGATTTGATACCACTGAAATTAATTCATTAATGAAGCTTAATGATGACCAAACGGTTAACAATCTAAATACTTTTGATAATCAAACTAAAAAAAACCAACCCAACACCTTGGGGAAAAAGTTAAACCGTATAACAGGTAATGGTATTAAAATAAATTTTAAACCTTACGCTAGCAAAAATGATTCAATCGTTTTAAAGGCTAATTCAGCTAAAATTCTCGCCGATAGCCTAACAATGCAATTTGAAGGCAATGTGACTCTTGATGCCAAAAGTTGCAAGTTGACCTCTACTATTGCCATCTGGTCGAACACCTATAATGGCTTATTTTTTTCAGAACCGTTTAAATTTAACAATAAAACATTTAACACACCCACTTTCTTTCAAATTACTGACACCGGTTATTGTAAGATCATAAAAAACATCAAAAATGTAGACTATGTTGATAACTTAGATATCATTGAAGAACAAATGATTGCTTCATTACCTGTAACGGTTCAATTTTTATTTGGAATATTAAGCACACCTACTAGCTTTTGAAACAGCCCGCTCATTATTTTGTATCCTGTTAACTCCGTATTTATAAATTGGCTATGGAAGTTTTACGAGCGTGCAATCAAGACGCCACCCACCCTAGTTTTGCGCCTATCAACAACAATACCATCGACAGAGTTATGCGTAAAATGACGTGTGGCAGTCTGGCTGACACTATTGCTCCCAGCACCACCGCAGGAATCGACCCTAAGAGCAAAGCTCCCAGTAACTTAAAATCGACATTACCAATTAACAAATGTCCAAAACCAGCAAACATTGCTAAGGGTACTGCATGCACGATATCGGTCGCAATAAGGCGCGGAGGGGTCAGCCGCAACGGATAAAGATAAGCCAAAAAAACGGCGCCCAAAGCCCCTGCTCCCACCGAAGTCAGTGTGACTAACCCCCCTAACACCGCCCCCGCAAATACCGTTAAGGGCCCCTGTAAAAGCTTAAAATGCACACCGTCTGTAGTGCGGAATTTATGCCCAAGATTGCGTAGGTTTGTTTGAAACAACATACCTAAACCAGCCAATATCACGGCTACTGCAATCGAGGTTTTAAGTAGTATTATGGATGCCTGATCGACTGGATGCAGTTTCATCCATATTAAGGTCAGTGCTGACGTTGTCAGACTACCTATCCACAATCGCTGTACCACGGGCCAATCAATAAGCCCATGGCCGTGATACACTCGCGTAGCAAACAACTTTGTTATAGCGGCAAACCACAAATCAGTACCGACTGCGGTCATCGGCACGACGCCGAACATCAACAATAATAACGGCGTCATCAAAGCGCCCCCACCCACACCCACTAAGCCTACCAAAAGGCCAGTCAGTGCACCCGTCACAACTAACATCCAATCTATCATTTAACGCTTCGACGAGACCAAATCATGATCGAGTAAATAGGTGAATACCTGATCTACACATGCATCTATCGTTTGATCGGCTGTATTAACAACAAGTTCCGGTTTAAAAGGTGCTTCATAGGGCGACGAAATACCTGTGAAATTTTTAATCTCACCTATTCTTGCACGCTTATATAAACCCTTAACATCTCGAGCCTCACAGACATCCACTCCACATTGGCAGTAAATCTCGATAAACTCATGAGGCATGACCATGCCTCGCACACCTTCGCGATCAGAACGGAAGGGAGAAATAAAGGCTGTTAATGTAAACAATCCAGCATCTATCATTAACTTGGCCACTTCGCCGACCCTACGAATGTTCTCGGTACGATTATCAGACGTAAAACCTAAATCGGCACATAAGCCATGGCGGACATTATCACCATCTAACACATAGGTACTGCAACCCATACGATGTAAACGCTCTTCCACAGCGTGCGCTAATGTAGATTTACCCGCCCCAGACAGTCCGGTAAACCAAAGGATAGCACTCCTATGCCCATTAACCTGCTGACGGTCTTCACGACTTATAATGGGTCTATGCCAAGTGATATCTGAAGATTTATTTTTTATTATCATGATAGTATTTGAGCTCGAAAATAGTGTGAAAGATTAGGCACTAAGATAGATAGTTTTTTCAATTCTCATATAA
>CANJPX010000128.1 GCA_947476185.1 Bacteroidota bacterium
CTGCTGGGGCCGCTGATGGTCGGGCCGATGACGAGGCGGCCGTCGGCGAACGGACCAGCGGTCGAGGTGTACCCGCTGGCGCTGCCGGACGGGGAGGGGGCGAGCATCCCGCTCGGGCAGTTCGGGGAGGTCGGGTTCTACAACGACGCCGGGCTGCTCGCGCTGACCGTGCCGTGGGCGATGGCGACGTGGCTGCGGCAGCGGCTCGGGGACGCGGTCGTGCGCGGGCCGAACGCGGCGATAAGCGTCGATGGGAGCGCACGGGTCGCGAAGGCGTGGGTGAGGCTGCGGCCGGGGATGCGGGCGAGCGTGCCGATGGGGGCGCTGGGGGAGGCGGGGATTGAGGCGGTGTGACGTTCTTTTGCGTTGAACACCCGGTGCGTTACATGCGCGTTGGCGAGGACGTTTATGAGCCAGTCCGGCGGCGAAATCTCGGCAGACGATCCGCTCCACGGTCGAGCGTTGGACTACCTTAAGTGGGGTTACTTCGACGGCGTAATCGATTTGTGCGAGGCGGATCCGAAAGGGCTATTGGACAAACCTTCGTGGCTATCGTGGGTCAACTTCTACTCGAGGATGTACGCGCGAGGTGATCGTTGGAGAGAAGTTGAAGGGACCGACGTCGTCGGGAGGCGGGTAGCGACGCTGTCACGCGGGCAAGGGTTGGCGGAGGTCGCCGTATTGGCCTTCCGTCGAGGCGATATTCGTGCGGCGCGTTGGACGGTCAAGTCTTTGCTGGCGATTGCACGGGGACAGTCCGGCGTGGTTGTTAATGCTCATCCGACCGCCATTCTGGACCTTGCAGAACTAGTTCTGCGAGACCTCGGTGATCGCGACGATGCGATTTTGCTCGTGAATATTGCGCTCGGGCATCCGGGGCGTGTGTATGTGTCACTCGACGACGTGCGGCTACTTGCCTTTCTCCTCAGTGAACTTCAAGCGCCGGCCGCGCTTTGGGCCGACTGGGCTTTGATATTTGTGCAGCACGTCACATTTTCTTTTAATAGGTGCTTGATTTTCAATCGGTCTTATCAGGACGAGAAGGCTGCGAACTGGGCGATGAAGGAGGACGCAAGGTCTGAGTTCGTCCTTGTTGAGGTGCTTGGAATTGCACCCAAGATAGCTGGAGAAATTCTTGTCGAGGTCGCGAAAGCGTGGGATAAAGATCCCCTTGCCGAGGCCGTCTCATCTCGCGTGCCCAACGCAACCACTTCAGTATACAACATCAACAATCATGAGCTATGGCTGTCTGACGACGCTTTGAAGATGCGCTATTTCTGGCGCGCGATGACATCTGCTCACGAGCAGGCCCTTGTGAAGAATGGCGACTGGGCGATTGTTTCGTGCCCGACCCAAGACTACTCAATGGCCGTGGCGCAACCCTGGCGCGCTCTTGAAGCAACTTTTAAGCGGTCGATTGCGGTTCCGTTGGCGGAACTTTTTGCAGCGAATCCGGAGTGGTTGGAGTGGGATCGCGCTAATCTTTCCTCCGGTGCCCAGAAACGGGAATCAATCTTTCTAGAAAAGCTTTCGGACCCGAAAAGGGCTAAAATGATGACTATGGGGGACCTGCTTCTGTTGCTTGAGAAGTGTTTGCAGGAACCCGCCTTGACGCCGGTTGCCAACGCCCAGGGTTCAAGATTGCGAGCAGAGTCGACTCGCTGGTTGCGTCAGTATTATGATCAACTTGAGCCGACGATTCGGGGAAATATTTTCCGGCCCGCGAGGATTCGTCAGGAGCAAATCGAGCGGTATAGGAATCGAGCTTCCCACGATGAGCAAGTGGGAGAGGTTGATGCATACGTAGGTCGCGTGATCGCGCTGTCTATTTTGGAGACTCTATACTGGCCTGCTCTCCGTCAGATGGGTTTTGTGGCATCGTTGTAGGTGGCCATGCCCTTTGGGCGGATAAGTGTTAGCCTTCCTGGGTACTTCGGGTCACCTCCGGGTCGGAGGCGACGCGCACCTGACCCATCCGTCATTCCTCGAGTCCTTGCGTCGCGGATGTGTTTGGAGATGACGGTCGTGGTGAGGTGCGGTGACGCCCTTCGACGTCGCGTCATGCCTCGTCCACCCTGAACCTAGCGCCGAGTCACAAAGCAGGAGACAGCCGGTCGAGCAGTCCGTAGGCGCGCCGCCACGCCGGCGCGCGGCGCTCGATGCGGGTGTGGAGCCAGATCGACAGGTGGCGCAGCGCGGCAGGCGGGCTCGCGGCTCCGCCCAGGACTTCATCGATGAGGTTCAAGGCGGCCTCGGTCAACTCCAGTGGTGCGGCGAACAGGATCTCCATCGCGAGGGACTCACGACCCGGCCCGCACGACACCAGCGGCTTTCGTGCGAGGTCCTGCAGGACGGTCAGCATCTCATCGGGATGCGCCCGCCACAGTCGGTCGTGCGGCGAGAACGCATCGACGCCGACGCCCTCCCGGTAGAGTTCGAAGAAGAGGTCGCTGGGAATGTGCTGGACCGTTCCCAGTTTCGCCATTGGCTGCCGTCTCCACCACGAGGCCCACGCGGTTCGATGCTCCTCGGAGAGTGTCTCCCACACCCGCTCCGAGGACTTGCCAGCCAGGAACCTCATGATCGGGCCGGTCATCGCCTCGACGGGAAGCGCGGTCCAGACTTGGTCGAGCTGATCGGGCCATGCGCCGAGGTCGATGTCGAAGCCGTGACCGTTCACCCACGCCACGGGAGGCGGCGACTCCGGCATCCCAGGAGACGTCCATTTCAACCAGCACCAGCGGAGCACGTCCTCCTGCTTTGCGCCGACGGTCTCGCACGCCACCTGCAGCGCACGCGGGGGGAATCGAAGGTGCAGCGCGTCGTGCGCGGCCATGGGGGGCAGGACGAACTCGATGCCCTGGCTCATCCGAATGAGCGTGTGAGGGCGCTGGAACAACGGAAGGGCCGCCCCTCCGGTGATGGGTCCGACTCGGTCGACGAGGCGCCCACCTAGTTTGTAGGCCCCTTCGACAACCGCGTCGGGCCCGTTGATTCGGTCGACATGGGCGAGCCAGGGCTCCGACAGGCTCGGGTGATGCCATGCCGCGACGAACGGGTCGTCCTCGTTCGCGTTGAGCTCGACCCGTTCGGCGAGCGCCAGCATCGCGAGCAGGTGCGCTCCGGTGCTGAGGAGGCCGTCGTCACCTTGAGCGGTTGACGGGGGCACGCGCGGGATGGGCGGAAAGCCAACGTAACGGGCGAATGTACATCCGTTTCGGCTCGCCCATGCGGCTTGGACTAGCCGCTCTGGTACCGCAATCCCCGCGACCAGGGCCAAGCCGACGGCCCGCAGTGCGAGTCCGCGAGCGGCGACCGAGTCGGGATCGGAGTTTGTGGAGGCGAGCATCGACTCGACGCGTGCCGGGCGGTCGTCGGCGAGATCGCTGTACAAGAACTCGAGGGCCAACTCCGCGGTCTCTGGGTGCACCACCAACGTCCCAAACGAACGGACGTCGCCGTCAGCCATCAACTGGGCCGTAGTTTGCACCAGCAGCTCGGAGAGCCAGGGCGGATTGATAGCCAGTTCGTCGCCTCCACCGACCGGGCGCAGGAGCCGTATCCGCCGCAGCAACTCGACCAGATCTTCGCCATTCGGCTCGGAGAGCTTCTTCAACCGGGCGCGGAGATCCTTCAGCTGGAGGTTGGGGCTCGTCGCGAGGTCCGACAGGGCCTCGCGACTCACGACCGGCGCCTGCACAAGGCGCGCCCACGACGCTTCATCGAGGTCCGTCCCGAGGCCTTCTTGGAGGCGCTTCCGCGTCATGCCATGGAGGATGGTCCAGGCGTGCTCGCGCAGTCGACGACCGTCCGTCTCGGACAGCGCCGCTCGCTGGACAGCAACGCGAATGTAGGCGCGAAACAGCTCGGTCGTGTCGGGGCCGATTCGCTCGCCGAAGTGATCCAGCACCGCCAGCAGGTCGAGCAGATCGGAGGGGGTAGATAGCAAGTCCAGGAGCGAGGGCTGCTGAAGGAGTTCCATTGCGGATGCACGGGAGAAGCCGCCCGGGTCATCGAGGCGAGCGTTCACCCAGTCGACGAGATCCTCGGACCATGTCTCGGCGGACGCGGTTCGGATGACACGCCATCCGGTGTCTGGCTGATGCTGAAGACCTCGTCCCATGTGATGCCGCTTCGGCGGCTCGAACGGCGCCGCGATGATCAGCGAGGCATCACTGGGGATCTCCGGCTTCTCTGGGACGCCACCTGTGGTCTTCAAGCGCACGAAGAGCCGCACGCCGTCGGTGAGTTCGCTCTCCACGTCCGCCCAATCGTCGGCGTCCACCACGCGCCAATGCTGTCGTACATGGAGCCAAGCGCCGACCATCCTCCGGCCTGCGCCGGGCGGTGCAACCCACCAGACGGGTGCTGCGAGGATGCGGGGGATCGTCGTCAACTCGCGGGGGACGCCTGGCGGGAGGTCTTCTTTGGTCGGGTCGAAAGGCCGAAGTTCGGGAAAGACCTCGAAAGGAAGTACGTCCGACCCTGACGGCGACGTGCTGTCGATCGCGCGGTCGACCTCAACGGGATCCAGTCCGAGAACGTCCGCAAGTGCACGGCGGAACTTCCTGCCTCTCGTTCCGCACCACCAGCTGAGCTGGCCTGCTTTGAGCTCCGACACCCGCTGGCCCGTCGAACGGATCACCTTGGGGGCGAAGTCCTTTGGCCACCACTCCGACTCGCTCATGCGTCGAGCGACGTCCGTGTCGCTCGTGCAGCGCGCGCGCTTGAACTCCGCTTCCCAGTCCATTTGATGACCTCCGTGGCGTTTCAGTAGCTCCTTCGGTACGCGCGGTCGACCGAGTGCATGATGCATGCATGATGCATCGCAGGATGCGCGGCCTTTCGGCGGGCGCGGTGGCGGGCGAGAATGGGCCGTGACTCGGAGGCCTGATGCCCAACACCCCAGTACTGATCGCCGCCAACTTCCACCTGCTGAAGCCGTGCGACTCTCGCTGCCGCTTCTGCTTCGCCACCTTCCGTGACGTCGATGGCCGTCTCGACGCTGCCGATGCGGAGCGTGTAATCAACACGCTGCGCGACGCCGGCGTGGTCAAACTCACCTTCGTCGGGGGCGAGCCGACCCTGCACCCTGACCTGGGGCGTCTGATCCGCCACGCGAAGGCGTGCGGAATGGTGACGTGCGTCGTCACCAACGGCTTCCGGCTTGACCACCTGCTCGACTCTCACGCCGACGTGCTCGACTGGGTTGGTCTTTCGGTGGACTCCGGCGACGAGGCCGTGCAGGCCGAGCTTGGACGCGGGCACGGTGACCATGTGGTCCGCGCGCTCAGACTTGCGGACCGGTGTCGCACGCTCGGCATCCGCGTGAAGCTGAACACGGTGGTCACCTCGCGCACCGTCGACGAGGACATGCGCGGGCTGGTCCGTCGGATTGCGCCGGAGCGCTGGAAGGTCTTCCAGGTGCTCCCAATCGGCGGCCAGAACGACGGGACGATCGGGGACCTTCTCGTCACCGATCAGGCGTTCCGAGCGTTCGTAGATCGCCACACGGAGCTGTGGGCAGAGGGGCTCGCACCTGTGGTCGAGAACAACGACGCGATGCGCGGGTCCTACGTGATGGTTGATCCGCTCGGGCGGTTCTTCGGCAACTCGACGGGGCGGCTCATCTACAGCGCGCCGATCTTGGACGTGGGCGTCGCAGCCGCACTCGCCGAGGTCGCCTTCGAGCCCGCCAAGTTCGACGCCCGCGGTGGGAGCTACGCGTGGTGACCGCCTACCGCATCCGTGTCGCCGTGCTCGGCGGCGATGGGCGTCGAGCCGACATCTGGGCGCCTGGCACCGACGTACGCAGCTTTCAGTCCCGCCGACACGGCGGCAACGGCGAGCTCAAACGGCTCGAGCGCTCGATGCGATCCGGCTCGGTGGACCGCCTCGTCATTCTTGCTCGGTGGAACGGCCACTCGGCCACCACCTTCGCCGCCCGACTCGCGCGACGGCTCGGCGTCGCTGTTGAGATCATCCCCTGACCATCTCGCCGCTGTGGATGGACCACGGCGGCGCCAACCGGCTCGCAGGAGCCACAACGAGGAGCGAGAACATGACCGACAAGAACCCCAAGCCCATGACGTCGACCGACGCGGCCCGCATCCAGAGCGACGCCGATCGGACCGACACCAACCAGGACTTCAAGGCCCGCGCCCAGGCTGCGGCCGCGGCGAACGCGAAGGGAGGTGACCCGACGCCGGACACGACGTCCAGCTCAACCAAGGGCAAGTAGTAGTCCGGGCGGCGACACTCGCCGTCGGCTCCCCACTGCTCCATGGGCGGTGGGGAGCCTTTCGACCTGAGGGCCCGCGACCAGTCGGGTGGGGGCGGGGGGGGCGTGCTCCCGGCAGATGCGCTCGCGGACCGATTCTGACCGCAGGCGTCGCGGAGGGATGATGCGTTCACGGCTGCGGAAGTGGAGCTACTAGGCGGACAACATCAGGAAGTCCTCCTCACACGCCTCCCCGCACCAGTTCGAAACTTGTCCCGCCAGCCTCACCAACTCTCCGCGCCCGCGCCCGCGCCCGGGTCCAAACCGCGCTACTCCACCCGCCTGGAGCCGCGCGTGCCAAACCCCACCGACGCCGTCGCCACCATCGACGCCTACCTCACGGCCCTCGCCAGCCGCGACCTCGACGCGATCCTCGCACTGTACGCTGAGGACGCGACCGTGGAAGATCCGGTCGGCTCCGAGCCCATCCAGGGGCATCCGGCGCTGCGCGCGTTCTACGCCCGCGCGTTGGGCATGACCCTACAGCCCGAGCGCCACGGCTCGGTGAAGGTGGCCGGGCGTGAGGCGGCGTTCCACTTCACCCTGACCATGCCGGAGCTCGCCAGGCGAATCGACATCATCGAGGTGATGCGCTTCGACGAGAGCGGCAAGGTCACGTCGATGCGCGCGTTCTGGGGCCGCGGGAACATGGAGCGGCTCTAGGCCTCACGCTCC
>CANJPX010000129.1 GCA_947476185.1 Bacteroidota bacterium
TACATTAAGTGCCGGTAGTATTAAATGTTCGGACTTGCCAGAAACTGTGGCACAGAAACTTCCTCGATATCCAATACCTGTAGCTCTTATTGGCCGTTTAGCCGTGGATGAGGTCTTTCAAGGTAAAGGCTTAGGTTCCCTTTTGTTGGCAGAAGCCTGTTTAAAAGTAAAGCAGGCTAGCGATAGTTTAGCTGTGGTAGGCATAGTCGTTGATGCAAAGGATGATTCAGCGGCAGCGTTTTATCGCCATTTTGGATTTATCGCGCTGCCGGGTAAGTCAGATCGATTGTTACTACCTAATGCCGCTTATTTTTGATTAAGTGATACGGAATAACCCAAAAGCCATCACCAAATCATTAAAGCCGCCGATACCTTGTCAGCGTACTTAAAATGTTTGTCGGAATTACGTGCTGGTAATCTTGAGTTCAGCATCACCGCCAGTGAATTAGAACAAAAGCTAAATGATTCAGCCTTACCTGAGTTCGCTTATTTTATGCAGACCTTTGTGCTGGCTTGTGCTTTGCCTTTAGAGGGTATTTTAAAAGTGCGTCCTGTTGTATCGCTATCAGTTTATTACTAGATAAAAGAAAACATTTTAAAAATTAATGTTATAGTTCAAAAAACCCTATGACCAAGACTTTTAATGGCCATTATTCCCTAACATAAATAATGCTAAAACATGGATAGTCTGATCAAACCCTATAATGACAGAAGAGCCTCTTTCGGTCGTCATGAGACTTTTTCGCTACGCTACGCTTGGTTAACTAAAGACTTTCAAGCCTTTATCAAAAAGAAAGCTATCTTCAACTCCGATGTAGCCACGATAGAGCTGGGTGTGGGTAAGAATATGGTTAACGCGATAAAATATTGGTTGCGAGCCTCATCGCTGTTGGAAGAAAACTCAGAGGGTTTAGTCGCAACTGAGTTAGGCATAGCGCTTTTTTCTGAAAAGGGCTGGGATCAGTATCTTGAAGATGAAGCGACTCTTTGGTTGATTCATTGGTTACTCGCGACTAATTTTGATACCTGTACTGCTAGCTATTGGTTCTTTAATTGTTTTCATAAAACTGAATTTACACAAGAAGAGGCTGTTGAGTGCGATGATGTGATGGGTTTCACGTTGTTCTACGCATCCTACGGACTATATTTGCCACTAGCAACGTTAATTTATTTGCATTTGGGATCAAATAAAAATGAATAAAAAGAAATATAATCGACTAATTGAATTGGCTAGTCAGACTGACATAGATTCAACAAAGGCTAAAATCTTAGAATTAAATGATTTACTCTCCGAAGTAGAGGTTGATTCAATTGAAGAGTGCCATGTCCGGTTACTTGATGATTTAATTTCAATTATGAGTAACACAAATAATATTTTTGAAAGTCATTTCAAAAAGTTAATTGAGTTGCAAGATAAGCTTAGAGATAAAGTCCTATAAAAACCTAATAAGATATCAATGGGGTCAGCAGAATCAATGGGGTCAGTGTCGTTGATTGTGACCCCATTGATTTTACAGCGTCTTTCAGCAATACAATCTTTGGATCAAGGAAAACGATATGAAATACAAAATTTTACTCAGTTCAGCGTTTATATGTTTTAGCGCTTATTCTCACGCTGGTTGCGTAGGTCCAGTGGTCAATGGGAAGTGTTTGTCTGGAACAGACGTGTACGGATACGACAGTGGCTCAAATAGTGATTCCGGTTATAAAAGTAATTCGGGCGCAAGGTATCAATACAACCTTAGCAATCCTGGCGACTCGACTCAATATTCAATAGATCTTGATGCGCAGCGTAGAGACCAAATTAATTCTGACTCAAGAAGGGATTTAGATCGACGATCAGGCCAATATGGTGGGGGTATCAACAACAACTAGGCCTAATAAGTTCAGCCAGAAGGACGGTCAAATCGCGATGTTCTTTGCCTGCCCCTGCTGGAGATGAATTGAATAAACTATAAATTTATTTTTTAAACGTACTGGATCGATAATTTGACGTATCCAGACAATAAAAACATCCTAAAAATCGATACACTTTATTCATGTCATAAAATAATATGGATAGATATAAATTACATGGAATATTATGATAAAAGACCAAACAAAATCTAACGTTGTAATTTATGTATGGTTCATTTTTATATTGTTGGTATTGGGCTTAACTTCAATCGCAAAAGCAGATTGTTTTAATCAAACCTTAGATAAAAAAAATAATTTTTCTGATTGTGTAAAGCTGTCAAACAGTGGGAATGTTGATGCACAATATCGCTTAGGAGTTATGTTTGCCGCGGGTCTAGGAACAAAACAAGACTATAAACAAGCATTCGAGTCGTTTAAGAAAGCAGCTGAACAAGGTGATGCTCCTGCACAATATAGCTTAGGACTTATGTTTGCCGAGGGTCTAGGAACAAAACAAGACTATAAACAAGCATTCGAGTGGATTAAGAAAGCAGCTGAACAAGGGAATGTTGATGCACAATATAACTTAGGAGTTATGTTTGATAAGGGTCAATGGACGACACAAGACTATAAACAAGCATTCGAGTGGTCTAAGAAAGCAGCTGAACAAGGGGATGCTAAAGCACAATATCACTTAGGACTTATGTTTTTTGAGGGCAAAGGGACGACACAGGACTATAAACAAGCATTCGAGTGGTGTAAGAAAGCAGCAGAACAAGGGAATGCTCCTGCACAACGTCGCTTAGGACTTATGTTTTTTGAGGGCAAAGGGACGACACAGGACTATAAACAAGCATTCGAGTGGTCTAAGAAAGCAGCTGAACAAGGGTATGTTGATGCACAAGGTTTCTTACAAGGTTTCTTAGGACTTATGTTTTTTGAGGGCAAAGGGACAACACAGGATTATAAACAAGCATTCGAGTCGTTTAAGAAAGCAGCTGAACAAGGGAATGTTGATGCACAATCACGCTTAGGACTTATGTTTTTTGAGGGCAAAGGGACTACACAGGATTATAAACAAGCATTCGAGTGGTCTAAGAAAGCATCTGAACAAGGGAATGCTCCTGCACAACGTCACTTAGGACTTATGTTTTTTGAGGGCAAAGGGACGACACAAGACCATAAACAAGCATTCGAGTGGTGTAAGAAAGCAGCTGAACAAGGTGATATTCCTGCACAAGGTTTATTAGGATTTATGTTTTATTATGGCGAAGGGATAACGCAGGATTATAAACAAGCATTCGAGTGGTCTAAGAAAGCAGCTGAACAAGGGTATGATGATGCACAAGGTCGCTTAGGACTTATGTTTGTTAAGGGTGAAGGGACGACACAGGACTATAAACAAGCATTCGAGTGGTTTAAGAAAGCCGCTGAACAAGGGAATGTTCTTGCACAAGGTCGTTTAGGACGTATGTTTTTTGATGGCAAAGGGACGACACAAGACTATAAACAAGCATTTAAGTGGTTTAAGAAAGCAGCTGAGCAAGGGAATGTTCTTGCACAATTACACTTAGGACTTATGTTTGTTAAGGGTGAAGGGTCAACACAAGACTATAAACAAGCATTCAAGTGGTTTAAGAAAGCAGCTGAACAAGGTGATGCTGATGCACAATTTCGCTTAGGAATTATGTTTTCCGAGGGTCTAGGAACAACACAAGATAATGTTATGGCACATATGTATTTCAATGTAGCGGGTTCATCTGGTGATGAAAAAGCAAAAAAAGAGAGAATACTCGTTGAAAAAAGTATGACATCTTCTCAAGTTGAAAAGGCACAAGAACTAGCTAGAGAATGGGTGGATAAGCACTAGCTATGCAATCTAAGCTATGAAATACAAAATCGATTCTCCTGTAATTGAAAATAATGTAGAGCACAAAGAAATACTTTACATTACCCCTTCACACGATGATGAACTTTAAAATGCCCTTGAGCTATTGGCGGAATATATTTTAAAAAAGAATTTCGCTCAGGGCTGTGAATAACTGGTATTGTTAGATTGCAGAACATGTGGCACTGATAGTTGGGCTTGTTGTTCGTATTTTTTTAGAAAACTAGCCATATGTGCTGACAATGGTGCTGTTACTGTAAATTGACCAAATTTCTTTTGAAACTTAGGCCAATTGCTACTTAATTTTTTATGATTTCTAGAAAAAGGGTGAAGCCAAACCCAATCCAAAAAAAATTCTCCTGATTCTTTCTTACCAAAACAAGCACCTCCAACAACTCTATTTGGATAGTGATATTCATCTTCATCTTTTACAATATCCATTGCTCTTTCTGCAAAAAGAATACCTATGCAATTTTCACTATGATTTTCTTTACAGTATTGGAGGTGATCATAACGAAACTCTTTTTTAAAATACCCAGCCATTCTTTCTAATGCTTCTTTCTGACTTTCATCAGAGGAAGGAAGCACATAGATTAGTTCCTTATAGCCGTCTAAATCTTCAAGAACTGGTAAACTAATATCGTAATCCATTATTGCCTCAAAATTCATAACGCAAAGTAGACACCTAAAAAGGTGTATTTTAAAATCCCAAAATAAGGTGTATATCCTTATAGTTTTTATTCATTTTTGTCGATACTATCATATTTATTTTCTGATAGTCACATTGTTATGCCATTAACGGCCGTACGACGTTTTAATCTATATGAAATATTCGCGTAGGGTGGATTCGCGCTAGCAATCCACCACATACGGAGCTATAAACTAACCCTCGCATGAATGCTTCCTCGTGAGCTTTTTTTGCTCGATTGTTTTCAAGCTTACGGGTTACGCCTAAAGTACCGACGATTAAATGCAGTAACTCGTAAGATGGGTAAGAGGCAATAGCCGAAATCCATCATAAACATCCAGTGTGATTAAGGGGGGTATTTCACTATCATTTGATGGATTACGCTATGCCTCTGCCTTTACCAATAAATATGCTATGTCCAAATTCTACGAAATAGAACCCACACTAGAAAACTACTGGCGCTCAATTATTTTGTTTGGGCGCAATGTCGCCTCTTATAAGTTTGCTTTAGCTAAAAGTCTCTATGATTTAAAAGATAGCGGTGATTCTGTTATTACTCTGGAACAGTTGGCGGTGCCGTTTTCCAAACATATTACTGAGCATTTGATTATTTGTGATAAACAAGTTACTTTGGCTAGCAGTCAGTTTTTGGAGGGTTGTCGGGGTTTTAATGAGGATAAAATTAATCATGATGCTTTGATTGATTTAACCGTACAGTTGGGTTTTAACAATGTCTTGGATGCTTTTCATAATGTCCATAATGAAGAAGTTCCTAGGTTTTTTAGTGATGAACGAAAATCGAAAGGCGGTATTATCTTAACGGATAATTTTTATCGCTTGGGTGAGCAGGGCCAATATGACAGTCTGGCCGCAGAAACAGAATCGCGCTGGCGTTTGGTTGAAACCGCTTGGGAATTAAATTTACCAAAACATTTGATTCAAATTGATTACAAAGAAGAAACACGCGAGTTTTTTGCCGATAATAAATTACGCCGTGTTGCGGTAACAGGCGCGAGTCCGTCTTTAAATGGTTACCAAAAAGGCCGGTGTTTTTATTGCTTTAAGGATATTTCTCTTGATAATAATCATCCAGACTTTGCCGATGTCGATCATTTTTTTCCGCATGATTTAAGAAAGTGTGATGCCGAAAAACCTATTAATGGTGTCGCAAATTTGGTGTTGGCCTGTGTTGATTGCAACAGGGGAGTGAACGGAAAATTTGCCAACTTACCCGCGTTGCCATTGCTGCAACGTCTGCATGATCGCAATGAGTATTTAATCATCAGTCATCATCCACTTAGAGAAACTTTGATTGTACAAACCGGCACCTCCACTGAAAGACGCCAGCAGTTTTTACAGGATGCTTATAATTGTTCCATTACTCATTATGGTTTCAATCAAAAATGGCAGCCCGCGCAACAAGGTGTGGCTACTTTTTAATGACAAAATTATGCCAAATGAGTTGGCGTTTTTGTTCGACGTCCTGTTCATACAGCATGATTTCACAGTTGTTTTGTCTAAAATATTGGCTAAATGATTCAATATCAATGGCTTCGTAAAGCTTGCCATTTTCTCGTTTGTTTTCTTGGTTAGTACCACGTAGGGTGATAATCAAGCAGCCCTCTGGTCGTAATAACTGTAAAAGACGCTCACAAGCCTGTTCGATGGAGGCTTTATCTAGGTGCATTAAAACGGCTGAACAAAGAATATTGTGAAAGTGTAAGTCACTAAGGCTAGCTAATTCCGGCAAACAATCTTCGTTAAATAGTAGGTCAGGATAAAGCTGACGAGCTTGTTTTAACATCCCTGCTGAAGCGTCAACGCCGATGGTTAAAAAGCCTTGCTTATTCAGCCATTGTGTATCACGTCCGATTCCACAGCCAATATCTACGGTAGCGGTGTTTTTAATAAAATACTGCTGGATTAGCTCATAAACTCGATGGGGAATGAGTGTTGAATGCAATTGGGCGATACTTTCAGCATCTTGGTTGTAAATGCCTATTGTTTCTTTATCCATATCAAATACAGCTTGTAAAAGAGTAGTTTGTTATATTCATTGTAGATAATTGTACGGCCGTACGGCGGTTTAATCTGTACGAAATATTCGCGTAGGGTGGATTCGCGCTAGAGACTGTGAAAGAATTTAAAATACCGGAAACTTGCCTTATAACCGCTTTCGGTATTTTTTGAAAAAATGGTGGGTACTTTACGTTTTTATCTCAATGAGAGAGTTACTTTCTTAGTTGAGTGCTGGTTTAGTAGCTCATTGCTTGCTCTTAGCCTCTATTTTATGCAAATCCAAGGTTAGCGGTGTTATTTTTATTACGCTGGAGACAATAATCCCTTAGCGTACCGATA
>CANJPX010000130.1 GCA_947476185.1 Bacteroidota bacterium
ATGATTGCCGGACATTTCCGCGATGATGAAGGGCGGATGATTCGGGCCGATTTCACGGCCGGCTATCTGGATGGATTTCATAGGACTGATCCTCAAAAACTGACGGTTGCACCCTGCACCCGCACCATGATGCGATCCTGCGGAATCTCCGGAAAAACGACAGATTTTCCTTCCGCTTCCTCAAGCGCCCACAGCACATCGCTAAACCCGATGCGGTGCCGCATCAATACTGTCGACGAAAAACGCGGATTGATTTCGAATACACGCGGCCCCTTGTCGGTAAGCCGCAACTGGATATTCATGCTGCCGCGTAAATCGAGGCCTTCCGCTATCATTTGGCACATGCTGGCAGTTGCCTCGTCCCTGATCACTTGCGCCCAACTGGTGAACCCGCCAGCCAGTCGGCGCAGCATCAACAGGCTGGCGACCTCGCCATCGCGACGGCGATATACCGCACAGGTGACTTCACGCTCAGCCGGTTCCAGCATTTCCTGGAATACCGCATCCGGATATTTTTTGGCCAGATAGAGCGCCTCAGCGTTATTAATTACGCTGAACACCGCGCGCGAGCCGGAACCAAAACGGTTTTTCAGAATGCACGGATATTCGGAGGGCAGCTCTTCGCCTACAGCAAATGTCCATGGTACAGGCAATCCGAAATTGCGCAATGCGTCGATGGTTGCAAGCTTATCGATTCCCGCAGCAACTACCTTCTTGCCCGAAGTGATACACCGGTTGTGGCCGAGCTCATGGATCAATGGCGCCATCATGTCCAGTTCCGGTTCGGACATGGGAATGAGCACATCGACCGATCTGGAGACCAGCACACTCCGGATCGTCTCAAGGTATTCAGGCGCTCCAGCGGGTGGAACCTTGACAAACTCATCAACAAACAGAGCGCCGCCATGTTGTTCATGCATATCGACGCCAATCAGCCGCAGCTCGGGGCGCTGCTCCCTGATAATGGTTGCCACACCTTGCGCGATGTCGCCGCCTATGCCCGTAATCAGGACAGATTTCATGTGCGTTCCAATACTTTCGCCAGGTAGGGAATATCCGGATGCCTGCGGCGCGATTCCGCCATCACAGCCCTGGCATTATAAGCCTCGCAATACAGGCTTACTTCGCGCGATGCGGTATCAAACAGTGCCCAATGCGCTCCAGGCTTGCGGTTACGCGGCTGCCCGGCAGCGCCGGGGTTGACTAAGAGCGTTCTTCCGATCTTGTGCTGCATGGGGTAATGCGTATGACCCAGCACCACCAGATCAAACTCCTGGATGGCACAACGCTCCAGCAGTTCCGGTTTTGCGTCCGGATAGACATATTGATCGACATCCCACGGCGCGCCATGGCACAGCAGAATCCTGCAGCCATCGATAACGAACTCCAGAGGATGCGGCATAGCGCAAAGTTGATCGAGCTGCTGCGCGTCAAGCTGCTCGACGGCGCTGCGCAGACCGCTTCCGTAGCGCGCATCGACACGAGACAGGAATGCCGGATCTGACCGCGCCGTGGCCAGCATGTCCTCATGATTGCCGCGCACCGCAACGCTGCTCCATGGAGCAAGCAACTCCAGAGCCTCCCTAGGCCAGAAATAATAGCCTACAAGATCCCCTGTAATCAGCAACCGCTCAACGCCATGTTTTCTGGCAGCAGCCAATACCGCTGCCAGCGCGAGGTGGTTGCCATGAATGTCACCGAGCAGTGCCAGCTTCACTGGCAGTACTCTTTGCGAATATCGATCAAGGCTTCGCGAAATCCACGCGTCGCTGGCAGAAAAATGGAAGGCTTTATGACTTGATTCATAGCCTCCGGCCCATCCTTGATCACAGGATGCTGTCCCGGAGAAAACGTATCGCAGACTCCTTGCAGCATTTCACTGACCGAGATGACTTCATGTCCGGCAAGAAAATGCGTTCCCTCGAGGAGCGCGTAGACAATTGCCTGCGCCACATCCTCGACGTAAATATAGTTTCTCAATGCTTTGCCTGACGCGATTTGAAGCGGCGGCTCACCCTTGATTGCACCATCAATAGCGCGATTCAGACCCAGATGGACGGGCCCGCCGGCACCGAATATGCCAGCGATGCGCAGAATACAATGTTTTGTGTTTGAAGTCGCAAGCAATTGCTCACCCAGCCATTTGCTTTTTGCATAAGCCGTATCCGGACGGAGCGGCGAGTCAGATTCAATCGTCTCCTGCCTGACACCGTGAACAATTGCAGTAGAAGCGAATATTAGGTGGGCATCCCAAAGACCGGCAAGATAAGCCAGGCAACCCGTTGCCAATACGTTTGGCACAAACAACTCTGCTTCACCCTCACCGGATAAGCCAACGCGCGCACCGAGATGCACGATGGCATCGAAGCGACCCTGCTTTGTCAGAGCGAGAAGCGTTGCAGGCTCCGAGAGATCAAGGCGAACAACTCCCTTCGCCAGTGGTTCAGCGGCTGACCTTGAACCCCTGGTAATTTGCCAACCTGCCTCAGTCAAGGCTGGCACAGTTGCTCGTCCGAGGAAACCGGTTGCGCCTGTAACCAGAACCGACTTTGCAACCTCCACTTCTATTTCTCCCGGGCGTGACGCAAGAACGCAGTAAGGTTTCTGCCAAATCCAAGCTTGGCGGTTGCAGACAGAAATTGAATTACATCCTCAATGGGTTGCCCATGGATGAGATTTTCCAATTGCACACGAGCCCGGTGGGCCGCCTTCCCCGCACCTTTCTCACGCACATAGTTTGAACCTGGATGGAAGAGGAACCAGTCAACCGGAAAGTCCGCAACAATCTCCGCGCATTCCCAACCGGTCGCTTCGGATGAGTTCGAGAGACTTTTGTAGTCAAAATGGCTGAGGTGCTCTGGTGGGGCCACCCAAAACTCGTTGTCGATATGCTGTTTGTCCAGCGCTGCGCACTGGGTTACGGAATAGTCATTTGGCACAGTTATCACGGCAATTCCGTCAGATGAAACCAATGTTCGCAGTGATGACAGAAGATCAAGCGGATCAATTACGTGCTCCAACACATTTTGCAACCAAACCACATCGTAGGTTGCACCTGTTGCGATCTCGGCTCGCAACAGCGCAAAGATATCCCCCGTCACCAAAGCATCCTGGCAACCCGGGTTCTTCGATTTAACACCCGCCGCACTGAAATCAATTCCCTTCACTGACCAACCGTGTTCGCGAAAGAACGCCAGCGCATACCCCTCGCCACAGCCGATATCCAGCAAGCGCCCACCACTCACACACAAATCAGGAAGATAGCGTTGGAGAATGGCAAAACGTTGTTCTAATTTTGCTTGGAAATAGCACAACTCCTCCTCGGTATACTCAAGCTCATAGCTTCCCTTGGCTTCTTGGTAGTATTTATCGGCATAGTATCGCTGCAACTCCGAGGATACCGGCTTCGTCGCAATTTCCCAGAACCCAAGCGGGTGTTTTTTTAGTCGTTCATCCATGAAATTCCTCAGTTATAACTAAATCACTTATTGAGTAACAGCACAGCTAGAAGAATGTAAAAATCTGGTTTTTTGAATGATGCGATGTATCACATCCTCCAAGGACTCTCCTCCCCCTTGCAACATGCCGAGAGCTACCTCCCCGATCTGTCTGGTACGCTGTGGATTTTCGATCATTCCGGTAATGGCTCGTGCGTAATCCTCCGATCTGAGCTGGTCGGACCATCCCAGGTATTCGATCGCCCCGATTTCCGCAATATCCTCTGTAGTGCGCTCCTGATTGGCGGCGAAAACCACCGTTATCGTGGGCAACCCCAGGCAGCATCGCTCCCACGTGGCGGCACCGCCTGCACCAATACCAAGATCAGCGTTGAGTATCAGCTCGGCCATATTGGATACTTGGCAGTGAAAAGTCACGTTCGATAATTCATCACATAACGCTTGAATTGTATTTCGATTGGGGTTAATTGACCCGACCACGACATCCACCTCAATATCTGGTCTTCCCAGAAAATTTAATGCTTCCACCACCTTTTTGGTCTGGTTGGTGGGGTCGCTGCCACCAAAGAAAACCAGAATACGCCGTACGGTTCCATCTCTTACTCGAAGCTTTTGTCTAGCTTCAGCGAATTCCGGCCGTAATAACACATATGCTGGTCCGAGCAGAGTTGCACATTGCTCTGGCAGCAGTCCTTGATAGCGTTGCTCCAAGTCGCGATAGTAGTTCTGATCAAGCAATAAGTCACAATCGTGCTTTCTATCGGCCAAATCATCAATCACCATGATGTGCTTGCTGTATGGGCGCATGGCGGTTTCCCACTCAATATCCAGGGCATAATGGTCAATGACGAGCCAATCCCAAGTCTTATCGGACAATCTTCGGATGGAATCCATCGAATCCTGCGCTTGGCTGACTCCTGGCCAATGAGAGTGTGCAAGCCCACCCACTACAGCATCATTTTGTTCGCTATCGAGCAACGCGAACTCATGCCCTTTTGCCACCAACATGCCGCGCAGATGTTCAGGTAGGTGGCGGCTGACAAAGCGAATCTGCGCGCCGTGTTGTTTCAATCTGTCTGCCAAGGTTAGGCAGCGCATAATGTGCCCAATGCCAATCTCTACTGAAGCGTCGGTGCGGAAGGCGATATGGTGCATGACTACGCTTAACCCTTGCGCCCCATGATGATAGGTGCCAGTATTTCAGCTCGCTCCCAATCGTCCGGTGTATCGATATCCTGCACCCGCCAACGAGGTATGATGACTGGTACTGAATGTCGATCAAAAATGCGTTTATCCTCTAGCCACGCATCTGGATACCCCCAATAAAATTGTCCTGCATCATGCAATGCGGTTGGCAAATCTTGTGAGCGAGTCACAAAATATTCTGGAAAGAACATCTCTATCCCGCCTTCGGCGGTTTGCTTGAATGAACGGAAGATTGGCGCTGCAAAATCGGTTACGGTGAATGCATAATTCCAATCGCCAGAATTCATCGCATCCCATCCTCGCTTGAGGTCATTTATCTGCACGAATGGTGCTGTCGCATAGATGCAGCACACTGCTGCCACATCAAATCCTTGATCCAATGCCCACTGCGTGGCGTGGGCGATGACGGGTGTGGTTCCCGCGTGATCGTTAGATAATTCTTCAGTACGCATGAAGGGGACTTCTGCCCCCCACTGTTTGGCCACTTCAGCAATCTCCGCATCATCTGTCGAGACGATAATGTGCTCAAATAGACCAGAGGATTTTGCTGCCTCTATTGACCAAGCAATCATTGGTTTGCCGCAGAAGGGTCTAATGTTTTTACGCGGGATGCGTTTGCTGCCCCCGCGAGCTGGGATGACAGCGATTTTCATACGTTTGTTGCCTCTTGTATCGCCGCCACTACTTGATTTTGCTCTACTCCCGTCAGCCCCGGATACATTGGTATGCTGATGGCCTCTGAGTAGTATTGTTCTGCTTCAGGGCAGTAATTTTTCCTGAAGCCCATCTTTTCGTAGTACGGTTGTCGATAAATTGGGATGTAATGCAAATTTACAAGTATCCCTTTCGCACGCAAGGCTTCAAACACTTGGCGATGAGTCTTGCTAATTTCACCTAGCTTCAAACGAATAACGTAAAGATGAAAACTGGAATAGCTATCTAGGTGTTGCCATGGGATAACCACTGGCAGGCTGGATAACTTCTGGTCATATTGTTTTGCGATGGCGTGGCGCTTGGTAACAAATTCATTGAGCCGCTGTATCTGACTTAGGCCTAATGCAGCATGAATGTCGGTCATGCGGTAGTTGAAGCCCAAGCCTATTTGCTGATAATTCCAAAGTTCATCTGGCGCTTGGGGATGCATATCCGCCGCATCGCTGGTGATGCCGTGGCTACGCAGTAGCTGCATGCACTTGGCCAATTGGACATTGTTAGTGAGTGCCATTCCACCCTCACCCGATGTGATGATCTTGACTGGGTGAAAACTAAATACGGTGATATCACTATAACAGCAGTTGCCCATAGGTTCACCTTTGTAGCGACCACCGATGGCGTGCGAAGCATCTTCGATGATTTTGAATCCATAGTGTCGGCTCAAGGCATGGATACCCTCCATGTCGCAGGGCTGTCCGCACAGATGCACAGGGATAACAACCTTGGGCAAATTGCCAACTTTTTCTGCTTGTGCCAGTTTCTCTGCTAGGCAGTTCACGCTCATGTTGTAGGTGCGCGGATCGATATCCACAAAATCTACCGTCGCACCGCAATGAAGGGCGCAATTGGAGCTGGCCGGAAAAGTGATCGGTGTTGTCCAGACCACATCACCTTTGCCTACATTCAGTGCCAGGCAGGCAATGTGTAGCGCACTGGTGGCATTGCTTACCGCCACCGCATACAGTGCGTCGCAGTAACTGGCAACAGCTTTTTCAAATGCGGGGATGACTGGGCCTTGGGTCAGGAAGTCCGAGCGCAATACTTCTACGACCGCATCAATGTCGGCCTGGTTAATGTCTTGGCGCCCGTAGGGAATTATAGTCATCAGATACCTTCGATTTTGTCGCGGTTCTGGTTGATCCATCCGCGTAAAGTTTCGATGCTCATCCAGTCGGTGTTGTTGTTTGAGCAATAAGTGAAATCGGGGGCTACCAACTTACCGCCATTGATACGCTCAGGGTCTTGGCTCCAGTTATGGATTGCTGGCAGGATTTTGTAGTGCTCTGCATACTCGTATGTATGCAGAGCGTCCTCAGGACCAACCATTTGCTCATGAAG
>CANJPX010000131.1 GCA_947476185.1 Bacteroidota bacterium
AAAAGATTTAATAAGCTTCCCATTTATTTTTTTTAGGTCTTGTTGAGCACCTGGAGGTGTTTTTTCTCCTCTTTCTATTGCATCTACTCGGTTACCATCGTAACGGCAAACGCCACCGCTTCCTGTGCCAAACCAAAGGTTTCCGCTTTTATCTTCTAAAATACTCCAAACAACATTATCGCTCAAACCTTCTTTCTTCGTATAACTAGTAAAAGATTTAACAAACTTTCCATTTATTTTTTTAAGATCTTGTTGAGCTCCTGAAGGTATTTTTTCTCCTCTTTCTATTGCTTCTACTCGGTTACCATCGTAACGGCAAACACCGCCGCCATAAGTCCCGAACCAAAGGTTTCCCATTTTATCTTCTAAAATGCTCAAAACAACGTAATTGCTCAGGCCTTCTTTCTCCGAATAATTGGTAAAGGATTTAACAAGCTTTCCATTTATTTTTTTTAGGTCTTGTTGAGCTCCTGGAGGTGTTTTTTCTCCTCTTTCTATTGCCTCTACTCGGTTACCATCGTAACGACAAACGCCACCGCCATTTGTCCCGAACCAAAGGTTTCCGATTTTATCTTCTAAAATGCTATAAACAAAATTAGTGCTCAGGCCTTCCTTCTCAGTATAATTGGTAAATGATTTAGCAAGCTTTCCATTTATTTTTTTAAGGTCTTGTTGAGCTCCTTGAGGTATTTTCACTCCTCTTTCTATTGCTTCAACTCTATTTCCATCATAGCGACAAACCCCGCCATTTGTGCCGAACCAAAGGTTTCCGATTTTATCTTCTACAATACAATAAACATGATTATTGATCAAGCCTTCTTTCTCTGTATAATTTGTAAAGGATTTCCCATCGTAACAACAGACACCGCCATAAGTAGCGAACCAAAGGTTTCCCGTTTTATCTTCTAAAATACTATAAATGCTATTATTACTTAGGCCTTCTTTCTCTGTAAAATTTGTAAAGGATTTCCCATCGTATCGGCAAACGCCACCGCCATTTGTGCCAAGCCAAAGGTTTCCGGTTTTATCTTGCAACATACAACGCACGGTATTCTGTTTTAAACCTTGTGGGGTTTTATAAAAAGAAAAATTAGCGGGGTTAATATCTTTGGCTGCTGCGTCTTTAGCAATAAGAACTTCTGGGATTCCCGCGCGTTTGATAATACCTTTGGTTATAATTGTTTTTGGTAATAAAAAAGTATCCGTGCCGGGAGTATTTATTTTTGGTAAACCAACCACAGTAATTTCTGGTTGTCCGGCAATGTGAACGTTAAGGTTGGTTAGGTTTATTGTTGGATTTCCAGCTTTTACCATTTTTGGTATTCCGGCAGGAACTGTTACTGGTTCGCTTATGCTGTCTTTTGAAACAGAATAACCTTTGGCTTCGGTAACTTTTGGGGCAAAGATGCCAGCAGGAGCTTTGTTTTGACGCTGATTACAAGATACAGCTGCAACAGTAAGGAAGAGCAATAATATTCGTTTTCTCATAACTTTTTTGCAAAATCTAACAACCAGGAAAAAAGTTATTGTAATTTCTAAAAAAACACACAATAATTATTTCGCGCACAGAACTGATTTAAAGTTAAATATTACGGATTATTTTAGGAGAGTAAAGAATCAGAAATGTAACCATTTTAAATAAAATGCTAATTTGCAAACTGCGCATTATCCCTTGTCTTTCTTGTTCATAGAATACGCAATTAAAACGATACCCAACGTAGAGAATGCTAGAGAAATTAAAGGATGACGAGAATAGCTCTCGTTGCCCCAACCTACGATCAATTCATATGCAAAAATTATTACTCCAATTGTTGCAGAAATAATCCCTAAAATTTTTGTTTTTTTAAAATTCATTTTATTTAATTTATTTTGCCTACTCTAATCAGTTTTCGGCTTACCTTTTTTTATTTTAGTGTGTTGAAATTAATTATTTACGGCTAAATAAGAGCTGGTTTTGATACCGTTATTATTTTCTGATAGCGCTGCTACTACATTCCCATTTCCATTATTACTGTTAGCTATCAGGTCAATAACAATTCCATTAAAAACATTTTCTTCAGCACATACAATTCGCATTCTTACAAAAGAATTTTGCAATGAATCCTTCGTGTTTTTATTAATAAAGAAAAATATTATGGATTATATTAGGAGAGTAAATAATCAATACAAATATAAAATATTTTTTATCAAATGCTAATTTTCACTTACCATAGAATCTCTAAGTGTTTCAGTGTTTGTTTTTTAACCAATCAAAAATATTTAATGACTGTTTAATAGATGGCAAAATCAGGATTTCCTAAAAAGAAGAGAGGCAAACTGAAAAACTTGTCTCTCTTTGTCACCCTAAGTGTTGATTTTATCAAACTTCATTGGTAATTTTCAAGCGATTAGAATTCTCAGGAACTCTCGCAATTGGAAACCAATCCATTAATTCAAAATGCAAGGCAAAAATTTGTTTAATAATTTTTCATGAAGCTATTTTTATTTATTCATCTTCAGAATCAAATACTAGATCACTTGCCTATAAGCAAGTGATAAATATTAACGAGGGTATAATTAATAAAAGTGCCTTTTTTATAAAATTATAGTTTAAAAATTAGTATTTGAAATTTCATTAAAATATCGCAACCATCAATAAGGGTAAATCAACAGATCATCAACAGCCGGTTCTTTCCATTTTTTTCCTTTGGCGCACGGTGAAGACAAGGAGGGACTATACTTTCAGGATGATCAACAGCCAACCTCCATAAGTGTCCAAGGCCCAAGCTGATAGGGAGAGCCTCTGGTTTTGGCAGATAATGTAGGTCAAAGAAATGTTCACTTAAAAATGATTCAAATCCTTCATCCGCTCCATGATATATTTTTTTGAGTTCATCACGTATTTCGGGAACGAGCACTTTTTGTTTAGCTTGAGAATTTGGCAATATTTCACTCGACTCACCATAGTATGTGCATAAAAAGGTATCAATTGGTAACGGAGAGCGATCTACATGAAAAGAATAAACATCGGTTGGGAAAAACGGGTAGGTATCATCTCTATCATAATACTTGATCAGATTTAGGGTTGGAGACGCGCCATGAGCTTCCAGCAACTTCAAGTCATTTAAAATAAATTCACGCGCGAGTTGCCCTTGTTCACTCAACTGAAGTTCAAAAAGTTCATGCTCATCAAGCGCAGCTATATTTCCATTTAGTTCTATCTTATTAGCAATCTCAGAAAAATCACCTATTAGTTTACGAGACCAGCAAATAGCATTAATTTCTTTGTGAAAAGGCGTGGAAATAAGGTCTAGAAAATTCGTGACATAGTGAATTTGATTTGAAGTTCGAGATGAATCTATCATAATGGCTAATATAAGGCATAAAATCTTTAAAAGAAGTATAAAAAAATTTGAGCCTGGAAACACGCAAAAATAATTTCCCCACAGATTCAAAAAAGTAATTTCGTGAATTATGTATGTTGATTCAATAAAGAAAATATTATAAATTATGATTGGAGAGTAACTTAATCATAGTCTATCTCTTCACATTCAATAATTTTAGTGCTAATAAATATCTTTTTGAATATAACAATTGCATCTTCTCTTGTAATTTTGCTTTTTGTGAATTCTATACAATTTACCGCACATTACCCTTCTCCAATTAATTACCGATTGTAATTACCAAATTAAAAAAAACAATGCAAATAATCATTCCTACTTTTGACATAGTTAATATCAATCGAATACAAACCATTGTATTTTTGTTTTGTCATAATTGAAGAAGTCGTTCTTAAACATAAGTTAGGTCAGACAAAAGGAGTCGTAAAAGGCTTTTAAAACTGGCAGACTCAAAGACAATGAGAATTGATTTCGGTCGGAGGTGTAAATCCTTGACTGGATAGGAAATGAGATGCTTGCATTCCATTTTCCAAAGTAGCAGCCATGTGCTGCAGTTTGAAAGCGATTGGGACATAGTATAGGCAGAGTAAATAAGGCAGCACCAGCAAGGGTTTGTTTTATTAAAATGCTCAAAGGCGGGAAACCGTATCATGTGAGGACAACCCGCATGACTGATTGAAGCAGAAATAACCATTTTAAAATGTGGTATAAACTGCAAAATCCGAGGTTGGTTTTAAATAACCAGTTACGTATGTTTCAGTGAAAATTATGAAAGAAGAAATACCTAGTTTAAGTGCTGTAAAAGCATGAAAGCTTGTAAAAATTCGGGAAAGCAGGTACGCAAGTACCTGCTTTTTTTTCTAAAAAATGTTTTATGTGATTTCTATCTACATTCATGCTGCTTGAGATCAATAGAATTCCAAGACCGATCAATCTACCTTTGTTTCAGTCTTGATACAGATTTAATGCTGACCAAGAGCCGATAAAATAGACAATAATAACTCTAAAGGGGTTATAAAAACTATCCTTTCGGAAGGCAGGTACAAAACCTGCCTTTTTTATTAAATAGAAACTAAATAAAATATATCACAAGCGAATTGATCAAACAGGGAAATATTTGTAAAAATTCAGGGAAATGATAGGAAGCAAAATTACGAGGTGATAATAGCTATACCCCGAAAACAAAAAAATGAAAATGAAGAACTCTCTATCAGAATATATAAAAAAACTCCCCTGATGGTCTTCAGAGGAGTTCATTATTATGCAGTTACTTTCGTTTTATTTTCTTTCTTTTTTACTGATGATATCATAGTGATAAAATCATCAAATAAATAGCGCGAATCATAAGGTCCCGGACAAGCTTCAGGATGATATTGAACAGAAAAAACATTTCTATCTGTATAACGCAATCCTTCAATGGTTTTATCATTTAAGTTGACATGCGTAACTTCCATATTTTTAACCTTAGCAACGTCTTCCAGTTTAACGCCAAATCCGTGATTTTGTGATGTGATCTCACTCTTACCGGTAATAAGATTCTTAACAGGGTGATTGATGCCCCTGTGTCCTTTATGCATCTTAAAAGTAGAGATCCCGGATGCTTCAGCGATCAGTTGATGTCCTAAACAAATTCCAAAAGTGGGAACACCTGAGTCAATGATTTTTTTGATCGTAACGATCTCCTCTTTCATTACAGATGGATCACCCGGGCCATTGGAGATCATAAATCCATCCGGCTTCCATTTCATCATTTCTTCGAAAGATGTTTTCATCGGAAATACCTGAAGATAACAACCTCGTTCGGCCAATGAACGCAAAATATTCTTCTTTACCCCAAAGTCGGTTACAGCAACTTTATACTCTGCATTCACATCGCCAACAAAGTAAGGTTTTGTTGTACTCACTTTTGAAGACAGCTCCAATCCTGCCATGGAAGGAACTTTTGAAAGTCTTTCTTTCAGCACTTCCACATCTTGAGTTTCGGAAGAAATGATACAGTTCATTGCACCTTTGTTTCTGATGTAACGAACTATTGCTCTCGTATCCACATCGGATATCGCAACGATATTTCCATTTTCGAAATAATCTTTCAGAGATCCATCAGAACGTTTACGGGAATGAAATTCATTGAACTGCTTACATACCAAACCAGCGATCTTAATAGAATCCGATTCGACTTCATCATTGTTCACACCATAATTCCCGATATGTACGTTGGTCGCAACAATGATCTGTCCGAAATAAGAAGGATCCGTAAAAATCTCTTGATAGCCGGTCATACCGGTATTGAAGCAAATTTCTCCGGTAGCAATGCCAATTTTTCCGGCAGCTTTTCCGTAAAACACTTTACCATCTTCAAGTAATAAAATTGCAGGAGTTTTTGGTGTATATTTCATATTATATCAATTGCACACAACAATATCATGTGATAAAAACGTCATTAATTACTTCTTCCTTAATTAAACAATAAACCGAACATTAGGCGCAAAAAAAAGGATAAAGCAAAATTACTTTATCCTTTTTAAGATTGAAAATATTAAATTAACAAATTATTCACTTTTTGAGCTATCATCTGTTGATTCTTCAGATTTTTCAACTGTTTTAGTAGTTGCATCTGTTGATTTCTTTTTACCACCACGACGAGCTGTTTTAGCTTTTGCTGGTGCTTTAGCTGCCAACATATTTTCATTATAGTCAACTAATTCAATAAAACACATATCAGCATTATCGCCTAAACGTGCTCCTGTTTTCAGGATTCTGGTGTATCCACCCGGACGATCAGCAATTTTTGTTGACACTTCCTTGAAAAGCATATCAACCGCTTCTTTATTTCCCAAATAAGCAAATACAGTACGTCTTGAATGTGTTGAATCATCTTTTGATTTTGTCAAAAGAGGTTCTACATATATTCTCAAAGCTTTAGCTTTAGCTATAGTAGTTGCAATTCTTTTGTGCAGAATCAAAGAGCTAGCCATATTCGCCAACATCGCCTTGCGATGAGCTGTTTTTCTTCCTAAATTATTTAATTTATCTCCGTGTCTCATTTTGTTAATTTGTTAATTTGTTAATTTGATAATTTGGAAATTGCATTTGCACATTTTCAAATTAGCCCATTTTCAAATTGATTTATTCTTTATCTAATTTATATTTTGCTAAATTCATTCCAAAAGTCAAACCTTTATTAGCAACTAAGT
>CANJPX010000132.1 GCA_947476185.1 Bacteroidota bacterium
ACGAAAAATCCACGATCCTCTGTTGCTTTTCCTTCTTTCTCAGGAGTGACGCCATTTTGCGGGCATATTGTTGGGGCGAGATAATATATTCTCTTTTAAAGCCTACAGTTTAGAAGAAGTTCATACGGTGATGCAAAAATAGTTAAGACAGTAATACACATACAGTACCTTCCCACAAAACGCCGAAAACGCCATCTATATCTTCATGCGTATGGCCCACCTTTAACCTAGAAACTTTGATATTTCGTGCAAGCCCTTTAATAACCAGCAATTCAACGAGTGCTAGAAATACTCCGTTTGCATTTTCAGACCCCCCATCGATTTGTAGGTAAATGGTCCGAGGGAATCTACGGTAAGGGAATGGGAGCGGACTTAGAAATGAATCAGTCACTTAACAAATAGTCATCATTTTGATATACCTTTTTTCAGCGACATAAAATGCTTCAAGTTCAAGCAAAACACAATGTATAACAAGATTTTTTGATTTGAGGACAGTCGTAAAGCTTCTGAAGATTGAGGTCCATCGTCCGTGAACAATAGAACCTTGAAGATGTTGAGTTAGCTGTTCGCTACCCTTTCTATTGCCCGTACAGGGAAGCTTGCAGTGATTCTGATCCATTCCATCAGAAATAATGGACATCACCGAGGTAGGAAATTCCAAGGCTTCCCTGCGTCGTTGGTAATATTGCACTCGAAGTCCCATGTACGCCGATCGATGAAGCGCATGCAACTTCGTGCATTCTTCGCGGACCTTAGAAAGTAATAAATATAGTAGTCCACTAGGTTTGTAAAATTTAAAAACTAAACACTTGGACTTTACCTCCATGGTTGATGCTTCTTTTCGTATTGCACTCAGTATTGAGCAATCGGCACATGACGATGATACGCCTTTGTACGCTCGAATCTTTACGTTTGGGAAACAATTCGTCCACAGTCTGCTAAAATTTCTTACTCCCACATACGGAATACCAAGCTTCTCCAACCCGTTCTTGTGTTCTTGCCAAATTTGTCTGACCTAAATAATATATGCTATTCAATATAAAACAGTTGAAGAGAAGAATAAAAAACAGATTCACATACGGTTGTTGGTTCCAAGTGTATCTCCCCTTCATTTGCATTTGGAATAAAATCGCCACAAATATTGAAATACTCGGATAGCCAACAATATGTATACTTTGAAGCTGAACCATTCGGCAAAAGTACGCCAGCCCAGGTTTGTGGAGTCAACTTGATGGAAAATTTCTTGGCGATATCAACAAGTTCCATATCATAAGCTGTCACTGGACCTGTCCCGTCATCCATGTTAGGAACAGTGCTTGTTTGTACACCGCCCTTTATTTCACGCACCAGTTTTTCAATCAGTGTATCGGACACACCATAACACTTTTGCCACGCACGTCTGCATACGACCACCGATTTTACTGTGAACACCACTTGCAGTACCCCTTTGTGAGATTGACCAGTGACACCGCTTCGTAAAAGATCGCGCAGTTTATCCTCGCGTTCGTATTTATGCATTTGTACATGTGAGTGCCTCAGCAACGAAGTCATTGATCCAAAACTTACTCTACTATAGTCAAATTTTCTGGAAAGACACTCTTGCTGACAGCAAACAGGAATTGGTTGAATTTTTCCATTCGCGACAAGCATTATCAAGACAAAAATATCACAATGCTTTACAGAATGTTGGTATTAAAAGAAAAATATCGATATAAATAGATTTTGAGCAAATAATGTCAAGTCCCAAAACCTAAATTAAAATGTGAAACAAAGAGCGTTGAGAATAAAATTTAAAATTCTTCTTCAAAAACATAGTCTTGAACATACCCAAAATCGTGAAAGGGCCGATGACCAAAAATTTATTAAGTTATTCTTGTTCCTGTCCGCAGTTTTATGACACATGGGTAAGACATCACAAGACATTGGATTTTTGTTTCAAGACATTGAACAAAACAAAAAAGAACTTTTACAATAACAATGTTTCTCAATTAAGCGTTTGTTATAGGAGCTATTTAATAACACATAATAAATCAGAATTAAAAGAAAAGAATAAGGATACTATTTTTTTCCCGGTGCTACATTTGATTGTTGCTTATATTACCATGTAAACATATATTAGAACGACCAGTGAATTTATTGGCTGGTTCTAAAAATGTCTTGGAATTTTTAAAAAATGTCTTGGAATTATTTTTTGAGTTTCAAATTACTCAAAAGTACAAACACAAAAGTCAAGCCGAGTGCATTTCAGTTCTGAGTATAATGGGTGACAAGAGTCTCTTAGTTGGAAAGAAGGGCTCATTTTCCATGAAAGAAGCCCTAAAAAATATACCCCCGCCTTCAAATCTCGGTACGCCTGAGAGGAGAAAAAAGGCAGAAACGACTGAAACAACAACAACCGTGAGCCCCTCCAAGGTTGCTCTGCCTGCAAATGCCTCTCATGGGCACCAAAGTAAGAAATGGTAAGTTTTAAACTAATTTTTGTGTCTAAGTTACAATATATTTACTTCCTTAACTAAATATTTAGCGCAGAATGTTCGGAAAACTGCGACCGAGGAGGAGGGATTTATTGCCCAGATCACTTGGCTGCAATAAACGCAAGCACGACTGAAATAGATGATGCTAAGGACACTGCACCATTTGACCAGAACTTGGTGCCAAGATATGAAGGTTTTGGAGGTGTTGTTGCTACTACTTTGCGGACCGTAGATTTGGAAAATGACAAGACTGGCAGCATTAGGTCGGCGGTTGCGTCGATGTCAGTCTCCTTATCACCTGGTTTCGGACCCTCACAACATCTGAGATCACCGCAGCGAGTAACACTGCATCAGAGAGAAGAAGAACTGCCCTCGTCGTCGTCATCCTCCTCCACCTCCTCGTTTTTGACACGAACGAACCCATCAGGAGCGTTCTCATCTTTGTCGGTGCAGGAGAAATCAGCAGGTAGGTTTGGAATAGAGGCAATCTGTCAGTTGTGTATTATTTGTTCATACATACATCGTTTCGAATATGGTGTAGGTAAAACTTCTGGCTCGTCATACGAGGACATAGCTTTGGCTGCCATTTCCAAAACATTGGAATGCTTAAATATGTCTGGTGGGTCTACCGCCACAATATCTGTGCCCGGTCTTGGGTGCTTTAATAGAGTGTGCATACAAGATGATAGACCTGGAAAAGTCGCCGCCGGCTATGAGTTTTACCAGGGCGCTGATGGACGGTTCTTCAATGTAAAATTATTTCGATACCTTAGTTTTGACCTGGTCAAACTTTCTCCTCGCATGGTAATAATGACAAACGTCATTTACAACTACACCGACTCGGATGGGATAGTAATAAAATTCATAGTAATTTCAATTATGGTCACGAACTGCGTTGCCAATTGGCAGAAGAAGTAAGTATCGTTAAATATATTCATAAATATTCGTATACTTAAATAGCGCTGCTTCAGGTTACTTGTGTGGGTCATGTCCCGAAACGGCATCCGGGTGAATCGTGTGGAGGTATTTTACTGGGAAGAACTCTGCAACAACAGTAAGTCAAGTGAACGATGTACACATTGACAATTATTCAACAATCCCGTTGCTTCACAAAACAATCTACATAACAAAAGCCCGAGCTCATGAAGGAGGCTGGAAAGAGAAGTTTCGGGGGTGCATTCCGTCGTTGCCAACACAAGAGATAGTTTCGGTCGAAATGCTGATTGCCAAAGCTAACCATGTAAGTTATTTCTATAAAATTTCCTAATGAGTTTGCTTCTGATAAAGTTTCTTTTCTTAATCTAGTTTTTGGACACGGCCACCCTGCCACTTCACACAATAAATGGATTTGAAGACTTTCCGTATTTCATACGGTACTCCGCAAGACTGGTTGAAGACGCAAGGTCAATTGGCATTTCTTTGTTTCAAGAGTCCTCTCACAAGACGGTCGAGTCAACTATGCTCTCTGTTCAAAACTGCATGGGTCCCGAAGAGGAGAATGACGAAGAACAGTCGTATGTTGGGTGTGCCACCCGATCTGCGCATAACTCTCCTGATGAGTCATCAACAAGCAGATCCTCCACCAGACTCGTTGAGCAGGCGAAACCTGGACGTCTCACGGCTTCCCAGGTTCGCGCGCAGGATAGGTTACAGCAGATACAGATAAAGTCGGAGCAGACGCAAATAAAGTCTGCAAGACTACAACTCAGTACTGATTCGTTTGATGAAAAGTTTGTAAGTGAAAAAATCAAGCTGGAAAATATGAAGTTGAAGTCAGAGGGGTGCTCCATGGTGAAAGAGGTATGTCTAATATTATATTGTATGTTTATTTATTGCTGATATCATATATTTTGCTTCACGTAATGCATTCCCAGAACGCCAGGTTGGAGAAAGCTAAGAAATCCTTGGAGAAATCCTTAGAAAAAAAACAACTCGCTGGCGAAAGTTCCCTCGATGTACTCAACGACAAAATCGAGGTACTCAATGACAAAATCGAAGATAAAAAGGCGGAACTGGAAAGCTTAAACACACAGATCAATGCAAAAAAAAAGACTTATGGACTACTTGTAAAGGAAGAAGAGGTATAATGATTATTCATGTATACTAATTTTGAAAAACTTTGACGAATTATCTACTTTTTTCCACGTTAGGCCGCGACCAAACGGTCAGAGGTATAATGATTACTCCTGTAAACTAATTTCAAATGACTTTGACGCAATCTCTAATTCATTTTCTACTTCGTTAGACCGCGTCCAAGCAGATAAAAACGCGTCAAATGGATGCCTCTAGACGGAAGACTGCGAGAAAGAAAGCAGCCGGCAATGATCTTTTGAACACTTCGGCTTCTGATATCTCGTTTGATACGTCACGAGATGATTGTTCCGATGAGGAGACAGTGGAAGTGGCGAACGAACATTTGTGGGCAACATCGTCTCGAGAAATGATTGTGCCCGCCGCTATGCCTCGTTCAAAAGCAGTGAACCCAGCCCGCTTGTCATGGGAGAGTAACCCTGCCGTTCAGAGAAGAAGAGGAGGTACTAATATTTAATAATCCCTTTGATTTTTTTCTGATGGTTTTAATTTTCAAATCCAGGAGAGGAGAGTTCTCAGATCGTCTATGCCCAACCATCACGAATCCAGGCAGAGCCAATCTCCCGCCGCCCTATCCATCCTGCATGGGAATTTACAGAAGTTGGGAACGAGGAATACCCAGACTACTCAATGTCAGCACCACCTCGCCGCGCCCCACAAGTTCAACGTGGAATTCCGCAACAACAAGTCCACCAAGATTCTGGTTGGGCATTCGATGAGCTTGGATTTGACCCCCGTGCCCAAATTCGAGCCCCAATGGTTGACCATAGAGGCTCAATGGTTGAGCGCAGAGCCCCACCGCCGACGGATTATAGCTCTTATGTTCAGCAAAGTCGACCTCCTACTCAGCAAAGTCGTGAGCAGTACCAACCTCAGCAACAGCAGACATACCGATCATATTAGAGACATTGATATTCGTATGTCGTAGTAGAAATCCATCTAAGTTTTATTTTGGATTTCATTTTGACAATAATGTTTTCCGCCCGCTAGTTAATGATTACAACCCCCAGTTCACTTTGAATTGATTCTTTTAGATAATAAGTTTTTTGAATATCCTGTTAATGTTTGCATTATTTTTAAACAATTGAGCTTGTTTATTAAATTAAATTGTTTTCTTGTAGTATTAGTAACAAAGTATAAGAAAGAAATATTTTGTAGCAGTGACAAATGTTTAGAACAATATTTCGTAAAAGTCAGAACTTATTTAAAAGAAACGCAATGAATCGTTTTCGTTTCGTCACAACTTCAGTTAAGCTATTAAATCATTAAACGTAAAAAGAAGAACCAATCCATATTGACGTTTTATCTATCAAGCCAATCGTTTCCTTCAACTCTAGCTAAAACAAAAGAGCGAAAACAGATTTATACATTGACTGAGAAATCAAAACATTTCAATTGAACTTACGGGAAAGGATCTGTAATTATTGTCTCAAATTCTTCTCATCAACCGGATTGGTCCAAGTATTTAATTCATACCACTCATCTTCTGACATATTGTAATTGTGGTAATAATGAATGAATATAACTATATTCTAATTTATTAATATGTGAAGAGATATATGTGATGCCATCATTGAAGATCTTATTAAAACACAAGTCCGTAGTTGTTCTAAATCAATAATACAAATATTCTGATTTAAAAAGTGTTATCCATATTTGGCCCCCAAATTGTACAAATGTCTTGCGTGTCTTGCAAAAATCAAAAAAAAAATCAAAAAAAAACCGTTTCACGATTTTTCAAATCTGATTTTTGGACGTCCGAAACTTCTGGGGTACATAAAAGACTTATGGACACTGAATAAAGACATGACATGGGTGGCTGCCCGATGGCCAGCACCGGTAGTGCAGCGACATGTTGACAAAAACT
>CANJPX010000133.1 GCA_947476185.1 Bacteroidota bacterium
CGCGGAGGCCAGTGAGTTGGGGTTCTAACCGCGCGGCGAGCTCGTCTAGCCGGACGACTGAGGTCGGGGTGGGCGCGCCAGCTTCTCCGACAGGGATTGGAATAGCGGGGCGCTTCGTCTTGGCCATGGGAGGTCCGGGGACTTAGGGTGGCGATTGTGTCGATCTGGGTGACGTCGTGATTGACCGGGATCGGACGCGAACCGAGAAGAGAAGATGAGCCGACGTGTCTAGCAACTCGGACCCAGAAGGCTCAGAAGCCTAGAATTAGGCATTGTCATAGGCTGTTCGGTCCACGCGGCCCGAGTCGGGAGCGTCACCGGTGAGGAGCAGAGGAGGTGATGATCGATGGAGCCTGGTCATCCACCCTCGCGGTGGCCGTTCGGGCGTTCGTGAGTGATGGCGCGCGGCAACGCGTCGAACCACGTGGTCTGACGTGGGAAGCCGAGGACGAACGTCAGATGGACGTCTTTGCGGGACTACGAGTCCCGCAGAAGCGACGTAGGGATATTGTGAGTGTACCCGGTCTTGCAAGACGAATAGAGTGCGCCACGAATGACAAGCCCTCTCTTCGAGCCCGGTTCCAGCGCGTCCCTGATGACGCGAATGCCCCCGTTCCTGCTTGACGCCTGGCAGGTCGGGAAGTCTGAGCGTCTCGCCCCCGGCGAGAAGCTGCGGGTCCGCCTTCACCTCAGCTGGGTCGGGATCCGCGCGCTGGTCGGCGTGGTGTGCTCAGCCTGGGAGGCCGCGCGCCCGAAGGACGAACCCGACGAGGTCGGCGTGCTCGCGTTCGAGAAGGAGACGTGGGGTACGTGGCTGGCCCACGGTGAGAAGGCGGCGCGTGCGACCGCTCGAGTGCAGCCCGACGGACCTGGCGCGCGCTTCGTGCGATTGCTGCTCCCCGGCACGGAGGAGAGCGTGCTCGCCGACGCCAAGCGCATCGTCGAGATCAGGAACCGGGTCTACCACGGCCGCTTCGGCGGAGAGGTGAGCCCGGACGAGGCCGAGCAGGCGCTTGAGGAATTGCGGGGGCCGCTCCTCAAGCTGATCACCGGCCTTCGGTTGTTCGGGAACCACCCGATCGTCTGGTTTGAGGACCCGACGCTGGTGCGAGGCAAGGTCGCGGTGCGGCTCGTCGCCGCGTTCGGCCAGCAGCCCGACTCCGAGACGGTCCCTTTCTGCGACGGCCTCGAAGGCGGCGTGCCGTTCCTCCTGTTGAGCGACGGCTCCCTTCTCCGGCTCGACCCTTGGATCGCGGTGGGCACGGCGCCAGGGCGCGCCATGTCCACGTGCGGCCTCGTCGCGAGGCGCGGCAAAGCCGGCCTGGAGTACGAGGCGGGCGCCGAGTCGCTGGTGTTCAAGGAGGCTGCGGTGCCGCCAGGAGCGCCGCGCGTGATCTCACGCGCGGTCACCGACGCGCAGATGGCCGCGCTGCTCGGGGTCCCCAACCGGCCGCCCCCGTCGAAGGTGGGGTCGTTCCAGGTCTTGGAGCGGCTCGGTCACGGGGCGACGTCGGTGGTCTACCTGGCGCGCGACACGCGTCCGGGCGCGTCGGTGCCCGAGGTGGCGCTGAAGGTGCTCCGTCCTGAGCTCGCGGTCGAACGCGAGGTCCGTGAGCGGTTTCGGCGTGAAGCGGTCGCGATGGCGCGGATCCAACACCCTGGCGTGGTCGGCGTGCTCGACCACGGCGAGGACGCCGCGGAGGGGCCTTGGATCGCGATGGAGGTCGTTCGCAACGGCTCGCTCGCGGACGAGGCCGGGGTGCTGTCGGTCAGGCCGTACCTCGCCGTGCGCTATGCGGTGCAGGTGCTGGAGGCGCTCGAGTGCGTGCACTCCCACGGCATCGTGCACCGCGACATCAAGCCGTCGAACATCTTGCTCGATGGTGAGCAGGCGCGGCTTGTAGACTTCGGCATCGCTCGTCTGGGAGACGCCGCGGGTCTGACGCGCTCGCTCCATGCGAGCGGAACCCTCAGCTTCGCGGCGCCGGAGCAGCTGGACGGCCGCGCCGTCGATCATCGGGCCGACATCTTCGGCGTGGGGCGCGTGCTGAGGACGCTGGTCGTCGGCCGAGGGCGCTTGCCCAAGCTGCACGCGGTGATCCGGCGCGCTTCGCACGCCGATCCGGAGCATCGCTATCCGACCGCGCGCGCCATGCGCGAGGCGCTCCTGACGCCGGGTTTGCTGTCGGGCGAGGGCGCGCCCATCTCGCCCGGCGATCGACTCGGCGACTACCAGGTCACCGGCGAACCGGAGGCGGTAGCGCCTGGCGTGTGGGTGGCCGAAGGCGAGGCGCCGAACCGGGATGGGCCCCGCGGGCTCGTGCTCGCGTTCGAGCCGGACGCGAAGGCGGCACTGGACGCGCGAGTCAGAGCGCTGAACCTCGAGGCCAAGTTCAAGATCGGGTTCGACGGCATCCAGCGCGAGGAGGACGCGCTCGTCGCGGTGCTGGGGCGTCGGCCTTGGGACGCCTACGCCGCAGCGCTGTTCGGCGCGCCGGTACCGCCGCTCGCCGCGATCCCCGCGTACGTGGCCGCCGCGGTGGAGGCGGCGCCCGCCTCATCTCGCGGGGACATGCGCCGGCCGTCTCCGACGTCGCCGGACGCGACTTGGCTGGAGCCGGCGGCGGATGAGCCTGCTCCAGGGCCACGCTCGGAAGTGCCGACCACCCCGGCGATGCAGGCCGAGCCTCCCGCCGTCTCGGAGCGCTCTTCGGCTGGTCAGACCCTCGTCGCGCCGGCGGACTCCGACACCGAGGCGCTCGTCGAACCCCCGCAGGCGGCCCCCACCGAGGAGGTGATCGACAGGACGCCTTCTCCCATCGTGGACGCGCTCCCGGCGCTGGGGGGCCTGTCTGGCGCGGCGCTCGGCACCCTCATCGTACCCTGCATCGGCACGGTCGCCTTGGGTTGGCTGGGCTGGTGGGTCGGGAGCGTCATGCAGCGGTCCGCGCACGCCGGCGGCGCACCACCTTCAGCGAGCGACGCGTAGCCGTCCCCGCGTGGCGACTCTGCACCGGGTGGCTCCACGCGCGCGCCACCCAGGGACTGCCCCCATCAGGCCTCTCCCTGCACGTTGGCCCAGGTGACGACGTCATCCAGCGTCATGGTGAGCAGCGGGTCTGGCGGGACCCCTAGCCAACGATGCGCCGACCCATCCGCGTGCCGTGTGATGAACTGATCAGTGCGGGGCGCGTCAGGGCGCGTCTCGTCGCGGACGACAAGTAGGACGTCGGTCCTCGCCGACGGTGACTCCCCGCAGATCAAGCACGCGCGATCAGCCTCGACCCCTGGAGGGACGGGGACGGTGTACACCACGGCGACGGCGTCCGCCTTCGTCCGAGCCGCGACGAACCGGAGGACATGGTTGGCCAGCGCGCTCTGGAGGCCTTTCAGTCGGTGAACGCGCACAATCACGCCGGCGACGGTCACGATCACCATGCAACGAAGGCCGCCGTTCAGCATCTCCGTGTGCACGGCTGCGAGGGCGAGGGCGGCGACGGTGATGCCGTCATCTGGGCAGCCTCTCGGGAGGGAGAGCTCCTGGATGTCGAAGACGAGGACGTCCTGGGATTCTCCGGACATGGTGCACTCCTGTGGCGTTGGGGGGCGCTCTACTCGTCGGGGCGCACGAACTCGGTCCTGGGCGTCTGCTCACGCCTGAAACATCGACCGGTGTCGCTCGGCTTCTTGCTCCGACGGGTCCTGGACGGAGACGCGCGGCGAGATCGGACAGCGCGCGACCTCGCCTGCTTCGAGGCGTCGACGCCTTGCCACGTGTGGCTTTTCCGCCTTGCCGGGGCACGCGTCGCCTCGGAAGTCACGTGAGGTTGCTACGACGACTGAATAGGCCCCACCCGCGAACAGGCATCGACCCCGTGAAGATCCTCACCTGGAATGTCCTCCACCGCATTCACGCCGAGAACTACGACGATCCCGCGGTCGGTCGTTGGCCGGACGAGGTGGCTCGCACCCGACACGTCGTGGCGTTGATCTCCGGCGCGATGCGCGCGGGGACCATCGACGTGGCGCTCCTGCAGGAAGTGAGCGGCGACACGCTTGCGGCGCTTCGGTCTGAGCTGCCGAACTACAGCGTCATCAGTCATGTTTACCCACGCGTGCCGCGTCCGCGACGGGCCCGGTCGGCTCTGATCGCGCCGGAGGAGCACCTCGTGGTGGTCGGCCCAACAGGTGCGAGAAGGCTGCACTCGGAGACCTTTGGGACCGATCCGGGCAAGGGCCTCCTGGCCGTTGAGGTGGCGCTAGGCGTCTCGGTCGCGACGACGCACGTCTCCTTCGGCGCGTCGAGTCAGGCGCAGCTGGCGCGATTGAGCCAGCTCGCGCAGGAGATACCTTCCGTGTGCTGCGTGGGCGGTGACTTCAACGCTCCGCGAGCCGTGGTCGCGCAGAACTTGTCGGAGGAATTCGAAGTCGCTGAGGTCGCGGCTGGACCGAGTCGCACGCACTCCCCGAATGATGACCGGCACGGCCGCGACTTGGACCACCTCTGCTTCCGGCGCGGAACCATCACGGAGGTTCGCGTCCTCCTGAGCTCGGGGCTGTCCGACCACCGTCCGGTTTGGGCGTCGTTTCAACCTGGTGCGCGGGGCGGCGACTGACCGCTCTCAGGGTTGGGCCTCGGCATGAGCTCCTGGCTGGAGCCTGCTTCAGGCCATCGTCGCGCTTCGGGCTTCCGGGACCATCGGGGTTGTGGCCCGTCCTGTCGCCTCGCCGACGAACAGATCGAGCTGGCCTCGCGCGTCGCGGCGTGGCGCCCCCACGCACTGGACTTGGTCGAGCGACGCCGTGAGGAGCGCCTCACGGTCAAGTCCGCGCGCGTCGATCTCGATCCGGCGACCCGCGACGGGATGATCGAGGCCGCGCAGGTAGTGGAACCGCAGCGTCGCGCTCGCGTCCACCGACCACAGGTCGCCGCGCGTCGCACCTCGAACGCCCAGGCGGCGGCGCCGCTCCGCCTCGTCCAGGTCGATCCAGAGGGTGGCGTCGGCGGGGACGAGCAGCGCCTCAAGGCCGCTGAGATCGACGTGCGTGCCCGCGGCGCGCGAGTAGGCGAGCGTCGTCAACCAGTAGCGGTCGATCACCACGTCCTGCCCTTGGCGGACGAGGTCGGCCGCCTGCTTGCCCGCCGCCACGACGGACGCGGCGTAGAACAGGTGGCGCGCCTCGGGGCTCTCCCTCCACGCGTCCTCGACGGTCTCGCGCACGGCGCGGGTCTGCTCGTCTGGGGTGGTGAGCCAGTGGGCGCCGAGTGCGCGGGCGACCGCCTTGGAAAGCTCGGTCTTCCCGACGCCGTCCAGGCCCTCGAACACCAGGATGCGGCCGGTCATACGCCCACCGCCGTCGCGCCGATGTCGAGGATCTCGACCTCGCGCGGCGCGCCGCCGACGTGGACCTTTCGGACGTCTCCGATGGCCGCGCCCAGGAGCTGCTGCGCGAGCGGCGACTCGTAGCTGACGCGGCCGGCCTTCGGGTCGCCGTCCTCGTAGCCTGCGATGCAGAGCGTGCGCGGCTCGCCGCCCTCGACGCTCCACGTGACGACCGATCCAATTCGGACCTGGTCGGGGGGCACGTCCAGCGGTTCGACGACGGTCACGCGTGTGAGGAGGCCCTCCAGCTCGTGGACGCGGCGCGCCAGCTGGTGCATCTGCCGCTGGTTCTCCTCAAACGCGAAGTTGTCATGCCACCCGCTCGTGTCTCCCGACTCAAGCGCGGCGGGCATGTCGTCACACACCGCCCGGTAGGCGGCGCGCGCGGCGGCGATCCGGTCGTAGAGGCGTTCGACGCCCTTAGGCGTCAGGTAGATGCGGTCCATGCGAGGCTCCCGAGGTTGGTGAGGATGGCGCGGGCGACCGCGTCCGGTGTCTGATCGTCGGTGGATTGGGGAGGAAGGATTTCGAGCCCTAGGCGGCGCGCCCACTCGAGCGAGCGGTCTGCGATGGCTTGAAAGAACGAGAGCGAGCCGGGCTCGGACTGTCGTGCGGCGAGCACCGACGGCGACGCGGTCAGCGGCACCACGAGCGTGCGACCGCGCGCGGCGGCGTCGCGCATGGCGGCCAGGTTGCGCTCGGCGACCCGAGGGCTCCGCGCGTCGGCGTAGGCGAGGTTGCCGGGGTGCCAGGTCTCGACGACGCGGAGCCGCGGCGCGAGCGCGTCGCGGGTGAGTTCGCGTCGGAAGACCTCGGCGTCGAAGTCGGGCTGCGCGTTCTCAGCCGACGAGTCCAGCGCGCGCCAGGTCGGATCGCTCGCGAGGACGCGGCCGATCTCCTCGTCGAACGGCACGGCGAGCATCGACGCGAGCCGCAGCCCGGTCGTCGTCTTCCCCACGCCGTGGTGGCCAAGGAG
>CANJPX010000134.1 GCA_947476185.1 Bacteroidota bacterium
AGGATGGCGAGTAGCACAAAGTCCGATTTTAATAACCACAATAACATTATCACGGTTACAAAAGAAAGGCTATGAATCGATGCTTGATTATTACTTTAAAGTAGCTCCACAATTTAATGAACCGCTGTATACGAGAACCGAACGTACAGTGGTGTGAGAGGCGCACTCCGTCAGTTAATGCTGGCGGAGCCGTCTACTCGATTACCGGTTCGTGCTTCTTTTCTGTCGTGCTTTTGTCTGTCCATGTTGCTGTTTCTTTGTGCGTTGGCTTGGTGGCTCTTTTGCAAAAATTGGCTTGTGCTTTTGGCTTGTGCGTTTTTGCAAATGTGCCACCAAATGCGTTGGCTGTTAATCAAATTTTATCTCTATTAAGTTTTGATGTGAGTTAAGCGTTATTCTTTTGGTCTCCTTGCCGTTTGAAATTAATATCAATTTGCCTTTGTAAGTGTCTTTGTCTAATTCAAGTGGTGTAGTGCCAAGTTTTTGGAAAGTTGATGTCAGCACCGAAGCCGAACCATTATTTGTAATAATTTTATACTTATTACTCGATACAGTTTTGTCTATAGTTTGACTGTTAGAGCTATTTGGAACATATTTCTGATGGTCAGTTGGAATATAACTTGTCGAGCTTGAAGATTGACCAGACAAAACTGGTTTAGTAACTACTGAATATTCACTATTACAGAACCATTTCAACTTGTCTAAGTAATAATTTAAAGATGTTGAATTTAAATTGTAAAGTCTATTGAAAAGATTTGATTGATTGGGGTTTAAAAAGTCCTGAATTGTAAAAAGAAAATTGTCAAGTGTATTGAAACCTCCTTGCATTACTTCACGCCAAAGAGTTTTATCAACTTTAAGGGCTTCTAATGCCGTAATCATAACCCAAAATGAAAATCTATCCATCTCCGGGTTAAAATTATACATCGTTCTTTTTGGATGCTGAAATTCACTTCGCCCTTTTTCGATAGATTTCTTGTTAGCCAATGCTGGAACATACATTCCATCGTAGTCAATTAACTTAACCTGAAAATTAGAGGAGGTTCCAGTTATTATAATATTACCACATTGTAAATCACCATGTCCTATTTTGTGCTTTTCAATGTCATTCGAAATAGCCACTAATTTTTTCTGCAATTCAGTCAAAACATCGTTGTCTGATAAATGATTTGAAACAAACTGATTTATTAATAAGCCGTTTAACCATTCCATTTTTAAAATAGGGTAGGAATTACCATTGATACTTATTTCGTTTTCAATAAACTCACATTCAGTTTTCCATGGTGCTTGAATTTCGTTGAGATAGTCGCAAATTGTTTTATACCGATTTATTGTTTCATCTTCTGCTGTTAGAAAACATCTAATTGCATAATTTGTCCCATGTAAAGAACCTTTGAACACTGCTGCAAAAGCACCTGAACCAAACAAATAAACTTTAATCGGAGTTGTTCTTGAAGGAATAAGGCTTATACCATACAAAGACCTAAAAGCATTTCCGCCTTTCCTTTGAATAAGTTGATTGTATTCCCCAATGGTTGGATAATTCTTAGCCATTATTACTTTTTGTCTTTTTTCTTTTGTAGATACTCATTCCATGTTTTTTCAGATTGTGCACCCCAAATGCCATCTGCAGTAACTTTGTAACCTGCTTTAATTAACTCTTCTTGTCTTTTTTTTGCTTCCTCTTTAGAAATTGTTGGAGTTGCTTTTGACGGTTCAACCTTTTCTTCTTTTGGCTCTTCTTTTGGTTTAGAAAATTCAGCTATCTTACTTTGCAAAGTTTGAATTTCGGATTTTAAATCAACAATTGTATTTTCATACTTCTTAACAATGACATTTTCTGATTTGTCTTTAGGTTTTGAAGTTTCATCTTTTGAATTTGTTGGTCTGAAAAAATACATCAAAAGAATGTTTACCATTAAAAGGCTAATGGCTACCATCAATAGCATTTCGTGAAGTTTTAGTTTTTTTTTGACTTGATGAAAGTCTTGTGCAACGCCATTAAACTGGTTTCTTATTTCGTTCATTTCCATATCTGTATAATTTCTTTGTTTTTTTTGTTGTAAGGATGTTGGAATAAATTCTTCTTCTTTTTCTTTTGGAAAAGAAAAATCTATAGGAGGTTGAATTGTTTTAACCGTTCCACTATTTTGAGCAGGAATAATTATTGCAGAAATATCATCTTCTTGAAGTTCTTTACTTTCCCAATACTTTAAACAGAAGTCATTTAATTGATTAAAATCTTCAATTTTTAATATTTCAGAAAGGGTTGTTGGTTTCTTAAGAATAAGTCTGCTAAGTGCATCTGTGGCAATAATTATTTTATCATCAGACTTGTATTCAATTGATTTTAATTTGAAAAACGTTTCATCAATTTTGTTTTCAATTAATTGTTCAGTATTGATGAAGTTATTGTTCGCATCCAAACTGTCCACATCCGAGAATGGAAATGCAATAACTTTATTTTCTGAATTTAATAAAAACAGGTTCGTGTCGCCACAAGATATAAGTTCAATTTTATTTTCAGTCGTGAAATGCAAACCCATAAAGGTGGCTGTGCCACCTTTATTTTGTTTTGCTTTTTCCAATGAGGCTTTAGCTGGATTAGAACTAAATTCAAAGTTTGCATTTTTATATTCTGCAACTTGATTAGTGAAAGAACTAATAAGTTCAACAGTATTAAATGTCGGGGTTATAACAAATCTTTTTGTAATTATCTCTGCCCATATTTCAGAATTAAAACTTTGGGTTGTTCCATCTGCTAAAGCGAATGTTTTGGCATCAGGATTTATTGCATACTTATCTTGTATGTGTTTAAATTCATAGGATGCCCTTTTATGAAGTTGTAAAACTTTTATATCCATTATTGTGGTGTTCCTATGTTTAAGAAGTTAATAAGGTCTGTTGCATTGCCGTTAAAAACATAACCTTTGGCATTTTGGCGAACATCATAACCTTTTTGTTGTGCAATTCTTATCATGTTTTCGTCAAGTGGAGTTGACATTTCAAAAAGTAGCTTTTCAAATTTATCGCCAGTATTTACTTCATTAGGGAATAGAAGTTTATCACCTGCTCTTGTTGAAATATGAATATTCAAAATATTAACAGGTCCATAATTTGTTCTTAGACTTTTGATTTGCTCTACTTGATTTTTTAGAGCATTGAAATTGCTTCCTGCGTCAGTAGCTTCTCCATCTGTAATATTGATAATAATTGGAGGGTGGCAGTCTCTGTGATTACCCCAATTTATCCAGTCGCTACAAAGTCGTTTAGCATTTTCAAACGCCTTTGTCATAGGTGTGTTGCTCACAGAATATGGTTTAATCCATATTGGTTTGTCATTTTCTTGCCCAAGCGGAAATTCGAAAATGTTTTTGATTGAGACAACCCACTTCCCTGATAGTTGACCTTCCCAACCAGATTGAACAGCATCTTCTTGTTTGCCATAACCAATAATTCCAATTTCAAATCGGTTTTTAAGTTCACCACCACTGCCAATACAACGCAAACCAACCTCATAAATAATGTCGTTGATTGCATTTGTAACTTCAACAGCTTTAGTATGTGAAGCATTTCCAAATTTATCGTTCATAGAACCACTCTGGTCAATAAGGTAAACAAGTAGGCAAGGGTTAGTGCTACTTATTGTTAGATTTCTAATGTCGTGCATATTTTATGTTTTTATTTGTATAAATCTCCGTCTTTATAGCCATCTGTTTTTGCTGGGTTTTCTGTAGCGGAATAGTTTGTATTTGGACTATTGTGACCACCAGTATACCCTCCTTGGTAACCGCTGCCAGTAGACGCTGTATTTTGTCCTCCTTGAAATGTTTGTCCACCAATAGCTTGAATGCCTTTTGGATTATCTCCATATTGGTTAGAACCAGGCTGACCATCCTGAAATAATAGCCAAAGAGCATAAAAAGGTATAAGTTGCCACCAACCGCTATTTCCGACATCATGACACCTTTTCGCACCTTGTGCCCAAAGTAACCAAAGTAGGGGTATCGAAAAAATAAAGGCAATTCCAACTGCACCACTATTGTCATATGAATTAGTTGACATTGCAGCTGCAATAAATGTTATTATAACTCTTGCTACAACAAAAATTATAAAACTTAGACCGTATTCAGTTCTTCTGATACGTCCCTCGAATGAAAATGGATTTTTAAACATGTTTTTGTTTTTAATTGTTAGTGATTATTGATTTAATTTATTTACAAAGTTCATTGTAGGCTTGCATTACATTTTTGTTCCCTAACTCGATAGCCTTTTTCAAGTCAGGGCAACCGTCTTGCCCAATTGACAATTTTGCAATACCTCTATTGCCTAATGCCATGTTAGAAAATTCAGTATTATAATTGTCATATTTAATGGTTTGAGTAAAATCAGGAATTGCACCAGCATAATCATCAATTTGCAGTTTTGCAAAACCTCTATTGTTGTATGCTTTGTAGTAATCAGGACGAAGTTTGATTGCTTCTGTATAGTCCGCAATTGCCCCCTTGAAATTGTTCAAATACCTCTTATTAAGTCCTCTGTTAAAGTATGCCTCTGATTTCATGTAGTTATCTTCTACAGGATAATTTTCGATGGCTTTAGAATAAAGCCTAATCGCTTCTTCTCGGTTTCCTGCTTCCGATTGCATTTTTCCGTCATTATAATATTTCACCGCAAGGTCATGTTTTGAAACATAATTGCCCATTGTGTTAACCATTCCTTTATCCTTAATCGAATAGATGACATCTAAAAACTCTTTTTGGTCATACTTGAATTCGTCTTTGTATGAATAACAATAGGTTATCAAACTTGCATTTTTGCCGAAATAGAAAGCAAACATACCTACTAAATTACCTTTGATGCTTATTCCCATGTCATAGGTGAAAATTAGTATTTTATTCTTCGCATCGTAATAGTTTTTGCCAACTTTAAGTTCTACACCAAATTTTCCATTTACTAAGTTTTCAATTACTTTTTCAAATTGTGGTTTGTTGGTGAAGTATTCTTGAACTTTTTTGATTTCATCTTCATTGGTTGTAGTTGCATATACATTTTTGAAAAGTATGTAGGGATAATCCATATCTGCGTTTCCTATTTTCTGATAGCAAGCGTCAAACTGTATATCTTTTCTATACTCTAAAAAGTCTTTCACATCTTTCATCCGTTGTTGCAAAACCTCTTTTGGTAAGCGTTTCCAAGTTTTGTCAAAACTTAATGTAAAGCCCAAGGGGCTTTCATAGGATGTTTGGGCAAGCGTTAGCTTGCTCAAACAAAAAGTCAATATTATCAATAGTCCTATTCTCATTTTTCTGTTTCTACAAATATGGTTTTAATATAAATCCAATTACCATCAAATATTCTCCAGTCACCACGATGATTAATTACAAGATATAAGATGAGTTCGTCTTTCATATCGTAGATATTAAAAGTCCGCTCATCTTTAACTGTCAGATAACATGAATATCCTCCGTATTCATCTTCAATATACGTCCTGTTTTTATGCTGTATTGGCAGTGTGCTTGTTGAAGTTGTCGAAGTCGTGTAGCCGCTTTGTGTCTTATTAGTCGGGTAAGTGTAAGTGCTGTAATAAAAAGTATTGTATTTGCTGTCGGGCTCTATCCAACCAGGTTTTCCAGTATAAGGATTTGTATTTCCTTTTGTTGAAAAGTTGTCTCGGTTTGTAGAGTTAGGAGCAGTCCTGAAATATGGTTGAACATATGTTCCGTTATTTCGGTAGTAACCGCTAACTTTTACATGGCGGGAATTAGTCTGTGCAAAAGTCGAGTAAGTTGTAGAAATAAATAGAAATGCAAACAGGATTGTTTTTAAAAAAGTCAATGTATGCTGTTGCCAAGTGCGGTTGGGCAAAAGCAAATGTGCTGCAACTGTGTCGGCTTGTGCGATGGGTTGCAGCTCTTTTGATTTTGCTGAAGCGTTGGCTTGTCTGTTCATTTACTCTGTCGTTTTATTGTTGCACTGTCGTCTTTTAGCATGCCCATAACGTTTTGCAGCTAAGCGAGGTGCGGATTTAAAAGCACTTACTTTACTGCTACTACAAACTTAATTAAATGTTCTGAACTTTATGGCAAGCGCCAATAAAAAGTTTACACCGCTAAAAAAAAGCGCTTGCGACTTGCACGAACTCCG
>CANJPX010000135.1 GCA_947476185.1 Bacteroidota bacterium
CCATCTTCGCGCCGGGCACACGCGTGCTCGAGATTGGCGATCGCAACTTCCGAATTGAGCGCCGTCGGGTGGAGGAGCTCCCCCGCTTCCCCGCCGCGTCGGACTCGGTGATCGCGGCCGTGCGGTCCGAGGGCCGCGAGGACGTGCGCCTCGGGCTGCGCGACCTGGCCATGACGCCGGACGGCGCGCTGCTCGCCGACGGCGTGGAGCTGCGCATCGAGGAGCCCGCGTTCCAACAGCTGGCCACGCTGTGTGGGTTCGGTGTCGGGTCGCGGTACCTCGCCGACCAGTGCCGGGCGGACGTCCGCGCGGCGAACGTCAACTACCAGTTCGACCGCAGCGGTCGGGACCAGGTGGTGCTGCGCACACGCACCGACCTCGATGGCCGTCGCGTGGTCTTCGCCGCCGTCACCCCGTCGTACACGGCCGTCGATGTCCACCAAGTGCTCGACGTGGTGGCTCCTGAGCTGGCCGACGCCCACACCGAGATGGTGTACGACGGCTCCGGCGTGCGGGCGACCGCTCTCTGGATGCCCGACGAGGTCGTGGACCTCGCCGCCGGCGACGTGTTCAAGGTCGGCGTGCGCGTGGAGACAGACGACACCGGCCGCGGGCGGATCCGCATCGCTGGCGTCGCGTTCAGGAACCGGTGTCTCAACCTCCTCATCATCGGCGAGGGGGAGGTCGAGACCGTCGCGCAGGTGCACCGCGGGAGCGCAGACGAGATCATCGCATCGCTGAAGGCGGGCGTGCTCAAGGCGCGCACGAAGGTCGGCATGTTCCTGGAGGCCTGGGGTCACGCACGTCAGGTGAAGGTCGAGCCCGAGGTGCTGCTGAAGAGCTGGGTCGAAGACCGCGTGTTGCGTGTGCCCAGGACACGCACGGAAGAACAGCGCGCCGAGGTGCTCGACGCCATGCTCACCGCGTGGCGTCGGGAGCCGGGCGACACGCTGGCGGATGTCGTCAACGCGGTGACTAGGACGGCGCACACTTTTCCGCTTTGGGACTACCGAGTGCGGGACGATCTAGAGCGCCAAGCCGCGGCGCTAGTGCTAGCGGCGCGTTGAAAAAAGGAGAGCGCGGCGGGTCCCTTCGGGGGCTCGCCGCGCTTGTGGGAGCGAACGAGACCGGTACAACGGTAGTCCCTATACGCGCGTCCACGCGCGAGGAACTGGTTCTGAGTCGCGCCCTACCCAGGATGAAACGAGCGGCGACACCGGAGCAGGGTCCCTATTCTTGCTCGAGAGGACTGATCTGATGCTTCGAGCAACGTTCATCTGGTAACTATCAAACAGTATGAATCAACTTTATAGAGAGATGAGGGCCAAGCTCGATATCTGAGCCTCCGGATCGGTCGCTCGTACTTCGATCGCCCTTAGTTACCAATTGCAAGTGACGCCTCGTCACTTACGTGGCCGTTCCGTCGAATCTATAGGCAGCACGGCAAAAGAGGGTTCGCCGTGTGTGGGCGGTTCGGGGAAGGACTCTCAGCGACGGTCCTGATTGGCCAAGGCGGGCGACGGGAGCTCGTACACGTGACGGCGCCCCTCTTTGCCTACCGGGACAAGGAGGAGGCGCTGACGAAGCCGGCTGACCGCCCGAGAGACATGCGACGCCCATGCCCTAAGCTCTCCCGCGACGTCTTGCTGGTTCAACGTCACTCGACCTGATCGCGCTCGGCTCACGACTGCCAGCCAGACCCGCAACTCCAACGTCAGCAGAAGTTCTGGTACCTCCTCGGCCTCCTCCTCACCGTCGCCTTCGTCCGCCTCGCTGCCATCGTCTTCGCCATCATCATCGTCCGCGCTGTCGGTGATGGGCGCCGCCGCGTCGAGTTGCTCCGCCTCGTCGTCATCCACGGACTCATCGTCCCCCAGCTCTCGAAGCGGCTCGTTGGTCCACATCCCAGCGATCGCACGCCTGGAAAGCCTTGCCTCTTCCACCAGCAACGAGAACATGAACTCCTCGTGTTCGCGATCCTCGTCCACCAGAGCGGCCAGTCTCGAGTCTCGATCCGGCGCCGTCGCCTTGTTGACCCAGGCATCATGAGCCGCCTTGTCTACGCCGAAATGCTCGTAGACTTCGCGGATCTCGTTCAGCCGAAGCAAGCGCATCTCGCGCGCCCGCTCCCGACGCGCATCGGCGAGGCTGTGGAACGCGGCATGGTTCCAGGCGTCGAGGATGTAGCCCGCGGCCCACTCCGGATGCGCGAATGCGCAACGACGGAGGAGCGCGACAAGTTCAGCGCCTGAACGCACCTCGTCACGGTCGTACACGATCTCGCAAAACCGTCTCCAGTCCCCGGTGATCGGCGTGATGCTCATGCGGCTCCTGTGACCTCTGGGTGCCCGTCGCGCCACGCTTCCCGCAGAACCGGTCGGGGCCGACACTGGCACGCGTGGGCTCGGCGCGAAAACTCAGCGGGCAACGGAGACACAGCCTGTATCACCTGTTAGTACAGCTTGTCTACCGGAGTGCGCCCCACATGTCCAGCACGAACCCGCACGCGCCCGTCTCAACCGAGGTCTTGGCCGTAATCGCGGACCTTGTACCTTCGACCTCTCGAAATCTGGCCACCGACGCCGACGTCGCCGCCACCGTTGACGCGGTCACCGTGGCCCGTGTCGCCTATGAGGGTCTCTTCAAGCGAGCACGCGCGCACCCGGAGAACCCCGATTCCGACGAAGGCGCGGCGATTGCCCGGGCCATGAACCACCTCGAAAACCTCATCGACCTCGTCGAGGAAAGCGTCGCCGAGGCGTTCTTTCGCCAGGGCATCACCCGGTTCCGCAATCGCACGGGGTACCGAGTGCTCGGACACGCCGTCCGAAAGATGCGGCGAATGAGCGGCGAGCTCAAGTCACTGCGGCAGGCGGCGAATCGGGTCGAGGAACTGGCGCGGGCGACCGGTGATTACGAAGACTTCAAGCTCCCACACAGCCGCCTCGCTCTGATGGAAACGGCGCCGGACGACACACGGCAGCGAATCGACCACCTGGCGCTCGTCGCTGAGGCGTGCGGCTTTCACATGAGGATCCTGTTCGAGCCCTCCACTCCCGAACCCCTTCACGCTCCGCACGCGCTCCTTGAGCTTGCCTGGAAGGCGATGAGCGAAGACCAGCGTGAAATGTTCTATCTATTGCTACGCCCGCTGGCCTCCCGTGATACACCGGCGCGGTCAGAGGAGGGGCCATGACCGCCGTAGCACTCGCCATTGTGTCTGTAGAACAGGCCGCAGAACTCCTCGGGCTCCCGCCGGAGCGTCTCGCGCCGTGGCTCCGGGAGAAGAACCTCGTGCGACTCATCGCAGGCGAAGAGCGCGTGTCGCTGAAGGTTATCGAAATGCTGTTCGAGTCGGACTTCGAGGCACGAGACGACGGACTCGTCTCGACTGCGGAAGCAGCCGTTCTGCTCGGCATGAGTCGGGCGACGCTCGATCGTTTGGCCGCGGCGGCACCGACTGGTGTTCCTGGGGGCCCGACGAACATCGGCACCGGAAAGCGACAGCACTATCGATGGGATCCGTCGACCGTGGCTGCGTGGGTCACTGCGGTCAACGCGGCGCGAACCCGAGCCCGCCCGCCCAGCCGACGCCGGCCACGGAAGACCGAGTCGGACAGCGCCCCCGTGGACTGGAAGTCGGTTCGCCGAGCGTAGCGCCACACGGACGTGATGTCCGCAGTCGCTAGGCGCATGCGGGTCGACGCCGTTGGAACCTATTCAGAATCCACGCATCCTATTTCGGCGTACTTCCAGGGGCCGTCGAGAGCAGACGCACGCGCTCCACGCACGGCTCAATGGAGTTCGGCGCCGCGTCGAGCGGCTCACTCTTGTACGAGAACGGCACGCCGTCGCGCTCGCCCAAGAATGTCGAAACGCCCGCTGCGCAGATCTGGCCCGTTGCCCACCAAGAGTTGTTCCGGCATTCCACGCCGTAGTATCCGAACTGCCATTCGGCGACCCCAAGGTCATTCCGATGAGCGGTCCCCTCGCGACATTCCTGGCCCAAGAACCAGCCGGTCACCCCGCCGACGCCAGACCATTGGCCCCAACCACCCGCCTTGTAGACTGCGGCGACCGCAGCCAGCGTCGACTCGGCATCGTTTTCAACGTGTGCGCGCGAGCCATCCCAAAGTTCTGCGACTCGCCGCGCTTCCGCTCTCTGCGCCTCCGCACGCTCCGCCTGTTGGCGCCAAACGCGCTCGTTGTAGGAGTTGTTGCCACCAACGTCTGAGCCGCTCATCCAACTCTGCGCCGATGCGGCGCTCGGGCAAAGGGCGACCAGCGCAACAAGAACGATCTCGATCCGCGACAAGCCTGACGTCCGCATGGTGGATTCTCCCGCCTTGGACGCGACCATACCACGGGCGACTTTTCGCGCGCCGCTGGATCGGTCGAAAGCCGGCTTGTCCAAACACGAGGCGGCGGAGACCTGCCAGCGTTCTACGGACCACCCGTCCGTGAGCGTCGACCTGGCGCGATCGTGGTACTGACGGACGCGCTTCGGGGGAAGAGTGTCAAGCATCCTGATCACCGGGTCCGAGGGACTCGTCGGCACCGCGCTGTCTCGACATCTCCTCGCTCTTGGACACCACGTCTCGCGGCTGGACCTCCGAGGTGACGGCCCGACTCACGGAGACACCCGCCTCCCCGCCGACGTCGCTCGCGCGCTCCGCGGCGTGGATGGCGTCGTGCACCTTGCTGCGGTGTCGCGGGTCGTGTGGGGCGAGCGCGATCCGGTCGGCTGTTGGCAGACCAACGTCGACGGCACCCGCAATGTGATCGAGGCCTGCCTCGACAACGGCAGCTCGCCATGGGTGTTGTTCGCCAGCAGCCGTGAAGTTTACGGGCAGGCTGCACACCTACCCGTCACCGAGGACGCCGAGTTGATTCCGGTGAACATCTACGGGCGTTCCAAGGTCGCCGGTGAGGAGCTCGTGATGGGAGCCCGCGCGCGCGGCCTGCGCACTGCCATCGTCCGTCTCGCGAACGTCTACGGGTCACCACGTGATCATGCTGACCGTGTCGTTCCAGCGTTCGCGCGCGCCGCCGCTTCCGGCTCCGACCTTCGCGTGGACGGTCCGGACCACACGTTCGACTTCACCCACATCGACGACGCTGTGGAAGGACTCGCGCGCCTTGCCGCACGGCTCGACTCTGGGGTGGCCGACCTTCCGACGGTGCACCTGCTGCCGGGTTGTCCGACAACCCTCGGAGAACTCGCCAAACTCGCGATCGAGCTGGCGGGCACGGACGCGGCGATCTGCACTGCCCCCCCACGCCCCTACGACGTGTCGCAGTTCTACGGCGACCCCACCTTGGCCGAAACGGTCCTCGGTGGCTGGCGGGCCGAGGTGACGCTACGCGATGGACTTGGACAGCTTGTGCGCGCGTTCCGCACGCTGGAGGCGGTCTCGTGAAGGTGCTCCAGGTCATCCACGGCTACCCCATGCGCTACAACGCCGGGTCCGAGGTCTACACGCAGACGCTGTCTCACGGCTTGGCGGCACGGGGGCACGAGGTCCACGTCTTCACGCGGGAGGAGGATCCATTCGGCGTCGACTTCCGCCTCCGGGTGGAACGCGATGCGGACGAGCCGAGGATCACGCTTCACGTTGTGAACCACCCACGCTCGCGCGATCGCTACCGCGAGGCCGGCGTCGACCAGCGGTTCGCCGAGCTGCTCGACCGGCTGCACCCCGATGTGGTCCATGTGGGACACCTCAACCACCTGTCGACGTCACTCGTGTTCGAGGCGTCCGGTCGCGGCATCCCCGTGGTGTACACCCTGCACGACTACTGGGTGATGTGCCCTCGCGGGCAGCTGATGCAGATGCACTCGGCAGACCCCGCCGACCCCTGGGCCGTGTGCGACGGCCAGGAGGACGGCAAGTGCGCCGAGCGCTGCTACGCCCGAAATTTCTCCGGAGCGGCGTCCGAGCTCGAGCAGGACATCGCACACTGGACTGACTGGGTTCGGCGGAGGATGCAC
>CANJPX010000136.1 GCA_947476185.1 Bacteroidota bacterium
CAGTTCAGGGCTCATTATTCAATTTTATTGAACAATCAGTATCTTCGTTTGTTTCATATTATTTTTTTCATCCGTCAATTTTATGAAGTAGCTACCCTTTTGTACTCCTTCTTCATTGTAGCGGAACACATTTCGTCCTTCAACAATTGTTTCTAATTGTTGGAAAACCAATTGTCCTAACACATCATACATTTCAATTCTCAATTCCGATTTGATCACTGAATTGTATTCAATGTTAAAGGTTCCGAGACTTGGATTTGGATAAAGGATTGTCTCCACATTATTTATACTTGAACTATCATTAGAAAAGGCAATGTATCCATGACAATTTTGTACCGTCACTGATCTTAATGCACTTTGATAACAAGCATTTGTATCCCTAACAGACAAGGTATAATTAGACAATGTTGCTCCTGGTCCTGAAACGATGGACACCGCAATACTGTTTGTGCCCTGTCCAGAAGTTATTGTCATATCAACCGGCACCGTCCATTTATACCCTGTTGCACCTGCTACTGCAACTACTGTATATGTTGCTGTAGGCACGCCACAAACATTGAGTGGTCCTGTGATCACTCCTGGTGTTGCAACCACTTTTGTAAGTGCAAGTGTTCTTGGTGTAACGCTGCTCGCACAAGCACTGTTTGCTTTTACAGACAATGAACCAGAAGTAAATGTTCCAAAATGAACTATGATGGTATTACTTCCTGTAACGAGAACAGGATTTGTTCCTGAAGAATGTGTTATTCCTGTTGGAAGTGTCCATGTATAAGAAATAGCTCCTAGCGTTGCTGCAACAGTATAGGTTGCTGAATCCAGACCGCATACTGCTGTTGGTCCTGTTATCACACCTGCTGTTCCAATAACTTTTGTTAATGCAAGTGTACGGGCTATAGCACTTGTTGCACAGTGATTGTTTGCTTTTACAGAAATGCTTCCTGAAACAAATGCTGCATCAAAGTCTAGTAAAATGCTATTCGATGATGTCGTTACTGTTGATAAGCCTCCTGAGGTTACACTTGTTGGCAATGTCCATGTATAAGATATTGATCCCGCAACAACCGTTGCTGTATAAGTACCTGAAGTACTTTGACAAACTATTGTACTTCCACTAATAGCGGCAGGTGTAGCCGGTGCAGTTGTTCCAATAAATGTTAATGTCTTAGGAGCGCTACTTGCACAAGCACTATTTGCTGTTACAGAAATTGAACCTGAAATAGATGTGGCTGCAAAATTTACCGTAATTGTATTGCTTCCAGATGTTACTGCAGGAATAGTCAACGTAGACAATCCTCCCGAAGTTACACCTGCTGGCAAGGTCCATGTATACGATACTGCTCCTGCTGTTGTAGATACTGTATAGACAGATGAACTTAAGTTACAGATATTGGTTGCACCACTTAAAGCAACAGGCATAACCGGAGCTAAGCTTATTACTATTGATTTTGGTGCACTACTTCCACACGATGCAGTGTTACTTACAACCAATAATGTACCGGAAGTAAATGAGCCATCAAATGTTACCGGTAACGTTAATCCTGTAGTAGTTACAGAAGCGTATACGCCTCCCGAACTAGCACCAGCAGGTAAGGTCCATGTATAACCTGTTGCACCAGATACGGCAGACACGGTATACGTAGCAGAGCCTAAACCACATACCAATGTACTGCCTGATAATGTTGTTGGTGTTGGCGTAGTGTGGTATAATACTACTGATTTTAATCCACCGCTTCCGCAACTTGTATTTGCATTTACAGACAATGTACCTGAAACAAATATAGAATCAAAGGTTACAACAATTGTGTTGCTTCCGATTGTGACAGCAGGAATGGTTATTGGTGATGTTCCTAAAGCCGATGTTACGCCTGTTGGAAGGGTCCATGTATAAGATGTTGCTCCAGCAGTTGCTGCAACCGTATAGGTAGCAGTTGTTAATCCACAAACACCTAATAACCCTGAAATGGATGCCGGTATACCAACGTTGGTACTGATAGCAATCGCTCTTGTAGCACTTGTTCCACAATCTCCATTTGCAACAACTGATAATGTTCCTCCTGTGAAAGATGCAATGTCTACAGTAATATTATTTGCCAATCCAGTAGATGTAGAAGCTAAAGTAAATCCTGAAGGAAGTGTCCAAGTATAACTTGTTGCTCCTGCAACTGCAACAATTGAATAGGTTGCTGTAGGCAAGCCACAAGCTACTACCGTTGGCCCTGTGATCACACCTGGAGTTAAAGGTGTTGTTGTTAATGCCAATGCTTTATTTATACTTGTACCACAAGTGTTCGAAGCTTTTACATTTATTATTCCTGAAACAAATGTAGGATCAAAATCCAGGGTAATCGTATTTGGACCTGAAGCTGCTGCAGGAACTGTAACAGAAGTATAAACGCCTCCTGAACTTACACCTGCCGGCAATGTCCATATGTAATTAGTCGCACTAGTTACCGTTGCAACCGTGTATAAATAACCGGAAGAACCACATATAATCGATGTACCTGTTAAGGTTGCTGGTACAGCTGGGACAGTTGTTAAAGCCACTGTTCTTGCTGCACTTGAGCTACAACTATTTGCAGTAACTAAAATTGTACCTGCTGTAAACGATGCAATATCTACTGTTATTGACGGAACAGCAGTTGTGACTGGCGATAAACCCAATGTGGAGGAGATACCTGCAGGCAAAGTCCACGTATAACTTGTTGCACCAGCCACCGCTACAACAGAATAAGTTGCAGTTGTGAGTGAACAAACAGCCGTTGGCCCTGTAATTAAGCCAGGTGTTGCCGGAGCTGCCCCACCACTCGTGATAAATGAAATTGATACGGTTGGAGTTGTTACACAACCATTTGTTGCTGCAACATCTATTGTTCCTGAAGTTAATCCTGCTAAATAACTTATAGTTAAAGTATTAGCACTTGTAGTTATTGGTGACGAACCCAACGTGCTGGATACACCTGCAGGCAAGGTCCATACATAACCTGTTGCACCAGTAACAGCAGAAACTGTATAAGTACCTGTTGTTATTCCACAAATATTGGTTGGACCAGTAACAGTAGTTGGCGTGTTAATGCTGTTTGAGAAATTAATTGATATTGCACCGCTGGTAACACAATTAACTGCTCTTACAGAAATTGTTCCTGAACCTATTGAATTATAAGAAACCGTTAAGGTGTTTCCGGATGTTATGACAGGCGATGTAGCACCGGTAGAAGAAGTTACTCCTAAAGGCAATGTCCATTGGTAACTAGTTGCTCCACTTACTGCCGAAACGGTATACATTCCTGTTACTAAGCCACAAGTGCTTGTTGGACCAGTAAGCGTTGTTGGCGTTGCAAGTGGGACAGTGTTTGAAATATTAAGCGTTTTTGCACCGCTCATAGCACATACATTTGTTGCTACAACAGATATTGTTCCTGAAATTGTTCCAGCACCAAAGGAAACTGTTAAAGTAGTTCCTGCAGTTGTAACAACCGATAGTCCGGCAGATGTAACGCCTGTAGGCAATGTCCATTCGTAACTAGTTGCACCGACTACAGCCGAAACAGTATACGTTCCCGTTATTAATCCACAAGTGTTTGTAGGACCAGTAAGTGTTGCAGGTGTTGCAAGAGCAACACTGTTGGAGATATGAATCGTTTTTGCTGCACTTGTAGTACATGTGTTTTGTGCTGCAACAGAAATTAAGTCTGTAATTGCTGTTGACGGATAATATACTGTTAATGTAGTTCCGGTTGTTGTAATACTGGATGCTCCGGTAGAAGTAGTTACTCCTACTGGCAATGTCCATAGGTAACCCATTGCGCCAGAAACAGCAGAAACAGTATAGGTGCCTGATGTTAAGCCACAAATATTTGTTGGACCTGTAAGGGTTGCTGGGGTAGCCAAGGTACTGGTACCGGATACATAAAGCACTATCGTTGCACTCGATGAGCAAACATTGGTAGAATAAACAGAAATATCCCCTCCGCTAAAGGCACCCATTCCAAAATAAACAGTTAATGTTGTTCCTGTTGTTGTTGTTGTGCTTGCTCCTGCTAATGTAGTAGCTCCTGCCGGTAAGGACCATGTATAGCTGGTTGCTCCTGCTACAGCACTAACTGTATATACAGCTGATGATAATGAGCAAACATTGGTTGGGCCGGTTAATGAAGCGGGAACCGGAGCTAAGCCAACCACCACAAGTGATTTTATCGGACTTTCTCCACAACCATTGACTTGTTTAACGGTTATTGTTCCTGTTGAATAAGTTGATGAAAAGGATACTGTAAGTGTTCGCGTTCCTGCACCACTTACAATTGTTACTCCGGTTGGTACTGTCCAAGTATAAGATGTAACACCGGCTACCAATGGAACCGAATAGATCTTATTTGGTCCTGAAGAACAAACTGTTGTAGGACCTGCTATTGACGCTGGAATAACAGGAGCTATATGCGTTACATGGATGTAATTTGTGCGCACCAATGTACTGTCTCCTATTGGACTGTAAGCTGTAAGCGTAATCGTTTTGTTACCTATTGTTGAATAGGATACTGTATAAGGGCCAAATCCTGTTGCTGTTGCCGGAGTAGCATCTAGTCCAAAATTCCATAGATACGATACAGCATCTGTTGTGAAATTTACAAACTCAACAGTTCCGTCTACCTCACATCCAATTGTTGTGCGGTTAGGATAGAACATTGGTACCGGTTTCTTTCGGATAGTAATTGTTAAGGAATCACTCACTCCACCAAATGGTGTTGGGTTCGTAACTGCAAATGAGCGGGCGCCAAGAGTCGCTGTTGGACTAACCGTAATATTTAATGTTAATGCAGTATCACTCGTTACAGTGGTTGAGTTAATTGTAACACCACCTGTCATAGAACTTACAGTTGAACCTCCAGCACCTGCAATAAATCCTTGACCGCTAACCACGAGGTTAGAAGTTGTACCGATGTATGCATAATCCGGTGTTACGAAAGATACGATCGGTGTGGGGTTAAATACACCTATTTGAATCGCTCCGATTTCTGTTATTCCTACAAAGTCAAGATGATGTGGGGAAGCATAGTTAGCACCATAATTATTTGCACTCCAAGCGCTGCCTACACGGATTTTTGCTCCTGCATAAATATCTGTAAATGCCGCATCCATATCTGCTGTTGCATAATATACTTCCAGATCGTAATAATCGAATAGCAAACCTCCTGCTTTCACAACATTCCAATAACGATTAATTGTATGGGAAGCATTAAAACCGGATGTTGAAATATTTGGATGATCGGTTGATACAGTATTTACTGTTAAAGTACCTGCAGAGCTCACAGTATTGAAATAAAGTGTAGTCGGTGTATAAGCTGATGCTGAACCTATTTCAAACGATACATCAATTGCTCCTCCAACAGCAACAGATTTTCTTAAATAACCGTTCACATAACCTGTTGTAACCATTAGGTACGCGCCACTTGAAATAATTACAATGTTTGCACCGGAAGTCAATACCCCCGCTGTTAATTGTCCTAATCCATTTATAGTGATATTCGAACTACTTGTTAAGCCGGTAGCATTATTTAATGTGAAGTTAAAGAAGGTGGTTGCTCCTGTTAATGTCTGAGCAGTAGTACCTGCAAAACTTACATCACCTGCTGTTGCAGTAAAGGTTCCTGAATTAACCCAGTTACCAGATACAGTTAAATAGGCAGTACCATTCATTGTTAAAGTAGCGCCTGTATTTAGAGTAAGGTTACGGCATACTGCTCCTGTTGTTGCAATTAATGGCATATACGTAGCACCCGAAGATATTGAAACATTGGAGGTTGACGTTGGAACGCCACCACACCAGTTGTTTACATCAAACCAATCGGTGCTTGTGCCACCAATCCAGTTGCTGGTACCCGATGATGCTACGGTTATCGTAAATGTACACGTTGACGTACAACCAGCAGCTGTTGTTGCTGTTGCAGTAACGGAAGTTGTTCCAACACTAAACACTGATCCCGATGG
>CANJPX010000137.1 GCA_947476185.1 Bacteroidota bacterium
ACGAAAGAGGTTTTTGCAACTTTTTGCCTTCAAAAAGTGGGAAGAAGAAAGTTTTTAAATAGAATGCTTTTGGTAAAGATAATTGCAATAAAGCAAAACTGCTTTTAATATCCTTTTTATCTTTTTGCTTGATCAAAAAGAAACAAAAAATCAAGGCTGAAGAAAAATTTTCAAAAAATCTACAAAGCATCGCCCGGATTCTGTAAACTCGTTTATATTGATCTGAATTAACCACAATTAAAATCAAAACTCAAACACTACAGAATCTGCTATTGCCAGCCCCTGCTCCTGCTTCTTGATTTATATGCAAATTTCCCTTAGGCCATGGATTATAATTTGAGTAAAATAAACATACTGGATTACTAAAATCACTCTTAGAACTACTCCCCCTTTACAAAGGGGGGGCAGGGGGATTTCATCAATCAGATTGCCGCATCAGTGCGACATTCGAAGAGCCACCTCAGGCAGTTCAAATGTTAAAATTCGAGTACAATAATATACCCTATTTACCACTTACCCCTAAAAAACAACCGATTATCTCTGAGAAATGACACCTTGGAAAATAGCCGTTATTTTCAAGCAATAAATTATTACATTTACAAACCTTAAAAAAAAGACAATTTATAACAAAACGCTACAAAATATGAGTTCCAAAAAATCATCTCTTAAAAAAATATTTTTTGCCTTTTTGCTCATCCTTACCACTGCATCTTTCGCTCAAGTTGGAACTATCAGAGGATTCGTTTATTTAAAAGATTCGGGAGAACCTGTATTATTTACAAATGTTATTTTAAAAGGAACAACACATGGCAATGCAACTGATGTAAATGGCTATTTTTCTATCACTCAAATACCTCCGGGAATATACACGATCATGATCACCTCCTCTTTGGGGTACGATAGTTTATTGGAAACAGTAACTGTGAAAGCCGGGGAAATTCTAACTAAAAAATTATATATCACCACTTCGAATATTAAATTAAATGTGGTTGAAATTTCTGCTGAACAAGAAGCTAAACAATCCGAGACACAAGTATCCGTTAATAAAATTGATCCTATTTCCATCAAAAAACTTCCTTCTGTTGGTGGAGAGCCCGATCTGGCTCAGTATTTACAGGTATTACCCGGAGTTATTTTCACCGGTGACCAGGGAGGACAGTTATATATTCGAGGCGGTTCACCGATCCAAAACAAAGTATTGCTGGATGGAATGATCGTCTATAATCCATTTCACTCAATCGGTCTGTTCTCTGTTTTTGATGCTGATATCATTCGTAATGCCGATGTATACAGCGGGGGGTTTGGTGCTGAATATGGTGGCAGAATTTCCTCTATCATGGATATTACAACAAGAGACGGAAACAAAAAAAGAGTCGCAGGTAAAGTTGCTGTCAGCCCATTTGGTGCTAAAGTATTGGCAGAAGGACCATTGATCAAATATAAAGAAGGAGGGAAAGCTACCGCATCCTTCATCATTTCAGCAAAAACCTCCTATTTACCTACCACATCAAAGCTATTATACAGCTATATCGATACAGCAGGATTGCCTTTCAGCTTCAACGACTATTATGCAAAAGTATCGTTCAATTCCAATAATGGTAGTAAGCTGAATCTTTTTGGATTTAATTTTAATGACAAGGTAAAATACAAAGCTATTCAGGATATGAACTGGGATTCATACGGTGGTGGTGGAAATTTCCTTTTAGTGCCTCAAAACTCTCCGATCCTGGTGGCCGGCAATTTCGCTTATTCAGAATATAAGATCAAATTAGAACCGGAAGGAGAACTTCCAAAAACAAGTGCTATCAAAGGATTTAATATGGGCGTTAACTTCACCTATTTCACCGGAAAAAATGAAGTTAATTATGGCATTGAGGTATTAGGATTCAGAACCGATTTCGACTTTTACAATTCCTTGAACCGCCACATTTCACAAGCAGAAAGCACCACCGAGATCGGAGGTTTTATCAAATACAAATACGTTTCCAAACACAAAAAATTATTATTGGAGCCTAGTTTCAGAGCGATGTATTATGCATCATTGGCCAACTTCTCCCCTGAGCCACGTATCAGCTTAAAATGGAATATCGTACCCCGTGTACGCTTTAAATTTGCAGCAGGAATGTATTCTCAAAACTTAATTTCTGCTAACTCCGACAGAGATGTTGTGAATTTATTTTATGGCTTTTTATCGGGACCTGATAATCTTCCGGAGCAATACACCGATGAAAATGGTAATATAAAAGCGGTCAAGCATAAACTACAAAAAGCAAATCATTATGTAGCAGGATTCGAATTTGATCTTGGGAAACATCTTGATCTGAATATCGAGGCATACCGGAAAGATTTCAAGCAATTGACGAATATGAATACCAACAAGCTATTCGACGACAATACTTCTACAGCTAGTGTGCCTGATGTATTGAAGAAAGATTTTATTATTGAGACAGGAAGAGCACAGGGAATTGATTTTGTATTAAAATATGATTACAAACGTGTTTACCTTTGGTTAGTATATTCATTGGGATATGTTACCCGCTGGGATGGACTAGAAACATATCGTCCGCACTTCGACAGAAGACATAATGCGAATATTGTTGCCTCGTATATTTTTGGAAAAAACAGAAACTGGGAATTCGGACTACGTTGGAATATTGGTTCAGGATTTCCTTATAAACCTACCGGTGGTTTTTATGAAGACCAAAACTTCAGCAATGGAATCAACACCAATTACGTAAGCGGACAAGGTGATCTGAATTACTTCTTTTCAAAAGGTGAAGTTCATGAATTACCTTGGTACCACCGTATGGATGTAAACTTAAAACGTACTTTTCTTTTATTTGAAAATACAAAATTGGAGGCAGCAGTTGGAGTTACCAACGTGTATAACAGGCAAAATGTGTTCTATTTCGATCGTGTAAGATATAAGCGTGTAGATCAATTGCCGTTCCTGCCTTCTGCCAGTTTGGTAATGACGTTTTAGTTGATCATAAATTAAAACTTTATAATCTTAATAAGCTCCGTAAAGAAAACCTCTTACGGAGCTTATTTTTTTAACAATTTATCAAAACAAGCATAGAACAGCAGAAATTATTCGTAATTTTGTACGACCTGCAAATTTCCTCTGGTCAGGGATTACCTGAAATTTTTTAGATCATGGCATTTTCAACTAAATACATATTCGTTACCGGAGGCGTAACCTCATCACTAGGAAAAGGAATTCTTGCCGCCTCCTTGGCAAAATTATTACAAGCCAGAGGTTATACTGTCACTATTCAAAAATTAGATCCCTATATTAACGTTGACCCCGGAACTTTAAATCCTTACGAACATGGCGAATGTTTTGTTACGGACGATGGCGCTGAAACGGACTTGGATCTTGGACATTACGAACGTTTTTTAAATGTGGCTACATCACAAGCGAATAATGTAACTACCGGCCGTATCTATCAATCGGTAATTGAAAAAGAAAGACGCGGAGATTATTTAGGGAAAACAGTTCAGGTTATTCCTCATATCACCGATGAGATAAAAAACAGAATTAAACTTTTAGGCAAAACAGGCAAATATCAATTTGTGATCACAGAAATTGGTGGGACAGTTGGTGACATCGAGTCATTACCATATGTTGAATCTGTCCGTCAGTTAAAATGGGAATTAGGAAAAGATGCGATGGTTATCCACTTAACCTTGATCCCTTATTTATCAACTACCGGTGAATTAAAAACAAAACCTACTCAGCATTCCGTAAAACTACTATTAGAATATGGGGTTCAGCCAGATGTTCTAGTTTGTCGTACTGAACATGCTTTAAACAGAGAGATCAGAAATAAAATTGCTTTATTCTGTAATGTTGCACCAACAGCCGTTATAGAAGCGCGTGATGCAAGTACAATATATGAAGTGCCATTGTTGATGGAAGAAGAACAACTTGATATTGTTGTTCTGAATCACCTGAATTTACCTGTATCCGAAAACATGGATCTGGTAAAATGGAAAGAATTTTTATACAAATTCAAACATCCGAAGCACGAAATAAAGATCGGGTTGGTTGGGAAATATGTTGAACTGAAAGATTCATACAAATCTATTTCAGAATCCTTTATTCATGCAGGTGCTACAAACGACTGTCAAGTGACTATCGAATGGATACATTCAGAAAGTATAACGGATGAAAATGTTGAAGAGAAATTTGCCGGCTTAGGAGGAATTTTAGTCGCTCCCGGATTTGGGCAACGCGGTATTGAAGGTAAAATAACAGCCATAAAATATGCAAGAGAGAACAGTGTTCCCTTTTTCGGAATATGTTTGGGAATGCAATGTGCGGTAATTGAATTTGCTAGAAACGTATTAGGATTTAAAGATGCAAATTCAACAGAAATGAATCCGGGAACTACAAACCCTGTTATTAATCTGCTGGAAGCACAAAAGAAGATCACCAGAAAAGGTGGCACTATGCGTTTAGGATCCTACCCTTGTAATGTTTCTGAAAACACAAAAGCCTGGGAGATATACAAACACAAAGAGATTAACGAGCGTCACCGTCACCGTTATGAATTCAATAACGAATATTTACAGGATTTTGAAAAAGCAGGAATGATCGCTTCCGGAATTAATCCTGAAGGAGGATTGGTAGAGATCGTTGAGATCAAAGATCACCCTTGGTTTGTAGGTGTTCAGTTTCATCCCGAATATAAAAGTACTGTTGCTAATCCACATCCTTTATTTGTGCATTTTGTAAAAGCGGCCATCGAAATTAAAAAATTGGTTCATTAGTTCCCGAACAAATCCCATATGAAAAAAATTCTACTTATTATTTTCACTGTCTTTGCATTTGCAATTACTATAAATGCGCAAACTGTGAATTGCGGAAACTTCTGTATCCTCAGCATCAATAATATTGATACTATCGGAAACAACACATTGGATGTTACCGTTTACAATGGTGATACCAACTTTGTAAATTACCCGATCGTTCTTGTAACAAATTCTCTTGGAGATACTGTTGCAAATATCAATAGCCTGTTTTATTTTTTCGGTCAGGCGGCAGGTGATACCTTAACACATACCATCCCAACATCATTTGACAGCATCCCGGCCGGTTTCACAGGAACAGTTTATATTACCGATGCTACCTATAATATTACTTGTTCTTACAGTTATCCAATGACGTGTACAGTCGGAATCAATGAAGCACTTGCATCAAAAAATTCATTTTCTATTTTTCCGAATCCGGCAACGACAACAATCAATATTAATATCAATGAACTTCAGAACACGACCGCCATCGTCAATATTTATGATGCAACAGGGAAAGTTGTGAAGACAATTTCTACAACAGAAAATAACCTGTCTATCGACCGGGGAGACCTGCAGCGTGGAATTTATTTTGTCAGAGTGTTAATTGGTGACAGAGAACTGACGAAGAAAATTATTCTTGAATAATTATTTCTTTTTCGATTACTTAAATCATAATAGTGCTATTCCACCCTAACAAAGGGGGCTAAGGGGATTTCAGCAATCAGATTATTACAACCGTTCGTCACTCTTAAAGATTCTCTATATTTAATTTAGTTCTTATCCTTTTTCAAATGCATTCTCCTCTTGAGAGGGGCAGGGGTGTGTTTACTGTTCTTCACTAAAATCTTTCAAAGTACTATTCCCCCTTTACAAATGGGGCTAGGGGGATTAATCTTCCGGAGAAAATGGTTTGTGCTTTCAATTTTTCTTTTTAACTTTATGCTTTCTCAAAAAGAAACAAAAAATCAAGAAAGCATAATTGCTGCCGCACATGCTACACGGCATCGTATGCTTTCAGTCCTCACCCGCAACTCCTTAGGTATAATTCGTTTACCCATTTCCATTAGATCGTCACCTGATTATAATTTGATTGAAAAACTAACATAGATACTCTTCACAATATCGTTACGCCTTTGGTTTTATTCAGCAATAGCGGGAATAGTTGCCA
>CANJPX010000138.1 GCA_947476185.1 Bacteroidota bacterium
CCTCGGTTTTGTCGGGGGTCGGTAGAGAGGGCGTCCTGCCCTCCTACCGACGCGCGGCATCCATGCCGCGCCCCTTCGGGCTAATCCCAACAAAACCTGTGGTGCTCAGCGCGGCAAACGAGAGTAAAGCGACGTTACTGGGTAACTTCAGCTCAAAATGTAAAACTTTACGACAAAACCCTGCTAGATGCTAGGTATCAATTGATTCTTATCAAGGATAAAGAAGAAAAATATAATTTATAACTTGTTAAAATAAGCATTAATCATTAGAATAGCCCGTTCATACAAAATGCGAATGTGGCGGAACTGGTAGACGCGCTGGATTTAGGTTCCAGTAGGTTATCCTGTGAGAGTTCGAGTCTCTCCATTCGCACCACCCTATTCTATAAAGCTTTGCGACTCATCGCTCTGCTTTCAGTTTTATCAAGCCACCAACGGCACTCATAAAAAATCTTCTAAATACAACACGAGGTATAGGAATGCAAGTTTCTGTCGAAATGACATCAGAATTAAGCCGAAAAATGACTGTAAATGTGCCTGAGGCCTTGGTTCAGGAAAAAATAGCTCAGCGTTTAAAATCATTAGCCCGCGAAGTAAAAATCGATGGATTTCGCCCAGGCAAAGTGCCTGCTCAGGTTGTTAAGAAAATGTATGGTGAGCAAGTTCGCGGTGAAGTTTCCGGCGACCTCATAAACAGCACTTTTTATAAAGCCTTAGAAGAGCAAAATATAAATCCCGTTGGCCGCCCTCTTATTGAAGAAATAGATCAAGCTGACGGCTTCAAATACACCGCTGTATTTGAAGTTTATCCTGAAATATCACTAGCAGCCGTTAATCAACTCGAAGTAGTGCGTCCAATAGCCACTGTTGCTGACAGTGACGTTGATAACATGATTGAAAAGCTAAGAACTCAAAAACAAGATTGGTTGATTGTTGATCGTGCAGCACAAACACTTGACCGCGTGACTGTTGGCTTTACAGGCATAGCTGAAGGCGAAAACTTTACTGATGGTCGCATAGAAGACTTTAAAGTCATCTGCGGCGAGAAAAAAATGATACCTGGATTTGAAGAAAATCTGATTGATCTTAAAGCCGGTGACAATAAAGTATTTTCAGTGACCTTCCCTGAAGACTACAACCATGAAAAACTCGCAGGCAAAATCGCTGAATTTAACGTAGACGTAACTTCAGTCGAAGAACCTGTATTGCCGACTATCGATGAAGCGTTCATAGCAGCTTACGGTGTCTCAGGCGGCACAGTTGAGTTATTCCGTGCCGATATCAGAAGCAATATGGAAAGAGAGCTTGAGCAAGCCCTGCGCGGTAAATTGAAGATTGCCGTCATGAACGAGCTATATGAAAAAATTCAAATAACCACACCTAACGCCCTCATCGATATTGAAGTCGAAAACCTTCTTAAACCTTATATCGAAACAGCTAAAAGACAAAAAACCACTCTTGAAGAGCTAAATCTGCCTAGAGATCTTTTTGAAGATCAAGCTAAGCGTCGCGTAGCTTTAGGCTTAATATTAAGTGAAGTCGTACAAAAAAATAGCATTGAAATTGACAATGACAAAGTACTCACTACCGTCCAAAATATGGCAAAAAGCTATGAACGTCCAGAAGATGTCGTTAGCTGGTATTACTCTGACGAAAAACGACTAGACGATGTTCGCCAAATGGTTTTAGAAGATCAAGTTATTGAATGGTTAGTAACACAAGCCAAAGTAACTGATGAAACCGTTAAATTCAGTGATGTCATGGATCAGCATTAAGGATTAGCTATGTATAATCAACATGTAATAAATCAAGCCAGAGCTCTAGAAGCTGCAGGTGGACTAGTCCCCATGGTCATCGAGCAAACCGCCAGAGGCGAACGCTCTTATGACATTTACTCTAGGCTTTTAAAAGAACGCGTTATTTTCTTAGTTGGCCAAGTAGAAGACTACATGGCTAACTTAGTCGTCGCTCAGTTGCTTTTTTTAGAATCTGAAAACCCCGATAAAGACATCCATTTATATATTAACTCTCCTGGTGGCTCAGTAACTGCTGGCATGTCGATTTATGACACCATGCAATTTATTAAACCCGATGTGAGTACACTTTGTATCGGTCAAGCGGCAAGCATGGGTGCATTACTGCTAACAGGTGGCGCTAAAGACAAACGTTATTGCCTACCTAACTCAAGAATGATGATTCATCAGCCTTTAGGTGGTTTTCAAGGCCAAGCGTCTGATTTTGACATACATGCCAAAGAAATTTTGTCTATTAGAGACAAGCTTAATAACATCATGTCACACCATACCGGCCAACCACTGGAAAAAGTGCAACAAGACACCGATAGAGACAACTTCATGAATGCTAATGATGCCGTAAGCTATGGCCTCATTGATAAAGTATTAGCCAACAGAGCCAGCGCTACCGATTTATAACCGATTAGTATTGTTTGGAGATTTCGGCTAAGCTAAACTAAGCTATATAGAAAACTTGAGCTATGTACTTAGTACTGCAGAGGATTGATTAATGAGTAATGATAAAAATAGTAAAGATGACGATAAATTACTTTATTGTTCATTTTGTGGCAAAAGCCAACATGAAGTAAGAAAGCTGATTGCTGGCCCTTCTGTCTACGTTTGTGATGAATGTGTAGAACTTTGTAATGATATTATCAAAGATGAACTAGACGATGAAACCTCGACTTTTTCAGGCAATTCATTACCTAAGCCTAAAGAAATAAAAGAGGAACTCGACGGTTATGTCATAGGACAAGATCGTGCTAAAAAGATTTTAGCCGTTGCTGTTTACAATCATTACAAACGCTTACGCAACAAATCAAAAAAAGATTCTATTGAACTGGCAAAAAGTAATATCTTACTAATAGGCCCAACTGGCTCAGGCAAAACCTTGTTAGCCGAAACTTTGGCGCGCCTTTTAGATGTACCCTTTACTATTGCTGATGCCACTACACTTACTGAAGCCGGCTATGTCGGTGAAGACGTAGAAAACATTATTCAAAAAATTCTACAAAAATGTGATTATGATGTAGAAAAAGCAGAAACCGGCATTGTTTACATAGACGAAATTGATAAGATTTCCAGAAAATCTGACAACCCTTCGATTACTCGCGATGTATCAGGTGAAGGTGTACAACAAGCTTTACTAAAACTCATCGAAGGCACTATTGCCTCGGTACCCCCGCAAGGTGGCCGTAAACACCCACAAGGTGAATTTTTACAAGTCAATACCGCCAATATTTTATTTATTGTAGGCGGAGCCTTTGCTGGTTTAGATCGCGTTATTAAAGCCCGTTCAGAAAAAGGCGGCATTGGTTTTTCAGCGGATGTTAAAACCAAAGATGAATCCAAAAATATTGGCCAACTCTTTGCCGAAGTCGAATCTGAAGATTTAATCAAATACGGTTTAATTCCTGAGTTTGTAGGTCGTTTACCTATTATCGCAACTCTCGAAGAACTTGATGAAGCCGCGTTAATTAAAATTCTAACTGAACCTAAAAATGCCCTCATCAAACAATATAAACATTTGTTTGAAATGGAAGGTGCAGAACTTGAGTTCAGAGAAGATTCACTAAAAGCTATCGCCACGAAAGCCATGGAAAGAAAGACCGGTGCTCGTGGACTTAGAACCATCGTCGAAAATGTTTTACTTAACACTATGTATGAAATACCCTCAGCCGATAACATCAGTAAAGTGGTTATCGACGAAAGTGTTATTTTAGGTCAATCAGAACCTTTATTAGTGTATGAAACTGATAAAAAACTAGTCTCTTCTGAATCCTAAGCTCAAAACAAATGTAACCAAGACGCTAGGTCTTGGTTACATTTATCCATCACACACCCCCACTCTAGTTATTCCTAATGTTTTCAGGATGTACGTAATCGTCTCATCAGTTTTCGCTGAGTTAATCGACTTAACAAAAACTTCCTAGGCTTAAAAAATTGTTAATCGGCCCAGCAAAAATTTTCTAGGTTTGAAAAATATTTAATCGGCTCAGCAAAAGTTTTCTAGGTTTAAAAAATCTTTAATCGGCTTAGCAAAAATTTTCTAGGTTTAAAAAATCTTTAATCAGCTCAGCAAAGGTTTTCTAGGTTTGAAAAATCTTTAATCGGCCTAGCAAAAATTTTCTAGGTTTAAAAAATCTTTAATCAGCTCAGCAAAGGTTTTCTAGGTTTGAAAAATCTTTAATCGGCCTAGCAAAAATTTTCTAGGTTTGAAAAATATTTAATCCGCTCAGCAAAAGTTTTCTAAGTTTAAAAAATATTTAATCAGCCTAGAAAAAATTTCCTAGACTTGAAAAATATTTAATCGGCCCAGCAAAAGTTTTCTAAGTTTAAAAAATATTTAATCAGCCTAGAAAAAATTTCCTAGACTTGAAAAATCTTTAATCGGCTTAGCAAAAATTTTCTACGTCTGTAAGTCGTAGGGCAGCTTCACTACGCGCTTTTAAGAATCGCAACAACAAACCGCCGCACACAGGCAATATCGAAAACAATCGAATAAAAACGTCTAGCAAGTAAAAACATAGGTGAGGGAAATTTTTGTAGCTTCGTTTTAGTGGACAAGAGCTACTGCTCAGAATCTACCCTAGAGCATTGATCTGCCCTACGGCTGTGTTTTAATTCTTGGCAAGCAATCAGTTATTTTTGGCTTTTTGTTGCAATTTTAGTTAGTAGGCCAGTGACCGGCAAAGTCAAACGAGAGCTGACGATAGTGTTTGATCGACAGTAGGTAGATAGTCTCATCATAGCGTGCGTACAGTACCAGATAATCCGACAGCAAGTACTCACGCAACGCTCCATTCTGTAACTTCGCTTGCAATGCTCTAATGGCGTTAGCCACTTCGATAGACCTAATTGGGCGGTTCATGAACAATCGACCCATGTCAGGAAATCGCTCAAGATTAGGAATGACGGTAAAGAGCAACTCATCCAACAATACATCATAGGCACGCAGTGCCTCGGCTTCAACAAGAAATACCTCAATGTTTTCGAGGTTGCGTTCAAAGTTGGCAGTGATCTGCACGGTGGTTTTATGGGTCATGCTTAAGCCCAGTTCTTAGGGTTAAGTGCCACGGCGAGTCTTTAAACGCTGGATTGTTTCACGCGCATCTTGCACACGACCCGCTGAAATATCCTCTATCCCTTTATTGGCTTCGTTAATCAGCAGTAGATGAATACGTTCACGTTCTAACTGATGGTAGTAATCGAGGCGATTGGCATCGATTAAAGCAATATAACTTACGCCATTCTTGGTAAGAATCTTCTCTGCACCGGCCTTCACTTGTTCAGCAAGTTCAGAAAGATTGGCTCGTGCTTGAGAAAACGGCACCACGTCGCTTGCGGAAATCCCCATCATATTCTCCTTTATCGCACAATTCGTGCAAAATTTTGTACATTATATGGTAAAAAGCAGCCGGTGATAGTTATTTTGACTAAAATCATTGCCTCGCTATTTAAGTCCGTAAGTCGCAGGGCAGTTTCACTATGCGCTTTTAAGAGTCGCAATAAAAAACCGCGATGCCGGTCGGGGTTTACAACCCCGATCGAAACGTTTGGATGCTTCAATAGCTTTCGAAACATTAAGTTTACAACCCCGTCTCAATCGTTTGATATTGCAATTATCTTTGAAAGATCACCGAAGAAATATGCCAGCTATTGGTTATATAGCGCCGTTTGGATGCTTTATATAGCTTTCGAAACGTTAGCATCGATTTCGCAGATAAGAAGACTATCTTCACGGTCGGTCATCATGATTGGGTTTCCTTGTAATGATTCATTTTCCTGCCTAACGCAAACTTTTTGTATAACGGGTGGTAGTAGTAGTGGTAGTAGTAGTAGTGGTAGTAGTGGTAGTGGTAGTGGTAGTAGTGGTAGTAGTGGTAGTAGTGGTAGTAGTGGTAGTA
>CANJPX010000139.1 GCA_947476185.1 Bacteroidota bacterium
GAATTAAAAAATTACTATTGATATTGTTTGACTGAAAAATGATGCTTACTATACAAATACACCACTTTTCAGTCGATAGGTTTTGGTTATTGAACTCACAAAGAGAATTTTAGAATGAAAATAATATTACATCGACGGAATACAATACAAGATCTTAAATCTACCCCCCAAAAATATGGCGTTGAAGTTGATATCCGTAGTCAAGGCGAAAAACTGATTATCCATCACGATCCTTTTGTAGATGGTGAATCCTTTGAAGATTGGATTGCTGTTTATCAGCATGGCACGTTGATACTAAATATTAAAGAAGAAGGGCTTGAGGGGCGGTTGATTGCTTTAATGCAAGCCCATGGTATCGAGGATTATTTTTTTCTCGACCAATCATTTCCCTTTCTTGTGAAATGGTCTAAAGCAGGCGAGCATCGATGTGCTGTCCGCGTATCCGAATTTGAAACGATTGAAACGGCGCTGACCTTAGCGGGCAAAGTGGATTGGGTTTGGGTAGACTGTTTTAACTATTTCCCGCTCAGTTACGAAGACGCACAGCGCCTTAACAACGCGGGCTTAAAACTTTGTCTTGTCTCCCCGGAGCTTCAGGGGCGTGACGCAGAAACAGAAGTCCCAATGCTGTTGCAGCTTCTTAATGAGCGGGGCATTCAAGCAGATGCTGTGTGTACAAAACGACCGGATTTATGGGAAAAATGAACTGGATATCTTTAAAAAAATTATGCCTTCAACCCTTTTTTTTGTTGGGCATTGTAATCCGCCTAGTGCTTATATACGCAACTGTACCTCTTGCTGCGATCAGTTGGTATGCTCCTTTTCTTGAAACGAGCATAAGTCAATTCAGTCTTGACCCATGGTCAACATGGATAAATACATCGGGATCACCCGTTGCATTTCCCTATGGTTATGTCATGTGGCTGGCATTTTTACCGATGAGTTTTGCAGCAAAGTATCTCGGCTTTTCATTTTTATGTGGCTATAAACTCACGCTGTTAATTGCTGACTTTTCACTGCTTTTAATTCTAAAAAAATTATTTCCCAAAAGGGATAGATTTTTATTAATCGTCTACTGGTTATCTCCAATTGTAATACTAGCCACTTATGTAATTGGCCTTAACGATCTAATACCTGTTCTTCTACTGACACTGTCACTAAGTTTTATTGACCAAAAAGAATTAAAATTAGCAGGACTTTGGTTCGCGCTTTCAATTTCAGCTAAATTAAGTATGGTCTTAGCCTTACCTTTTTTTTTAATTTACTTATTTAACAATCGATCTTTACGTCAAATTTTACCTACCTTTTTAACAGGATTGTTTCTTGGCGGCGTTTTAACACTCTTACCATTTATACTTTCCAGTAGTGGATTACTGATGTTACTCAGTAATCCGGAAATTGGTAAAATCTATAATTTAAATATTGATCTTGGTGCAAATATCTTTATTTATATCGTGCCATTAAGTTACTTATTGATACTTTATATGGTTTGGCGCATCCGTCGACCCAACCATGACTTATTTAACGCTACGTTAGGGATAGCTTTTCTTTTAGTTGTCCTTATGACACCCGCTTCACCGGGTTGGTTTATTTGGGCAATTCCACTATTGGTTTATTATCAAGCGAAGAGTGGAAGAATTGCAATGGCGCTAACCAGCGCATTTTCGGGATTATATGCACTGATTAATATACTTACAATCCCAATTAAACTATTCAACTTTGACCAGTTGGACTTAATTCATTCTTTTAATTTGACTGAGCAACAGATTAGCCATGTTACCTCGTTGTTACATACCGCTCTTTTTTCAACAGGACTAATTCTTGCCGTTCGCATTTGGCGAGAAACTGTGAGTCGTAACGATTATTTTCGTCTCAGTCGTAAACCTTTTGTTATTGGTATTGCCGGTGATTCTGGTGCGGGTAAAGACACTTTTTCTGATGCCCTCATGGGTTTATTTGGTAGTCATTCTGTTACCACCTTATCCGGTGATGATTATCATCTATGGGATCGTCATAAGCCCATGTGGCAAGTCATGACGCACTTAAATCCTATGGCCAATGATTTAGAAAGTTTTTCAAACGACTTGATTGCTCTCACCGATGGAAAAACCATCCAAGCCAGGCATTATGAGCATAAAACCGGCAAAATGAGTCGCCCCATCTATATTAAAAGTAATGACATTATTATTGCGAGTGGTTTGCACGCGCTTTATTTACCAATCCTAAGGGACTGTTATAACTTAAGTATTTATCTTGATATAGATGAAGATCTTCGACGACATTTTAAACTACAAAGAGATGTTTTTCAAAGAGGTCATACTCTTGAAAAGGTGCTGGCTTCCTTCGACAAACGAGAGCCCGATTCAGCGCGTTTTATTAGACCCCAATCTTCTCATGCTAATCTAATCTTATCCTTAAAACCTATTCACTCTCGATTATTAAAAGACCATAACATCGATAAAAACCCACTGAGCCTCAAAATTGTAACGCGTTCGCGAGATGGAATTAATCAACAATCACTCACTAGAGTGCTTGTTGGCATTTGTGGTCTTCATGTGGATATGGTAGTCAATAACGACGCCTCTGAAATTGAAATTACCATTGAGGGCGAAACATCTGCACAAGACATAGAGCTAGCAGCTGGAATTATTTGCCCTCGAATTTTTGAATTCCTAGACATTAAACCAAAATGGCAAAATGGCATTATGGGATTAATGCAGTTAATCACGCTATCGCACGTTGATCAAGCACTTAGGAAACGACTAATATGATAAAAATTTATTCTGAGGAACTATTCAGTAAACTTCCTGATGCCATTCTATTCGATACTGACAACACATTATACCCTTACGAGCCCGCACATATAGAAGCCCAAAAAGCAGTAAAAGATAAAGTAGTAAATACTTTTTCTATCAAACCTGCTGAATTTGACATTGCTTTTAAAGAAGCAAGGCATCAAATTAAGACGCGTCTAAAAGATACAGCTTCTTCACATAGTCGTCTTTTATATATGCAGCGTATGCTTGAAATAATGGGGCTTGGCTCTCAGGTACTTTTGGCACTGGACTTTGAACAAACGTATTGGCGTACTTTTCTTAGCAATGCTGTATTATTTGATGAAGTAAAAGATCTCTTAGACGACCTTAGATTACTTGGCGTACCCACCGCTATTGTTACTGACCTGACAGCCCAAATTCAATTTCGTAAAATAGTCTATTTTGGTTTAGATCATTACTTCGATTATATAGTCACCAGTGAAGAAGCCGGCTTCGACAAACCCCATGAAGCCCCTTTTAAAATCGCACTTGAAAAAATGCAACCTAAAGGCGATTGTATTTGGATGATTGGAGATAACCCCGTTAATGATATTTGTGGGGGAAAAGAAAAAATAAATGCAATTACAATACAAAAAATACATGATGGAGTAGAAATAGGTACCGGTAAGAATGCACCAGATGCAATTTTTACTGAATATAGAGACTTAAGAAATCTAGTTGCACGATTAGGAAATACAATATGAAACACGCTAATGAATTTCTAAAAGAATCAATTAACAAATATTGTGCAGTTATTGGTAAAGACCCTTTGCTAGTACAAGGTGCTGGTGGTAATGTTTCATGGAAAGATGGCGATACACTTTGGGTAAAAGCTTCTGGTACTTGGTTAGCCGATGCATTAGATAAAAATATTTTTGTACCTGTTAATTTAGTTCATCTTCAATTAGCTATCAATAGTGGTGATTTCACAGTCACTCCTAAAGTAATTGATAACTCTGAATTAAGGCCATCAATTGAAACACTGCTACATGCCTTAATGCCACATCAAGTGGTTATCCATTTACATGCTATTGAGCCACTGGCTTATTTAGTTCGAAATAATCCAGAATTTGAAATAGCTCAAAATCTAAAAACAAATATCTCTTGGGCACTTGTGTCTTATCAAAAACCAGGGGAGGCTTTAGCAAAGGCAGTTGCGGATGCAATTACTGAAACTCCTAAAGCAAATATTCTCTTTCTTCAAAATCATGGAATTGTAATTGGTGGAACTGATATTGAAGAAGTAAATAATATACTCACTAATATCTTGACGGATCTTAGTATAGATCCCATTGTAAACAACGTAACAACGGTAAATCCATCACCTATCTTGACAGGTCATGTAGTAGAATACTTTCCGATTGAAAACACAAATTTACAACACTTAGCACTAATGCCTGAAATTTTTAACCGCTTAAAACAAGACTGGGTACTGTACCCTGATCATGTAGTATTTTTAGGCGCCTCACCTAATTGTTATGAAACCGAAGAGTACCTTTTAAAAGACATAGAAAAAGGCTACGAGCCTGAATTGGCTTTTTTAAGAGAACAAGGCGTGTACGTAAAATCAAATTTCAGCTTAGCTAAACAAGTACAACTTGAATGCTATTACAATGTAATAATAAGACAACCCAAGGAAGCCGCCCTCAACTCATTGAATGAGAAAGAAATTAGCGACCTGTTAAATTGGGATGCAGAAAAATACAGACAGCAAATTGCAAAATAGAGTATAGAACTAATGAGTCCATTTAAAAATATTTATCACTCTAAAAATGAAATAATCTGGATTCTTCTATTCATTAGCTTGATATGTTTTTACATCGTAATGTCTACGTTAGCAAATTTAGACCTAACAGCAGGACGATTTGCACTCTTCATGGATGAAAGAATAACATTCGACGGTGTAAAAAACATTATCAACCCCTCTGAATTAAAACATTTTATATATGGATTTATAAATGCCAAGGCTGACGGTTATTTTGTAGAAACAACCGATAAACGATTAACATACTTTTGGTGGAGTATCATTGATGGGGGTGATCATCGATATGGACGATCACTATTTAATTCAATGGCTATCTTTTCTTATTTACCAGAATATTTTTTTGGCGAGTCGGGACAAATTTTTGCGGGAAGAATGACTCAAGTTATTTTTCTAATATCTGCATTCACTTTACTTTGTGTCACTTTTTTAAAGCATTGGGGGTTACGTTTTTTACTATTAGCTTCTCTTTTAGCTATGCCATATTCAGCATATTTTATGAGCATGCCTAAACCAGAACCTCAACAAATATTGTTTATAGCTATTTTCCTGGTTTTCTTTAAGAAAAAGAAAATGAGCTTAAAACATAATTACTGGTTTTATCTTGGCTTAGCTTTTGGTACAAAAATATCTACCTTACCTATTATTCCAGTATTTTTATTTGCAGCCAGTTTAGAATATTTACAGAAAAAAAATTATGAAGAGTATATTACAGACCTATTAGAGGCTTTTGGATATTTTCTTGTCGGATTAGGCTTGGCAGTACCCATATTACTGCCCAATATTGTTCTATCTTTTGTTATATATAAATTAATTGATAAATATTCAGCCTTGAAATCAACACCCCACATATTAGTAATAAAAATTGCTGGTGTCATTGGATTAATCATTCTTAATTTTTCAATAGCTTTAATACTTTTCTACAAATTTAAATTTATAACAGCATTGGCTATTTGGGGAGGGAGTACTTTTGCCCATACAGGTCATGGAGCTGACCAAAGTAATATAGGATTTATTGAGTGGATTAAATTTTTCGTCAACGACTGGATGATTGGACCGGCCAGCATTACAACAATACTAGCATTAATTGGTTGTGCACTTATTATTAGTTTTATTGTGAACAAAACCAATAAGTCTAATTATTTTCAAAAAGTTTCTCTTGCTCCATTTTTTGTATTACTCGCTGGAATTACAATAAATTTGAGCATTTTTTTGTTTACTCATCGGTTATGGGGCTTTTATCTATTTCCAGGTACTATTTTGATAGTCGTTGGTTTTTA
>CANJPX010000140.1 GCA_947476185.1 Bacteroidota bacterium
GGCGCACAACTTTGATTTAGATGTAATTGCGGATGGCTTAGAGACCGATGTTCAATTGGCCTTACTCAAAAAATTAGGCTGCACGAGTTTTCAGGGTTATTTATTCAGCAAACCTTTGCCAATTGATGCCTTTGAAGCATTGCTAAAAACATTTGATATACGCTATTAGCTGGTTGAGGTATTTTCTTACGCAAAAATAGAAGTTCTTATCATGGGTAAAGCACGAACCGAGGCATTCAGCGATGGCGTGTTATCTATCGCGATTATCTTGCTAATACTTGAAATTAAAGTCCCACCGCACTCAATGGACTCGTTTGTTGCGTTGTGTTTTTTCGAAGTGTGACAGGTGTGTGACGTAGGAGATTTTAGCAATATTATTTTTAACTTAACCCATTGATTTCAATGGCCAAAGTTCTATATAACATTGCCACACATATCTTGTGTTTACTGAGTCCATTGGGTTTGTAAAAAAATTATACCGTCATTTATACCGTCAAATAATCAAAGCACCCCTATTTTCTTGTTTGGAAACTCCCTCCCCGTCCGCATAAACTCCACTCATAAATCTGGCATTAACCATGGTTAATTACCTATTTATCTTTTCTTAGATTAAAATCCATAACGACTTTTAAATATAGGTACGCCATTGATAATTTGATTTTCCTGTACAATACTGTCAGTAGGATCAAATGACACATACAGATATACAAATGGAGAAAAAATAACTTGCTCTATTTCAGAAGATTTCTACAAGGCGGGTTCAAATGGAATACCAATCAAATTGACCTTCAAAGCATTCACATCAGAAACAGTCAAACTATAGGCAGCAGCCAATTCTAAAAGCCCCAACTTAGTTATGCCTCCTGAGTCTATCTGACTAGTAAAACTTAACTCTTCCAAAGCAGTTGGCATTCGACCAACAACGTTATTAAATAATGTATCAACATAACCTTTTGTTGTATTCAGTCCTGAAATGCTCTCAACTAAATGATTATTAGTGACCATTTCGCACAACCCGTTTAGGCTCATGCCAGAATCCGCCAGCGAAATACCAGTAGACAAAAATTGCTTAACGTAATTTTTTCCGAAGGCTGCATAAATAACCTGAGCAGCATTATTGGCGTTTGTATCGCTGGCATACCAGATATCCTTAAACTGAAATCGTTCAACATTTGAAATAGCATCTGAACCTAGGCTTGCGCTGGATACATTGATAGTGCCATTTGAGCCAGCAGCCAAAGTGTAAGTTGAGCAGATGCCACTGAATAGAATGGTATCGGTACCTGCACCACCATCAATGGTGTCAGTACCTAAGGTAGCAGTAATCAAATCATTACCCGCACCGCCAGTGATAGTGTCGTTACCAGAAGTTCCTTTAAGATTGTCATTACCTGAAGTACCAATAATAAGATTGTAAGTTACATCGAAGGTAATGATATTGGCACTTGAATCTAAATCAATGCCACCGTTTGAAGTGCCACCATTATCTCTAACTTGGAATGAAAAGCTGCTATAGGTTGATCCGGAACCACCAGTTACAGGCGCATACGTGAGTTTTCCAGAGGACACATCACTTGATGTTATCTCATACCCAGCAGAAATCTGACTTGAAGTGAGTGCTGTGCCATTGTAATTGAGCTTACCTAAAGCAGGTAGTGAGTCAATTTTGACAGATGATAGGGTGTTCCCATCAACATCACTAAATCCAAAATCGGTTAATATGAACGCATATGAACCATTCACCGCGACGATTACAGTTTTGTCAGAGCCTAAAGGCGCATCATTAACTGAAGTTACATTGAAAGTAATAGTCTTGGCAGTTGGATCTAAATCAATGCCACCATTTGATGTACCTCCATTATCTCTAACTTGGAATGAAAAGCTGCTATAGGCACTTCCATTGCCATTTGAATTAGGCGTGAAGACCAATTTGCCCGATGATAAATCCGCTGCACTAACCTCATAACCACTGCTAATCTGTGTAGCGGTTATGGCAGTTCCATTGTAGATGAGCTGTCCAACGGTAGCTAAAGAACTAATCTTAACGGCAGCGAGAGTATTACTATCAGTGTCAGAAAACCCAAAGTCACTGACACTAAAAATATATGTCCCATCTTCGATTAAATTGACTGTTTTATCTAAGCCTGACGGAGGGGCATTGATAAGCAAAAGGCTTGAAATATCGATGGTCTTGTCGGAAAACATTAAGTATTCGACGTTTTTTATTATGTCACTACCCTCGGCCTTAGTAATTACTTTGCAATAGGTGCTTGTTCTCGAAATTGTACATTCCAAACTACTTTCAGCAAAATAGACCTTATCAGACCCAATTCCACCGTCGATAGTATCGTTTCCTTCAGTACCGTCTAATAGATTACTTAAGTCGTTCCCCGTTAATAATAGTCCTAGAACACCATACCCAAGAAGTTCTTCAACATTTGCAACATTGGCTAAAGAATAATTAAAGCAAACCCAGATAGTATCTGTACCTTCGTTTGAATTTTCGATCGCTACATCTTGGTTTGAATTGAACACATAAACGTCATTACCAAGTCCCCCATAAAATATGTCGTTACCTAGGCGACTATCTGCAGCCCAATCAAAAGTATCATTACCATCTCCACCGTATAAGACATCATTACCTGCACCTCCACTGAGTGAATTATCCGCTGTATTCCCAACCAACGTATCATTTCCAGAACCGCCAATTGCATTTTCAATGACGGTTCCAAAATTGACAGTGATTTGACCGGGCGAAGTAATGTAAGTCGCGCTAGAACTACCGATGTATCCCCATTCTCCGGGGGTTAAATAAAGAGTAATGGGCTGGTTAATACTAGATCCGTCAATAGTATCGATACCTTGTCCATCCCAAATAAATTTGGGGGTCGTTTCTGACAGCTTATAAATGTCATTACCCGTTCTGGCACTTGTACTTGGACCATAGATGTATTGAAGGGCAGCAATATCTAGTTCGGAATACTGAAGTAAATATTGTTCCTCTAATTGCACATAAGACATCACCGTCCACTTTGAAGTATCTTCAATTGCCGATAAATAGGGAGGATCTGATGTATGACCGTTTGAGGATGCTTTGCTAAATGGGTGCTCAAGACCGAGTGCATGACCTATTTCGTGTATTAAGGCCAAGGCTCCAAATTTGCCATCAGCAAGGGTTTTGTTGTAATCAGCATCATTCAGAAATACATCACTGCCAGAAAAGGTGTCAGACGGGTATGTTGCATAACCACCAGAATCGATTTGTACGTTAGAAGCAAACGTTATGGTATTTAGCTGGCTTGCAGTTGTTGTTTTTTGAAATTGAACATTGATGATTCCTGAAATGTAGCTGAGTGCTATCTCTGTTCGCGCTATTTGTTGTGAAGTAAAAGAGCTATAACCTTTGGCATTATCTGTTGAGGTATCGTAAGATGGCAATGCATTGGGGAAACAATAATAAAACGTATTGGCACTACCTAAAAGTGTATCGTAATGGAGACCAGAGGCCTCATCAGGTAATAGCACATCTATCCAATAAGGTAATGGCTTCGCACCATTAAGATAATTAACGTGTTCGAGAGTACTTGGAAGTTTTACAAAATCAGCATATACATTTGCTGTATCATCACCAGAAGAATCGTATACATAGTCATATCGGTCTCTAATAATGTAAGTGTCATTTCCAGCACCGCCATAGAGTGAATCATTGCCGTCACCACCGTCTAAGGTGTCATTTCCGTTACCACCAGAAAGGTAGTCAGTACCAGAACCACCATCTAAGTTGTCGTTTCCTTCTTCACCATAGAGCTTATCATTACCAGAACCGCCAGAAATTGAATCATTACCCGAATCACCATCTAGCCAAGAATCGTCTCCATCTCCACCAATAATAGTGTCATTCCCATAACCACCCCATATAGTATCATTCCCAGATCCGCCATCTAAATAGCTATCTCCATAATTAAGAAATTGGTAAAGCGTATCGTTTCCATCACCGCCATAGATAGTGTCTTTACCACCTAAACCATAAATTGCGTCATCACTGCTTGTACCAATCAAATTATCGTTTGACGAAGTTCCGTAAATTACCGACACGTAAGACTCTCTTTAAATAGTTTTCAACCGGATATCAAATAAAAGACAATGTTATTAAAATACCCATAATTAACCTTACTAAATATGTTTTTTTAGTTGATTATGGACTTACAAAGACTATAAGTGCAAGCTTACTCACTTATTTAGTTCTGGCACTTAGGTTAACTATCCGCACTACCTTACACCAAAAGCATAACAGCGACTTCATTCAAACGCATTCTATTATAAGCACACAATTTTTGTGGGCTTAAAAGGGGCTATCCTGGGAGCCCCTCCCTAAAAAACCTGCGAAAGATTTTAATATGTCTTATAACCTCTGTAAGCCTTATTATTACAGGGATTTATTAATATAACTTTTTACAAATATTGTGTGTAATTCATTTATTCATCAACCATGCTTTGTTCTAGCCTTTTGCGTAAGGTAGATAACTCGTCATCAGTTAAGTCTCTTAAAGCCTGCTCATCTTCAAAACCACACTTCTCATAAAAATACGCAAGTCCAGTTTTACTTTTGCACTCTTTAGGCTCAATCGGTGCTTCTACAATCTCTTTACTTATCATCTGCAAAATATAGATTTGACGAGTAGCATCTTGTGTAGCAATAACAGCTGCTCGGCTCTCTCTATAAATTTTAGCCATTTCCTTCCGGCAATCTGATTTTGTGTTTAGCTTACACTTATACTTTGGCTGTTTAACTACTATGGGGTAGTCTTCGGCTATACCTGTTAATCCATCAATTACAAGCGACATTTTTACCCCCTATTTTTTGACTATTTGCACTCTTTTAAGCTCCATACTTGACGTTGCCGTGGCCCTTAGTCTGTACTGGAAATGTTTTTTATTTTTACTCATTACCTTTTAGTCCTATTTGTAAGTTTGTGACAGGTTTGTTAGCATAAACCTGACACTGTGTGTCAAGTGTAAATCTCTGCAGCCCTTGGTACATATGGCTGTGTCAATTGTGTCGTGTGTGACAAGCCAAAAAACACTCTAAGAAATTGCTGTGGAATATTTTTTATATACTCCCAATGTGTGAGAGATTCTGTGTATACAGTTATTTATTTACACTAATTTCTTATATCAATATTTTACTTGTCAAACCTGACACATTGACACAAACCATATAAATCAATACTTACAGCGTGTCGGGCATGTGTCAGGTTAGGCTATTTGTGTCAGGAGTCGATGATTAACTCCCTGAGTTTTATTTTTTCATAAGCCTCAAACCTTGCTCGAGCATTGAATAACCCCCCGAAGAAATACCCTCGCTGACCTCTACCACCGGTATTGCGGATCGCTTCAAAGACTTGCCCAAGATACTTTGACATCTGGGTTAAAGTCATACGTTTATACTCGCCTGCTTTAGCAGTGTCACACCACGCAACATATCGTACGAACAAAGCTGCTGAAGTAAGGGATTCATGCCAACCATAGCCATATCCATCACCGAAGTTAGTGTCATTTGCAATATCGCCCCACTGCTCATGTATTAGCACATCGACCAACCATTTCTGCACCGAAGTCATAGAATGATAACGTTGGTTTCGTAAACCTTTTGACTCTGGGATCATGGCGGCACTCCATCCTGATATATCCATATTAAGCATTTTGTAAAGAAAAGCAGACTTAACTTCATCACTGGAGCAGTCGGCATGCAGGCCATTGAAATACACCCTATCCCCAATATGCTCTGA
>CANJPX010000141.1 GCA_947476185.1 Bacteroidota bacterium
ATTTGGTTTTAACCTTGCATCAGCTGCGTTTGGCACTGGGGATGCAACAATTACCAGCGTAGAATTTACCGATGCTCATGGCAATCAACTATCCGCCTGTGAAGGTGAGCAGCAAGTCATTGTGCGGATTACGGCAAAGGCGATACATGATGTCAACATGCCGATTATCGGCTTTATTATCAAAGACCGGCTTGGTCAACCATTAATTGGTGGAAATACATTCCACGCATACAAAGCCTCACCTGTACGTGTTGATGGTGGAGATTTACTTGAAGCGGAATTTCATTTTAAATTACCAATTTTAGCTATAGGCGACTATTCGATTGTTGGCGCAATAGCTAATGGCACTCTTCAAGAGCACGTACAACTTCACTGGATGCATGATGCTGTGTTGTTCAAAGTTGTGGCATCAAGTATTGACGGTGTCATCGTGGGGGCGCCCCTTGATAAGATTATTCTTACATCGAAGACCGCTGCCATAGAATGAGTGAAAAAGAATCTTTAGTAAGACGCGAGTCATGGGCTGATGCCTGTCGTTTAATTGCTATGTTTGGCGTGATTCTCATTCATGCTTCCGCCCCTGTGTTTTATGATTACCGTTCCATCTCTCTCGATGCATTTTTGACTGCAAACGCCATTGATTCCTTAGCAAGAGTGTCTGTTCCTTTATTTGCTATGCTCTCTGGAGCTTTGTTACTTGGCAGAGATGCATCTATAGGTGTCGCTGGGGGGCGTATTGCCAGAGTGGCACTTCCTCTGATTTTCTGGAGTTTCATCTATGCGTTCTGGGTTGATTGCTGGACTGGAAGGCCGTTGGATTTTTTTGGTGCGCTCAGTCATATGGGGCAAGCGCCAGTCATGTATCACTTATGGTTCGTATATATGATTATTGGCGTTTATCTGATATTGCCAGTCCTGCGGCCCATTTCTAGCGCCCTGATTGCAGACAGAAAATTGGCTATTTATTTTTTCGTACTGTGGTTTTCGATTAATTCGATTACCATTTACTATCCAATAAATCTCATCCAACAATTAAAACTATCGGGGCTTTTAGGCTGGCCTGGATATTTTATCCTTGGCTATTATTTATCACGCACCGAATGGTCGCTGAGTATTTCTGCGCGATTAAATATCTTTGTATTTTTCTTGGCAAGTCTATGTACGTTTTACCTAAGTTGGCACCTTAATGCGTTGTCACCGAGCCCGATTGAAACTGCATATGAATATTTCAGTCCGAACGTTCTCATTGCCTCTTGTGCAGCCTTTTTATGTATGAGGCAAATCAAGGTTCACAATTCCATTGTGAAACCATTGAAATTTTTTTCTAGCATGGTATTCCCAATATATTTCATGCATTTACTTGTTATTGAAATTCTGAAAGGTGGAATTCTTGGAATTTCAATTACACCATATTCTATACATCCTGTGGTTGGCATCTTGGGCTTAGCTATCGTCACATTCTTTGCCTCGATGTCAATCGCTGTATTGATAAGGCTTATACCTCACTCTTCGAGGATAATAGGATGAGAGTTGATAGCTTGTCACAAAGGGATTTACCAAGAGTATCAATCGTCATTCCTGTATTCAATGGTGCAAATTTCCTAGCTGAAGCTATCAAAAGTGCGCTTGCCCAAACATATAAAAATTTGGAAATTATTGTAGTTAATGATGGTAGCAATGATAACGGCGAAACAGAGCGTATTGCTCAATCATTTGGTTCTGCCATCCGCTATTTTGTAAAGCCAAACGGCGGTGTCGCATCAGCTCTAAATCTGGCAATCAGAGAGATGAAGGGGGATTACTTTTCCTGGATGAGTCATGATGATTTGTACACTAGAGACAAAATTGAGCGGCAAATTATGGCTTTGCCTACTGCCACTAATGGCGAGACTATTATCTATAGTGATTATTATGTTTTTTCAGATAATCCCTCGACAGCTACTCCAGTTCATTTAGAACAAATATCTCCAGAAAACTTTCGTTGTTGGTTAACAATGGGAAGTGCCTTGCATGGCTGTACATTGTTGATTCCAAGCATAGCACTTGAGGAGTTTGGCGGATTCAATGAAGAATTACGCACCACGCAAGATTATGATTTGTGGTTTAGGCTGTCAGAAAAATATCGCTTTATCCATATCGCAGAAGTGCTGGTTAAAGCACGCAGTCATTCAAAGCAAGGAAGTACACACATGGCCGACGTAGCGTTAATGGAGTGTAACAATTTACTTTCTGGATTCATTAAAAAACTGTCCGCTGATGATGTAGCCTCGATAGCAGGACAAAATCTCGGAGCGGGTTACTTGGCAATTGCCTCTAGCATGTGGAGGCGTGGATATAAAAAAGCTGGAATTTTTGCAGGTGACCTTGCACGTCAACATGGCGTAAGTAGCTTACGCATTAAAATGACTAGGTCTATCGCTGTTAGCCAGTTCTCCGTTGTTAAGCTCTTACGTCAGATATTATCACCACGAGCTCGCCAGATGATACGTGGTATTGGACGCCGAATGGCGCAAGAAAAATAATGGCGGATTCCATTAAGAATGTAGTTCTGCATGCGCCAAACATCCATACTGGTGGGGGTTTGGTGCTGTTGCAAACTCTTCTTTCAGCACCGAATCTCTCGGTTAGGTTGGCCCAATTTGACTGTCGTGCTAAAGAACAATTACATTTGCCTATAGATACATCACGTCATTATGTTAATCGATCTGTTTTCTCAAGGCTAATTGCAGAATGGAAGCTGTGGCGAACAACTACAGAAAATGATGTAGTTCTGTGTTTCCATGGTTTACCACCGTTACTGCCCCTTCGTAGTCATGTTGTAGTTTTTGTGCAAAATCGAATTCTGTTTGAGACTGGGCCGCTCGCTTTCTACTCATTTACCACTAAAATTCGTCTTACAATTGAACGGTTATGGACACGCATAATGCGGGGGAATTGCAACAGATATATTGTACAAACGCCTTCTATGGCAGCTGCTGTTCAACATTGCTTGGGGCGTGATATTACAGTTTCTGTGCTACCTTTTGCGTCTGTAATCAATGCTTCTTCAGCAGAAAGAAAGCCAACTTGTGTGAAAAAATATGATTTTGTATACGTTGCCAGCGGTGAGGCACATAAGAATCATAGCAACCTGCTCGAGGCCTGGCGCTTACTTGCAGATGCCGGCTTGAAGCCTTCTTTAGCCCTCACAGTAAATCCCCATTCTTTTCCCTTTCTTTCGGCAGAAATTACAAGATATACGCAGGAGTTTGGACTGAATATTGCGAATCTTGACCAAATGACACCGATGGAAGTCACTAATCTATATCAATCTTCATCTGCATTGATTTTCCCATCAAAAACTGAATCACTTGGATTACCCTTGATTGAGGCAACTCAACTTGGTTTGCCTGTGCTTGCATCTGAGCTGGATTACGTGCGTGATGTAATTCGGCCTGCTGAAACTATTGATCCGAACTCTCCTGTCTCGATTGCCCGCGCAGTCAGGCGGTTTTTAGATATGGCAGAACCTTCAGTCGAAATACGTTCAGCAAAAGAATTTCTAGCAGAAGTGCTTAGATGAAAGTACTAATTTGGACGCAGTATTTTTGGCCGGAAAATTTTCACATCAATGCCGTTGCACGCAGTTTGCATGAACAAGGCATGGAGGTCACCATTTTGACGGGCAAGCCGAATTACCCTGAAGGGAAAATTTTTGAAGGTTACAAGGCTACAGGCATTCAGCAGGAGGAGTATTCTGGGTTCGAGGTAATTCGCATACCGCTAAGACAACGAGGTAAAAATTCTGGCAAAGGAATGGTACTTAATTACCTTTCGTTCATCGCATCAGGCTACTTGTTTGCGCCTTATGCCCTGCGAGGAAGAAAGTTTGATGTGGTTTTTGTATATGGACTTTCACCACTATTACAAGCATTGCCAGCAGTATATTTGGCTTGGCTGAAGCGAGCACCGCTAGTTCTTTGGGTGCAGGATATCTGGCCAGACTCATTAGTTGCAACAGGATTTATAAAAAACAAATGGATATTAGGTTCTGTAGCGCTTGCAGTTCGCTATATTTACCGTTATTCCGATTCAATCCTAATTCAGTGTGAAGGTTTTCGCGCTTCAATTGAGTTATTAACAAGTAAAAAAGATAGTATTCGCTACTTTCCAAACTCGGCTGAAGACACGCCGCCTGAGCTATTCACGACAAGCCAAGGTTCGCGCATAGCAAATGCAGTTGCTCAAGCGTTTTCAATTGTTTTCGCTGGCAACATTGGAACAGCCCAATCCTGCGAGACGATTATTGAAGCAGCTAAGTTATTAAAACCTTTTGAGAACATAAAGTTCTATTTGGTTGGTAACGGCAGCATGGCTAAATGCATATCAAAAAGTGTTGAGGATGGCGGATTGGATAATGTTGTAATGACTGGACAAGTTCCTCCTGAAGATATGGCCTCAATCTATGCATCCGCATCTGTTTTGCTTTTGACTTTGCGAGACGAGCCGACCCTGTCAGCAACCATACCGAGTAAGCTGCAAAGCTATTTGGCCTCAGGGAAGCCTGTAATCGCAAGCAGCAACGGTGAATCTGCCAATGTTGTAATCAAAGCTAATGCTGGGCTTACTTGCCAAGCAGGTGATGCTAGTGCCTTGGCAGAGGCAGTAATAAAACTTTATGAAATGCAACCTGAAGAGCGTGTGCGTTTGGGCGAAAATGGTCGAGAGTATTTTAAGGCACATTATCAATTGCAGAATCGTGTAGCTGAGTTAATAACGCATTTAGACGATGTTGTTGCGCGGCATTGATTTATGGAGCCCCACTAATCTGTCATAGGTATTGCCTGCTATGGTAGGTTACAGACATCCTTCAGTCTAACCTACTACAGCCCCTATTTTTTTAATATTATTGAGTAGAACCATAGAACATTAATGAAAGGCTTGAATTTACTGGGCTTAACGACCCTACGCACTAAATTTTAATCCGTAGGATTGCGTAGAATGATTGACTGGATACAAGGCGCGAGAAACCGCCACTGTATATTCCAATCTAGAAATCAGTCTGCATGATATTTTAGTAGGGGGGCTGAGTGGCAATGAATGAAGGTGTGTTTGACTTTTTTATTAGCTTAAAAATTAGGTGTGCTCTTTTGTGACAGCTTACTAATTCAAATTATATTTACAAAATCATAAAAATTTATCAACCAGTCCCAATAAAAGATTGGGTTCTTTTATTGGGACTTACTTAAGTTATAGCAAAGGGAAATTATGGCAACAATTACAGATTTTGAAGGCTGGCTCGATGAGGCTGAACCAGATGATTACGAAGAGGTTTATGCTCTGTACATGGCAATTAAAAATGCCGAAGAATTTGGAATGTATGAATGCAAAGCATCCCTTGATAACACGAAATGGTTTATTAAGGCCAATCACATCGATGACACATTAATGCTCGCCTCCGAAAAAGCACGGGAAGCATTTTTATCACTAATTCACTCTCGCTATTGTGACCCAGAATTAGAAATCGAGTCTTGGTATCAGTATAGCCGCAACATGGCAAAAGATGATTAGTTGCGCTAACTCACAAATCGGGGCACGCTTTAGTGCATCCCTCATGTCAAAC
>CANJPX010000142.1 GCA_947476185.1 Bacteroidota bacterium
ACATGCTTGTTATAGCTCTGATAACAGAATAATATATTTTGTAAGCGACAGGGCCGGCGGTTTTGGTGGCAGAGACATTTATAAATGCTTGAAATTACCAAATGGGAATTGGGGGCCGGCTCAGAATTTGGGCAGCGTCATCAATACAAAATACGATGAAGATGGAGTTTTTATTCATCCAGATGGGAAACAAATTTTCTTTTCCTCAAAAGGACACAACTCTATGGGAGGTTTTGATATTTTCAATTCCATTATTGATGATGAAAATGGTAACTGGTCGCCGCCAATAAACTATGGTTACCCTATAAATACCACCGATGATGATGTTTTTCTAATTACAACCGCAGACGGCAAAAGAGCATTCTTTTCTTCAGATAAAGAAGGAGGGTTTGGTGAGAAAGACATTTACATGATCAAATTTCCTGAATATGAACCTCGCGACATCACTATCCTTCTAGGAAACATTGTCAACCATTCAAAAGAAAGTATTTCAAATAATAAAATTTATATACTAAACAATTTAAAACGTGATACTATCCAAACGCTATCTGCAAATAGTTCAACCGGAAAATTCGGTGCAAATCTCCCAATTGGTGGTACTTATAAAACAATTTTTAAAGTAAACGGAAAAGAGATTTATAGTGAAATAATAGATGCTCCAAAAGGAAAAGGCTATCAAGTAGTGAGGAGAGAGATTCCATTCTATGGAGATTCAACTGCGGTTTCTAACAAAGACTCCTCTAAAAGCCTAGTTTCAAAAAATAGCACAACTCCTTGTGATCCAAAAAGTTCAAACTTTCAGTTATTTTTTAAATACAATAAAAAAGAAATTGATCTAGAAGCAAAAGATTTCAAAGCCTTCATTGACGAATTAACAAAATGTTTATTGAACAACCCTTCATTTGAAATTAGCATTGAATCAAGTGCTTCTACTGTGCCCACACGCATATATAACAGCAATAAGAACTTGGCGAATTTAAGAGCTAAAAATGCAAAAGAAAAAGTGTTAAAAGCCTTAATAAAAAAAGGATTGAACGATTCGCAAATTTCTTTCAGCCAACCAAAGGCGCTTGTGCAAGGTCCTGATTATAATAAAGATGCTTTTGAAAATAAGGCAACTTATGAACAATATCAGTACGTAAAAATACAGGCTAATCCGAAATAATTAATATTTAATTATAATCAGAGGGAGCAACTGCTTTTTTTCTAAATTTTTTATCACAAAAAGTTTCCTGAAATCCCCATAAATGTTATATTTGCCTTCAGCATCCTAAAGGGATTTCTATTTTATGAAAAATAAGCTTTTTATTGTATTCTTTACATTTGTCTCCAGCCTTTGTTTTTCTCAAGGAGATAAAGGCGATTATCGTGAAAACTTCATGCAAGGGAACTATCTAATTTTGGAACAAAACTACCAACTGGCATTAAAATATTTTAAATCTGCATATCAAATTGATTCGACAAATGCGAATATCAATTACAAAATGGGGATTTGTTATTTAGAGTCTGCCACAGAAAAAAATAAAGCGCTGGCATTTCTCGAAAAAGCTGTGCAAAACGTATCACACAATTACAACCCTGAAGATCCAAAAGAAAAAAAAGCCCCAGAACTCGCCTACTATTCTTTAGGTGTAGCCTATCGCTTGAATTACAGATTTAATGAATCCAGCATTTATTTGAATAAGCTAAAGGATATTGTTGGAAATAGAAATAAAGAACTAGCTGCAGATTTAGGCAAACAAATTGAAACAAATTTTAATGCGATCGAACTAATAAAGGATTCGGTCGTTGTTGCAATTAATAATCTTGGTGACAGTGTAAACTCTGCATTTCCGGATTATAGTCCTGTAATTTCAGCTGATGAATCAACGTTGATTTTCACCTCCAGAAGACCTGGTAGCACTGGTGGTGAGAAAACTGAAAACGACCAATTCTTGGAAGATATTTATATCTGTAATAAAAAGGGTGATGGTACTTGGTCAACTGCTAAGTCTATTGGTACAAACATCAACAGCAATGATAATGAGGCAGATATAAGCATTTCTGCTGATGGTCAACAATTATTTGTTTACAGAGATGTGAACGGAGGTGATATTTACTATAGCAATTTAGAAGGTGACACCTGGAGCGGCTTAACACCTTTGAGTTCAAATATTAATTCGCCAAATTGGGAAACACACGCTTCTCTTACTGTGGATGGTAACACGCTATATTTTGTATCTGATAGAAAAGAAGGCAGCTTCGGTGGACGAGATATTTGGAGATGTGTAAAACTTCCGAACGGTCGATGGAGCATGCCGACTAACCTTGGCCCTGAAATAAACACAGAATTTGATGAGGATGCACCTTTTATTCACCCCGATGGCGTTACCCTTTTCTTTAGCTCTAAAGGCCATAAAAACATGGGTGGATTCGACATTTTCAAATCTGTAAAGGATGAAAATGGAAAATGGACCACTCCCGAAAATTTAAGGTCGCCAATCAATACTCCTGATGATGATATTTTTTATGTTCAATCTGCTGATGGAAAGAGAGGCTATTTTTCTTCTGTTAGAAAAGATGGCCATGGAGAAAAAGATATATATATGCTAAACTTTGAAAAAGCTATTGTTGAGCCACTTACACTTCTAAAGGGTTATATTACTTTCAATGGATCGACAAAAGCAACTTCCAGCGTAGAAATTCTTGTTACCGATATGGAGAGCGGACTAGTCGTTCAGAATGTCAGACCAAATACTGTTACCGGTAAATATCTGTTAATCCTAACTCCTGGAATTGAAGGTAAAACATATAATATTAGCTATGAAGCAGAAGGATACCAACCTATAAATGTCACTATAAATATACCCGCAAATTCCTCCTATCAAGAAATTGAAAAAGAACTTTTGCTTCAATTAGTTAATCTTGAAAGTAAAACATTAGGAACAATTAGTATCACAGGAACTGTAAAAAATCAGGAAGGAAATGTAATTACCGGAGCTCAAATTGTTGTAAAAGATAATTTAACAGGAAAATTAATTGACACCTATTTCACTGCTTCTGATTCAGGATCCTATTATTTTATTTTAAATCGAGGGCAGAACTATAATTTGTCTTATGAAGCAAAAGGGTACCTTTTCCAATCCGAAAATGTTAATGTCCCTAAACAGCCTGAATTTTCTATCCTTACAAAGGATATTGTATTAGAAAAGGTGAAAATTGGGTCTAAGATTGTACTGAATAATATTTTCTTTGATTCAAACAAGGCTACTCTACGTAAAGAATCAAATTTAGAGCTGGATAAACTTTTAGCTTTGATGAAAGAATACCCCGAATTAACCGTTGAAGTTGCTGGACATACCGACAGCAAAGGAAATGATGCTGCAAACTTGAAACTTTCACAAATGCGGGCTCAAGCTGTTGTTTCAGCGCTGATAAAAAAGGGAATTAAAGCGCAATACCTTGTTGCAAAAGGCTATGGAGAAACAATGCCACTAGCTCAAAACCTATTGCCAAATGGGAAACCAGATTTAAAAGGTATGCAACTTAACAGAAGAGTTGAAATGAAAATAATTGAATCTAAATAATTCATTTACAACAACTTAATACTTTTATAAGGTTTTTTTTATCAATCCCTCCAAATTTATTTTATTTGCTTTACATTAATTTTTTTATATTTTTACTTAAATTTTTATAATTCTCTCCTTATTAATTTTTATATTTTTGTTTAATTTTATTCAATTCTGCTTAATCAAAAAAGTTAAGCCACAATTATTTATTATGATATTTTGTATGCAAAAAAAAATATTTTTATTTTCTTCATTACTAATTTTATCTTTTTCAATATCAGCACAGGAAAAAGCTGACTACCGTCAAAAATTTACAGAAGGGAATTATCTAATTTTAGAAGGGAATTATGCTCTGGCTTTGACAAATTTCAAAGATGCTTATGTGATCGATTCAGTAAATGCAAATATAAATTTCAAAGTAGGGTTATGCTATCTAAAATCAGAAACAGAGAAAAATAAAGCACTTTATTTCCTTGAAAAAGCAGTAAAAAACACTTCTAAAAAATATAATGATTTAGAGCCAACTGAAAAAACGGCACCGGTTAATGCCTATTACTATTATGGCCAAGCACTTCATTTCAACTATAAATTTGATGAGGCCATTGCAAATTTTGAAAAATTTAAGTCCTTTTTAAGAGATAAAAATCAAGTTCTGATAAAAGATGTTGATCGTCAAATCGAGATCAGCAAAAATGCAAAATCGCTAGTAAATGCTCCTATCGGTATTATCCTAAAAAATCTAGGCGACAGCATAAATACTCCTGCACCAGAATATAGCCCAGTGCTATCTGCAGATGAAAAAACATTAATGTTCACTTCCAGAAGGGTAACTGGTACAGGTACTGAAAAAACAGATGATGGCCAATATTTTGAGGACATTTATGTTGCATACAAAAAAAGTGACAGCACTTGGACCTCCCCTATTTCTGTCAGTTCGAATATCAATACAACCGGCCACGAAGCTAGCGTTGGTTTAACTGCAGATGCTCAAACCCTTTTGATCTATAAAGATGTAAATGGAGGTGATATCTATTTTAGTTCTTTAAATGGTGATAATTGGTCGTTCCCACAAGCAATGGGCTCCGATATCAATACTTCAAAATGGGAAACCAGTGCATGTCTTAGTCCTGATGGAAACACCCTTTATTTTGTGAGTGACAGAGAAGGCGGTTTAGGAGGTCGTGATATCTGGAAGTGTGTAAAATTACCTAATAATAAATGGAGTTTAGCAGTGAATGTTGGTGCTCCGATAAACACAATTTACGATGAAGAATCTCCCTTTATTCACCCAAGTGGAAATGTGTTGTTTTTTAGTTCAAAAGGACATAATTCTATCGGAGGTTTCGATATATTTTTTTCTTCCAAAAATGAAGAAACAAATGGTTGGGAAGAACCTTTGAATATTGGTTATCCTATTAACACTACAGATGACGATGTATTTTATGTAACTTCTCCTGATGGAAAAAGAGGCTACTACTCTTCTTCTTCCCGCCCAGAAGGTTATGGAGAAAAAGATATTTATATGGTATCCTTACCTGAGCGTAAAGAAGTTCCTTTGGTGCTCATAAAAGGAATTATTATTCCTGTTGAAGGTCAAAAACTTCCTCCTTATTTGGAAATTGTTGCTACTAACAACGAAACAGGGATTGTTGCAGGTGTTTACAAACCAATGTTAAGAGATGGCAGTTTTACAATAATCATCCCTCCGGGTAGCAATTATACGCTATCCTATACAAATGACGGGCAAGAATTTTTCTCTGAAATTGTTGATGTTCCTATGAGCGCTTCCTATCAGGAAATTAACAGAGCATTGCAATTAAAAGGTGTAAGTTTCGGAACTCCAACTAATGATACACCTTCAAATACCGGTTCGGATAGCAAAACTTCTGTAAAGGATGTAACAAATCCTAAGCAAACAACAACTTCAAAACCTATTGCAACTAATAATCCAATTGAAGTTACTCCAACTA